>DUEK01000012.1 GCA_011192155.1 Thermoflexia bacterium
CAAAAAGGGCAAAAGAAAAGCCAAGAAAATAAAAAAGAGCAAGGGAACAAAGAAAGCCAAGAAGAAAAAAGGGAAAGCCAGAAAGAAAAAAGCCAAAAAGGCAAAGAAAACCAAAAAGTAACCACCCAGTTATTGAGCTGCTGGCAGATAACAGGGCCGCCACCCATTTCTGAGTCATCCCGAGACGTTAAATCGTGAAACTGGAGGTACACGTGGAAGAACTTGCCAACCGATTGACAACCCTTAACCAAAAACTGGATCACATCCGGGAGCGTCTTTGACCTGGCCAACAAAGAGCGAAAAATCATCAAACTGGAAAAGCGGGCCAGCGCCCCGGACTTTTGGAACGACACCGAGACAGCTCAAGCGGCGATGCGTCGCCTCTCCGGCTTGCAAGAAGAAGTAGAACGTTGGAACCTGTTAGCGCAACAGGTGCAAGATACGTTAGAACTCGTTACGCTGGAAGACGAAAGCCTGGGAGAGGAACTGGCCGCCGAGACGGACGCGCTGGAGCAGGAAATCGAACGACTTGAGTTCCATCTGCTCCTCTCTGGCCCCCACGATAGAGGCGACGCCATCCTGGCCATTCACGCTGGGGCCGGCGGCACCGACGCCCAGGATTTTTCCGAGATGCTGTTGCGCATGTACCTGCGCTGGGCCGAGTCGCGCGGGTACTCTGCCAAAGTGGTGGACCGGCTGCCCGGCGAGGAAGCCGGCATCAAGCGAGCTATGGTCACTATCTCTGGCGCTTATGCCTACGGCTACGCCCGCGCCGAACGAGGAGTACACCGTTTGGTGCGGCTCTCCCCTTTCGACGCCAACCACCGCCGCCACACCTCCTTTGCCTTGATCGAAGCCTGGCCCGATCTCAGCGACGACATCTCGGTGACAATTGATCCCAACGATCTGCAGGTTGATACCTTCCGCGCCTCGTCGGCCGGCGGTCAGCACATGCAGAAAAACGAGACGGCGGTGCGCATAACCCACATCCCCACCGAAATCGTCGTCTCCTGCCAGAACGAGCGCTCGCAGACCCAGAATCGAGAACTGGCGATGCGCGTGTTGCGGGCACGGCTGATCCAACTGGGAGAGGAAAAACGGCGCGCAGAGATCGCTGAACTGAAGGGGGAGCACATGGACGCCGGCTGGGGCAATCAGATTCGCTCCTACGTGCTGCATCCCTACCAGATGGTCAAAGACCACCGCACCAACCACGAGACCGGCAACATACAGGCCGTGCTCGATGGGCGACTGGACGATTTTATAGAAGCCTATTTACGTTTTACGATGAGAGCCGGATAATCCGGCGCATAGCCAACTAGGGAGGCAAAACATGAAAGGCAAAAAATCCTCAAGAAAACCCTCAACGTCTGCGAGAAAGTCATCGACATCACAGCCAAGAAAATCATCTACCAGGTCACGGAAAAGCAACGTCAGGTCGTCGGCGAAACCCCGCGCTGCCGCCAGCTCAAAAAGGAAAAGTGAAACCCAGACGGCCAGCAGGCCGGCAGCGTCCAGCTCATCCAGCGAGGAAACTCAGGCCAAACTGGATAGACTCCAGGACCGATTAGGCCGACAGCAAGAGTCATTGCTACTAACCAGCGTGCAGGATGATCTAGAAGACATCGAGACCGCGCTGGCGGTTCTGCCGGCCGAAATCGAAGAACTGCGCACTCGCGGCTATGTTTTTCGCAGCTTTATGGAAAATAAAATCAGCGTGTTGGCGAAAAAGTGGGGAGAGACACGCGACCGCGTATCCCGCGAGGTGGACAAGCGCGTGCGGGAATTGGAACGCGAGACCAATGAGGCCGAAAGAGCGATGAGCCAGGCCACGAGTGGCCGCGCCGCCCAGATCGCGCGCGCCGACTCTGCTATTGATACACTCGAGCGCAAGGTGAGCGCGGCCCACTCGGCGGCCCATGCGATGTACGATACACTCCAGAAAAACGTGCGTCAGACCCAGTCCCAGGTCAAAGAAATCCGCTGGCTGCTCGACCAGGTGGACGAGGCCAGCTTCCAACTTCACCCAGGCGAGGATCCCGTAGCGGTTTGCAAGGCCCAATATATGGAGAGAGAGGATGAAGGGCCAGAGGGCTTGCTCTATCTCACCGACGCCCGGCTGCTCTTTGAGCAAAAAGAGGAGATAGCCACCAAAAAGATACTCTTTATCACCACCGAAAAGGAAACCGTACAAGAATTCATCTTTGATGTTTCTATTGGCCAGGTAGACGAGGTCAAGGCCAGTGATGAGAAAAAATTCCTGAAGCGCAAAGAGATGTTGAAACTGCTCTTTGCGCCCGAGGCCGATCTAAGCGGGGCCACGTTGCGCCTGATTGACGCTCAAAACGAAGAATGGGCCAAGCTGATTGGGCGAGTCAAGTCCGGCGAGATTGCCAAGGAACGCACGCAGCCGAAGGACGAGGCGGTAGTAGAAGCCGCCCGCACCGCTCCCACCAAGTGCCCAACCTGCGGAGGGACACTCGACGCCGAGATCGTGCGCGGCATGCAAGAAATCACCTGCGAATACTGCGGATCGGTAATCCGTTTGTAGTGAAAGTGGACAAGTGAGCAAGTGACCGATATTCTGAAACGAGTCCGGCGCATAATTGAGGCCCACGGCCTGCTCGCGCCCGGCGACGGGATAATCGTCGGCGTCTCTGGCGGGCCAGATTCAGTTTGCCTGCTGCACGTGCTGTTGCGCTTGCGCGAGGAGTACGATCTGCGCTTACACGTAGCCCACCTAAATCACGGCGCGCGCGGAGCCGAGGCCAACGCTGACGCCGACTTTGTGGCCGCGCTCGCCGCCGAGTGGGGGTTGCCGGTCACAATCGAGAAACAAGACGTACCGGCGCTGGCAGCCAAACAGAAGATGGCCTTTGAGGAAGCAGCCCGGCGCGCGCGCTACACATTCCTGGCCCAAGCGGCAAAAAAGATCGGCGCATCCAAAATCGCGGTAGGCCACAACGGCGACGACCAGGCCGAGACGGTACTGATGCACTTTTTGCGTGGCGCGGGCTTGGCCGGCTTGCGCGGTATGCTGCCCGCCACACCCATCACAGACTATCGCTTGCTCGAACCCTTTTCCCCAACCCCAAACTCCGAACTCGAAACTCTAACAATCATCCGCCCCCTCTTGGCAATCCCCCGCGCCGCCATCGAAGCCTACTGCGCCCGTCAGAATCTCACGCCGCGCTTTGACCGCTCTAACCTGGACACTGCCTACTTTCGCAACCGCTTACGCCACGAACTGCTGCCGCTGCTGGAGGAGTATAACCCCAACATTCGCGCCCGGCTGCGCCACACCGCCAGCGTTGTCGCCGCCGATTACGAATTACTGTCCCAACTGCGAGAGCAGGCGTGGGCCGAGACGGTACGAGAGAAACGAGATGCAGCCATCATCTTTGATCGAGATGCCTGGCGCGCACTGCCAGTGGCCCTACAACGCGCCGCGCTGCGCCGGGCAGCCTATCGTCTGCGCAGAACGCTGCGCGACGTGAACTTTGTCCATGTGGAGCACGCCCGACAGGTGGGATTGCGAGGAGAGACCGGCGCCCAGGCCGCGCTGCCGATGGGGTTGGCGCTCACCGTGAGCTACGATACACTGACCATGAGCGACGCCGGCGACGCCGGCCCTCCGCCGGATGAGCCGCTGCTGTGGAGCGAGGAACTTTTGCCAGTGCAATTGCCAGGCGCAACGCCGCTCCCGCAGTCTCAATGGACGCTGAGAGCTAATAATCTAGAGAAATGGGACGCAGCTCAAATCGCCGCCAACGCTGATCCGTGGACGGCCTACCTCGACGCGGGCGCGCTGACCGAGCCGCTGGCGCTGCGGCCCCGCCGCCGCGGAGATCGCTTCCGGCCTCTGGGAATGGGCGGGCACAGCGTCAAACTGAGCGCGTTCCTGACCAATCTCAAAATCCCACGCGCCTGGCGCGACCACGTTCCTCTACTTGTGGCGGGTGATGAAATCGTGTGGGTGTGCGGCCGGCGCATCGGAAAAGATGTCGCCATCGGGCCAAGCACCCAGCGAGTGGCGCGGCTGCGATTCGGGCAGTAGAGCAAGGGCAAGTTGGCAACTTGCCCTATGCAAGAAAAATCCGTTGCTTTCTCGATTCGTTCCTTTCTCAATTCGTAACTGCTCAGCCAGATAGTCATTACACAGAGTTACACAGAGAAAGCGGATAAACAGCATCCGACAGAGAATTACAGAGAGATATGTGCTTACGTCCGCCCAGAGGCGGGCGTCCGCCCAGAGGCGGGTAAGCAATGTATTCTGTGCTAAAAATGGATACGACAGGCAAGCTTTTCTCTTTTTCCTTTGTGAAACTCTGTCTGTTCTCTGTGCATCTCGGTGTTCCTGGTTATGCCTGAGCAGTTACCTCAATTCGTTCCTTTCTCAATTCGTTCTAGTGTTGGAGGAAATATGTTAAATGACAGTGGCTTGAGCAATAGAGCGCGCGCGATCCTATTCTGGTTTACCATCGCTATGATCGTCATCGTTGCTATCGCGGCGATCGTCACCATCCTGCGGGCCTGTAACAGTGTCTTGTCGCCGCCAGAGATTCCGCTGACCATCAGCCCCGGCGAGATCAGCCTGTGCCCTGGCGAGCAGCGCCAGTTCACCAGTGGGGATAACGTGGAGGTCACGTGGGGTGCCACGGGAGGCATGATGAGCGATAGCATCTTTACCGCTGGCGACACCCCCGGCGACTATACGGTCACAGCGACCGCTGTTGATACAGAACAAAAAGCCGAGGCCATTGTACACGTCGTAGCCTGCACGCCGCCTCCCACGCTCGAACCATCTCCCGCGCCCGCCCCAACCGACACGCCGACACCGGAGGCCATTGCCCTGCCGCCCACCGATCCCCAGGGCGACGTGGGCGCTTACGAAAACGGTGCGCCGGTCGAAGGAGTTCCTGCCGGCTTGGATATCAGCTCTGCCAGCCTCAATCCCGACGCGCGTGTGGCGCTTCAACCTACCGAAGGGACGCCGGCAGAACTGACCGGCTGGGTCGCCGACGGGGAGATACTGCTGTGGATCGCGCTCCACACACCGATCCCTGATCCGCCGCCAGTGTATATGAACTGGCTCTTTTCGCTGGATGTGGACGGAAACACAGCCACGGGCCGCCCGGCCGGCAGCCGCCGCATCAACCCCGACCTGGGCGACGAGGCCGTGATAGGCGTCAGTTACGACCCCGCCACAGGCTCCTACGAGCCGTACTTTCTCATCTGGGATGCAGGGCAAGGAAACTGGGTCTCTGGGCCTGAGGGTATACGTTACTACTTGAGCGATTCGCGCACGGTGGTCGCGCTGGCCCTGCCGCTGGAGACGCTCACCCAGTCGGCGGCGCAAACCTCCGGCGTGACGCTTGTGCTCGAAGCTGTAAAAGGCCGGGCAGCAGCGGATTCTTACGCGGGCGAGCAGCGGGTGATAGACTTTTATCCCGCTTTGCCGTAATTCAAGACCTCAAAGGTTTCTGAAAACCTTTGAGGTCTCCCCAGTGCAAGGAGCAGATCAATGGGACTGATGGACAAACTACGCCAGGGCGTCGTCGAGGTAGCCGAGGAGGCGGAGAAGGCGGCCCGCATCGGGCGGCTCAGCACCGAGATCATTGGCTTCAAAGAGCAAAAAGGACGCATCTTTCGCGAGATCGGCCAGCGCGTCATAGCTGTCTACGCCGAGGGCGGGCGCACCGATCCGGACTTTGCCAGCGAGTGGGAAAATATCCAAGAATTGGACGCCGAGATTGCTCAGCGAGAAGCAGATATCAAGGGGACGAAAGCGTGAGCAAGGTGCGACGCACTTTGGAAGTGCGTCGCACCTCAAAGACTAGGCCATCGTCAAGACCTCAGCCACTTGCTCCACCGCCCAGTCAATCTGCTCGCGGGTGATGACCAGCGGCGGGGCCAGGCGGATGATATGTTCGTGGGTTTCTTTGGCCAGCACGCCTCGCTCTTGTAGCGCCTCGCAGAAACGGCGCGCGCCGCCGGCCTCCCGTTTGAGTACGATGCCGACGAACAGCCCCTTGCCACGGACGAGTTTCACGTACTGGCTCTTGATCTCTCTCAGGCGAGCCATCAGGTAATCGCCCAGTTCGGCCGCGCGCTCGCAGAGGTTTTCGTCCTGGATGACGCGCAGCGATTCCCGCGCCACCGCGCAGGCCAGTGGGTTGCCGCCAAAGGTCGAGCCGTGGTCGCCGGGGTCAAAGACTCCCAACACTTCTTTCGATGAAACCACCGCCGAGACCGGGTACATGCCGCCCGATAGCGCCTTGCCCAGCATCACCACGTCTGGCCGCACGCCCTCGTGCTCACAGGCCAGAAGCTTGCCGGTGCGTCCCAGGCCGCTCTGAATTTCGTCGGCCATCATCAATACGTTGTGCTCGCTGCATAGCTCGCGCACGCGCTTGAGGTAACCCTTTGGCGGGACGACGACGCCGCCCTCTCCCTGTATCGGTTCGACGATAAAGGCCGCCGTGTTGGGCGTGATGGCCCGCTCCAGCGCTCCAGCGTCACCGTAGGGAATCAGTTTGAATCCGGGGGTGAAAGGTCCAAAGCCATCGCGATACTGCTCCTCCGGCGAAAAGGTGACGATAGAGATGGTGCGCCCGTGAAAGTTGCCAGAGCAGGCGATGATCTCGGCCCGCTCATCCGCCACGCCCTTGACCGTGTAGGCCCACTTGCGGGCTGCCTTGAGGGCGGTCTCTACCGCCTCCGCGCCCGAGTTCATCGGCAGCATCATCTCGTAGCCGGTCAACTCGCATAATTCCTCTGCCAGCAGGGGCAGTTGATCGTTGCGAAAGGCGCGCGAGGTGAGAGCCAGTTTTGGTGCTTGCTCCAACATCGCCTGCACGATGCGCGGGTGGCAGTGGCCCTGGTTGACGGCCGAGTATGCCGCGAGGCAATCCATATACTTGCGCCCCTCCACGTCCCACACCCACACCCCCTCCCCGCGCGCCAGAACGACGTCGAGAGGTTTATAATTATGGGCGTTGTACTGATCTTCCAGCGTGATGTAATCCTGTGTGCCTAGTTTATTCACTTTGAGCTCCTTTGCGAATTTACGAATGAGTGAATGTTACCACAACTTGGTAAATTGGTAAACTGGATGTGAAACGCGGCCGTTACACATTACGTTTTACGCATTACGTTCCCTATGGTATAATACATTCCCGATGACAGAGTTTGTCCACCTCCACGCCCACAGCGAATACTCGCTCCTCGATGGCCTCAGCAGTTGCCAAGAACTGGCCGAGCGCGCCGCCGAACTGGGTATGCCGGCTCTGGCCCTCACCGACCACGGCGTGATGTACGGCGCGGTCCAGTTCTACAAGATGTGCCGATCTGCCGGCGTCAAACCCATCATTGGGATGGAGGCTTACGTGGCCCCACGGGGCCGCCAGAACCGGGACGCCAAGCTCGACCGCAAGGCTCATCACCTGGTGCTTCTGGCCCAGAACGACGCCGGCTACCACAACCTGATGCGCTTGGCGACTATCGCACAATTGGAAGGTTTCTACTACAAACCGCGCATTGATAAAGAGAGCCTGGCCGAGCACGCCGATGGGCTTGTCGTCCTCTCCGGTTGCGGCTCATCAGAAGTCTCCCGCCTGCTCCGGGATGGGCGGCTCGAAGAAGCGCGCCGCGTCATCGCTTGGTACCGTGATCTCTTTCCGGGCCGCTACTATTTGGAGATTCAGGAGCACGATATCCCTGAACTGACGCAAGTCAACCGCCAGATAATCTCCCTGGCCCGCGAGCTTGACTTGCCGTTGGCCGCCACCAACGACTCGCACTATACGCGCCGCGAAGAAGCGCCCATCCACGATGTGCTCCTCTGCATCCAGACCGGCAAAACAGTCACTGAACCCAAGCGCATGCGGATGAATGGCGACAGCTACTACCTCAGGAGCGGCGAGGAGATGACCGCACTCTTTTCCGAGACGCCGGAGGCGCTGACGAACACGCTGCGCATCGCCGAGATGTGCGAGGTGGAGCTGGAATTTGGCAACTACCATCTGCCCATCTTTCAGACGCCAGAGGGGTACGACGCCCAGTCCTACCTGCGACACCTGTGCGAGGAAGGGCTGCGCCGCAAATACACGACCATCGCCTCCAGAGAGCGGGAGCGGCTCGATTACGAGTTGGACATCATCCACAAGATGGGGTTCGACACCTACTTTCTCATTGTCTGGGACCTGTGCCGCTTCTCGCAGGAGCAAAACATCTGGTGGAACGTGCGTGGGTCAGGGGCCAGTTCCATCGTCGCCTACAGCCTGGGAATCACTAATCTGGAGCCGTTGCAGCACGGTCTGATTTTCGAACGCTTCCTCAACCTGGGCCGCGTGAGCATGCCGGACATTGATCTGGATTACCCCGACGACCAGCGGGCCGACCTGATCCGCTACACGGTCGAAAAGTACGGACACGAGCAAGTGGCCCAGATCATCACCTTTGGCACGATGGGCGCCAAGGCATCCATCCGCGACGTGGGACGAGCGCTCGACTATCCACTGTCGGAAGTGGACCGCATCGCCCGGCTGGTACCGTCCGGGCCCAAGGTCAAGCTGAAGAGCGCACTGCGGGAAGTACCCGAACTGCGAGAGGCCTACGAGAAAGAAGAGCACATCCAGCGCCTGATAGATACAGCGCGGGGCGTGGAGGGGAACATCCGTCACGCCAGCACCCATGCCGCCGGCGTCATCGTCTCTGACGCGCCGTTGGTCGAGTACGCGCCCCTGAACCGGCCCACGCGCGGCGGCGATAGCGACGAGATTGGCGTCGTCACCCAGTACACGATGGAGGAGCTAGAGGAGCTGGGGCTGCTCAAGATCGACTTTCTGGGCCTCTCCACTCTCACCGTCATGCGGCGCGCCTGCGAGCTAATTCGTCAACGACACAGCGTGACCCTGAACTTGAACAACATCCCCACCGACGATCCGAGCGCCTACAACCTGCTCTCACGGGGAGACGTGATGGGCGTCTTTCAGGTGGAAGGAGCCGGGATGCGGCGTATGTTGATGAAAATGCAGCCCGCCAAGTTCGACCACATCATCGCCGCTATCAGTCTTTACCGTCCCGGCCCGATGGAGTACATTGACGATTACATTGATCGCTTGCACGGCAAAAAGCCGGTCGAGTACCACCACCCCAGCCTAAAGCCAATTTTGCAAGAGACCTATGCCATCATCGTCTATCAGGAACAAGTGATTCGCCTTTTGACAGACATCGCTGGCTACACGCCAAGCGAAGCCGACCTGATGAGACGCGCTATCGGAAAAAAGAAAAAGGCGGCCCTGCTGAAACACAGAGTATCCTTCGTCGAAGGCGCGATAAAACATAGCGGTTTGCAGCGAGAGACGGCCGAGGCGATCTTTGGCGACATCGAATACTTTGCGCGGTACGGATTCAACAAGAGTCACGCCGCCGACTATGCCGTTCTCACCTGCCAGACCGCCTACCTCAAGGCCAAGTACCCGGTCGAATATATGACTGCGTTGCTGACCGTCGAGCGGCACAACACCGAAAAAGTCGGCCTGCTCATCGCCGAGTGCCGCCGTATGGGGATCGAGGTGCTGCCCCCAGACATCAATTGCTCCGGCCTGGATTTCACCATTGAGGAAGAACAACCCAACGGCGCGACCGCGATCCGCTTTGGGATGGGCGCTGTCAAGAACGTGGGCGAAGGCCCGATCGAGACGATCCTGGACGCCCGCCAGACAGGCGGCCCCTTCCGCGATTTGGATGACTTTTGCCGCCGGGTAGACTTGCGACAAGTCAACCGGCGGGCATTGGAAAGCCTGATCAAGGTGGGCACACTACGGCCACTCGGCGCGCGCTCTCAACTCTTGCCCATCGCAGACCGCATCGTCGGCTTGAGCGGCAGCCTGCACCGCGCGCGAGACGTGGGACAGATGAGCCTGTTTGGCGAGGCGACCGGTGTGCGTTTGGCAGCCGAAGAGTCTCTACTGCCTCCCCTCTCCCAGACGCCGCAAGTGCCGCAAAAAGAGATACTGGCGTGGGAAAAGGACCTGGTCGGCGTGTACGTCTCTGAGCACCCGCTGACGCAAGTGCAAATCAAGCTCCAAGACACCGTGACCGCCTACGCCGGGGCATTGGATGAGGAAACGAACGGGCAACAAGTCGTCATCGCCGGGATGGTGCAGCGGGTACGCCGTCACACGACCAAGAAAGGGAACGAGATGGCCTTCGTCACCCTGGAGGATTTGCAGGGGACCTGCGACGTTGTTGTCTTTCCAAAGGTATGGGAGCAGACCAAGCACCTGTGGCAGCCGGAACGCATCCTCGTCATGGGCGGCAAGGTGGACGCCGGACGGCGAGACGAGCCAAACCTGCTGTGCAACTGGGCCAAGCCCCCTGATGAGATAACTATCGTCGCCGAGTCAACCCGCGCGCCAGCGACCATGCCGTCACCACCCAGGCCCGCGCCTACGCCGCCTCTAGTATCCCAGCCGCGCACCATCCGCGTGACGCTGGCTCGCAGCGGAGAGCAGCCTCAGGACGTGCAGAAACTACGCCAAATTCACGGTCTGCTAGCGGAGAATCAGGGCCGTGATCGCTTTGTCATCCACCTGGTCGGCGGCGCGAACGGGGCGATCGAACTGGCGTTCCCCAACGAGACGACGCGCTACAGCACAGAACTGGAGCAAAAGCTGGCCGCCATTGTCGGGGCCAGGGCAGTGTGGGTAGAGAAGGACGTGGGATGAAAGGGACAGAGCGCGTACAAGGCGCCCTCGAAGCAGCTGGCCTAGAGAGCGCCATCGTAAAACTGGAAAAGAGCGCCCGCACGGCGCAGTTGGCCGCCGACGCGCTCGGCGCCGCCTTGGGCAGCATCGTCAAATCGCTGATTTTCCTGGCCGATGGGAAGCCGGTGCTGGTGTTGGTGGCGGGCGACCGGCGAGCCGATCCGGCCAAACTGAAGAGCCTGCTGCAAGCGCGACGGGTGATGATGGCCAACGCCGAGCGCGTGCGCAGTGAGACCGGCTTTAGCATCGGCGGCGTGCCTCCCGTCGGCCACCGGCAACCACTGCCGGCCTGGATCGACGAATCGCTGGGCCGTTTCGAGACGGTTTATGCAGCGGCGGGCCATCCACGCGCCGTGTTTCCCATTTCCTTTGATGAACTAGTGCGCGTGACCAACGGACGTGTGGCCGACGTGACAGAGATCTAGTTTAGCCTCTTGTGGGCGTGAGGAGCTACGAACAATGGGTAAATTTCTACGGATCGTCGCCATCATCTCGATGGGATTGACAGCGGTTCAAACATTGCTGGGAGCGATCGGCTCTGTGTGCATCTCGTGGTTCCCAGAAAAGTACGAGAGCCTGGTCGTCGTTGCCCCCTACAAAAGCGTCTACCAGATCGCCACCGTGTTTACCTTTGTAGCCGCTTTTATCGGGATTGCGGCTACTGTTGCCCTGGTACGAGGCAAAAGCTGGGCTTATCGCACTGCCCTGGGCGCTTTGCTCCTAGGAATAGCGACAGCCGGGACAAAAATGTACTTTTCCAACATGCTCCGGGGCAGCACCGCGCCGACGAATATGCGCTTTTACTTGACGATATTTACACTGATCGTCTTCTTGCTGCTCAGGATACCGGGCGTTTGGGAAAAGGCGGGTCTAACTCGGTCAGGAAAAGACGGTTCCTCCTCCGCCGCCGCGGGGACAGCGATGCTCCTGGGCGGGCTGCTCTCTCTCACCATACCGATCTGGGCCGGGCCTAGCCACATTATGGACGGGTATAACCTGGTGCTGGTTCTAAAGATTCCCCTGTTGCTCGGCGGCGGCGCACTGGCGCTGATCGGGATCGGGCTGCTGACGAGGGCCGTGTTAAAAAAAACGTCCGCTCCACGCGTATATCAGATGACTGGCTGGCGACGGCGCTCACACCGCAGCCGCCAAGTGGGTGAATTTTCCCGATAGCGCCAAAAACTCCCGGTGTTCTTCATACAGCGTAACTGCTCAGGCATAACCGGGAACACAGAGAGGCACAGAGGATGCACAGAGTTTCACGGAGGAGAAAGACGCAAGTTTGCTTGTCGTGCCAGTTTTCAGCACAGAATACAGCATTTGCTCGCCTTTGGGCGGACGCTCGCCTCTGGGCGGACGCTCGCCTCTGGGCGGACGTAAGCACAATATCTCCCTATCCTCTCTGTGATTCTTTGTCGGATGCTGTTTATCCGCTTTCTCTGTGTGACTCTGTGTGATGGCTACCTGGTTGAGCAGTTACCATACAGCAAGAAACAGGCATTGATAAGGTTTTGGACTTTTTCCAAAAGCTGTTTCTTAGCAGATAGACGAGGAAAGCAAATGAAACGCATTGGTGTATTGACAAGCGGCGGAGATAACCCCGGCCTCAACCCCTGCATCCGCGCGGTGGTGCGTATGGGACTTCACCTGGGGCTGGAAGTGATGGGTATCCATCGCGGATACGCCGGCCTGATAGACGGCGAAATAGACGAGATGGACGCTCGCTCAGTGGGCGGCATCATCGGACGCGGGGGAACAATTCTGGGCACCGCCCGCTGTCCCGAGTTCTACGATCTTCAAGGCCGAAAAGAAGCATTGCGCACACTTAACCGGTTCGGGATAGAGGGCCTGGTAGCCATCGGCGGCAACGGTTCCTTGAGCGGCGCGCTGGAGCTGCACCGTATGGGTTTTCCAACCATAGGCATCCCCAGCACCATTGATAACGACGTCAACGGTACCAACATCTCTATCGGCGTGGACACGGCGCTGAACACCATTCTGGACGCTATTGACAAGATCAAAGACACGGCCAGTTCCCACAACCGCGCCTTTCTCATTGAGACGATGGGGCGCGACTCTGGCTACCTGGCGTTGGTGAGCGGCATCACCGGTGGGGCAGAACTAGTATTAATTCCAGAGGAAAAGACGGTGATTGATGATGTCTGCCAAACGATTGAGGATGCCTACATTCGAGGTAAAACGCACTGTATCATCATCGTCGCCGAGGGATGGGGACCGGGGACGCAAGAATTGGCGAACCAATTGCAGGAGCGGCAGAATGAGCTTGGTTTTTCGGTGCGCGTCACGCAACTGGGCCACGTCCAGCGGGGCGGTTCTCCCAGCGCTTTCGACCGCTTGCTGGCTACCCGGCTGGGAGCTGCCGCAGCGCGCGAACTGATCGCCGGGAATGAGGGGCATATGGTCGGATGGGTCCAGAACGACGTCAGGCTCACTCCGTTGGCAGAGGCGATTGCCTTTGACAAACAAATTGACCGAGATCTGTGCGAGTTGGCAAGGGTGATGGAGAAATAGGGAGTAGAGAGCAAGTCTCTCACTTGCTCTCTTTTTCACTGTAGCGGGTTCCGTCTTTTTGAACCCCGGCTTATTGAAACAATCTCACTGCACCAGCCCCAGCCATCCAGCAATCACCCCTCCTGCTCCCACCATATTCAGCGCGATGGGCAGCAGCAGAACGCCCATACAGTTCATCCGGCGCGAACCCCAGAGGACGGGGACGAGGCCGATGCCGGTGGCGACCGCACAGATGAGTAGGCCGCCCCAGCCTGTCATCCCGACGACGATGACGAGCAGCACCGCCAGCGTGCCCAGGCTGATCCAGCGGTAGCTCACTTTGCCCACCAGTTTGATCATCACGCGCGTCATCAGCAGGAGCAGGAAAAACGAGAGCACGCCGGTGAGCACCACCGCCGCCGTCGCCGTGTAGTAAGACTGCGGCGTGTAGGATGACCACAGACTGCTCAACATCCACGCCATACCGCCCCGCGTCAGGTGCAGCCCCGGCACAAAGAAGAACAGGAATCCGCCCACGTAATAGACTACCTTGGAGGCCCCTTGCGAGATGATGAACAGCCGGTCGTCCCGCTGGGCGGTGGCGTGCCCGGCGATAAATCCGCCCAAGCCCCCGGTCACGACCGGGAAGAAGGCGGCGAATAATCCCCCCAGCGCGCCCGCGAACGTCCCGCGCAGGAACAATCCCAGCGTGCTATCCACCGTCTCGGCGATGTGCTGCTCTGGCAGCTCGACCCGCGAGAGAATGTTTTGCAGAATCCAGGGCACGGCAAAAAGCCCGACAAAGGCCGGGAGCAGGTTTTGATAAGCGACCGTCACCGGCACCAGGCTGCGGTAGAGCAGGATGAATCCCAAGAGGCCGGAGAGCGTGAAGGTGACCAAGCCCGCCGTGAGCGATTTCCAGCCGTCCCACCAGCGGGCCAGGCCCGCCGGAGCGCGGTCGGAGCCCTTGGGCCACTCGGAGATGAGCATAAAGGCGATCACGGTCCACAGGATCCAGTGCAGATGGGGTTGCAGGATGGCTCGCAGTGCCGGGAAGAGGATCGAGGCGACGGGCGTCAGCAACGCCAGCACCGCGATCCCGCCCAGTCCGCCGATGCCGGTCAGCGCCACCGCCTCGTACCCGCGCCGCTGGAGCAGATACTTTTGCCCGGGCAGGACGACAAATATGGTCGAATCATCGGGGGCGGAGAGAAAGATGCTGGGGATGGTGTTCAGGATGGAGTAGCTGGTGATCAGGCCCAGGAAGAACATTGCCAGCATTTCGGGCGGCATAAATTTGCCCAGCGTGGCCGAAGCCAGGATGATGAACCCGGCCACGTTATAGATGTGCAGCGCCGGCACCAGCGCCAGCACCGAGGCGACCAGCGCGCCGCAGACAGCGTAGAGCAAGGGTACGACTACAGTCATATAAGTGTGTGCTCCACTTTTTCTTGGGGGTGATGTTGTTCTCGCTGCCACACCACGTCACCACCCACAATAGTCATATCTACCTGGATGTCCTTGATCTCCTCGTCAGGCACGGAAAAGTAGTCGCGATCCAGCACGATGATGTCAGCCAGCTTGCCTACCTCGATTGTGCCCTTGAGGTGCTCCTCGCGGGTGAGCCACGTGCCGGATACGGTGTATGCTCGCAGAGCTTCCTCGCGGCTGATCGCTTCTTGAGGCGCGATATGTTGGCCCAGCTTGTTCTTGCGTGTCACCAGGGCGTATAGGGCGATGAAGGGGTTGGCCGATACCGTGCTGGTCACGTCGGAGCTGGCGGTCACCACGATGCCCCGATCCAGGTACGTGCGCGCGGGCTTGTAGTTCTGCGCTCGTCGTTCGCCAACGTCGCGGAAGAGCAGGTCGCCTTCCCAGTAGATAAAGGTGGGCTGGAGTACTGCGGCGATGTTGTACTCGGCCATCTGGTCGAGCGCGCTGGCGGTGGGAAAGTAGCCGTGGACGATGTTGTGGCGCGCATCGGGACTGGGCATCTCGCGGGCGACCTGAGCAAAGGCGCCCACTGCCATATCCTGGGCGTGGTCGCCGCAGCAGTGAATGCCCACGTCCCAGCCCAGTTCTTGAGCAGTGCGGAGGTGGCGGTACAGTGCGTCCAACTCGATGCGGTTGAAAGCGACCAACTTGGCATCGCCTTCGTAAGGCTCGTACATATAGGCCGTGTGCGAGGTGGTGCCGCCGTCAATCGCCATCTTGAGCCCGCCGATGCGCAGCCACTCGTCGCCGAGGCCGCTGTAGATGCCCGGCTCCCTGGCGCGGTGGCCTAGCACGTCCTCGCTCTCGTCGTCGTGGAAGCCGTGCCAACTGGGCATCAGGTTGACCCGCAGCGATAGCTCGTTATCCTGGTAAAGAGATTGAAAGGCACGCATCTCCAGTGGACGCAGACCCGGCTCGACGATGCTGGTGATGCCAAAACGGTGCATTTCGCGACACGCCAGCCGCAACGATTGCTTCATCTGCTCCAGCGTCGGTTTGGGGATGAGGCGGCGTACCAGGGTCTTGGCGCTGGCTCGCAGGAGGCCGTTCGGCTCGCCTTTGGCGTCGCGCTCAATCTTGCCGCCCTTGGGGTCTGGCGTGTGACGATCAATGCCGGCTGCGCGGAGCGCGCGGCTGTTGACCACGTCAATGTTGAAAAAGCGCATCAGAACCACCGGGTGGTCCGACGTGGCCGGATCGAGGTCGTGACGGGTCGGCAGCCGGCCGTTCCAGTTCCCCTCGTTCCATCCCTGGCCGACGATCCACTCGCCGGGCGGGGTGTCTCGAGCCTGCTGGCGCACCAGCTCCATCATCTCCTCTGGAGACCGGCACTCGTCCAGGCGGATCGTGGATAGTTTGGCCCCCACTTCCAGCAGGTGGTTGTGGCTATCGAATATGCCGGGGATGGCGGGCCGTCCGCCGAGGTCAATGTTTCTGGTATGGTCGCCGGCCAGGGTTTTGATCTCGGCATTGCCGCCAACGGCCACGATGCGGCCGTCCTTGATCGCCACGGCCTGGGCGGTGGCCCCTGCGGCATCCAGGGTAAAGATTTGGCCGTTGAACAGGATTGTGTCTGGAGATAGGTTTTGGATTTTCAACTTGCCCCCCGTCGGCATTACTGGCGTCAATTTGCCCACTTGCAAACTTGCGACTTGCAGGCTCTCTTGCCTACTCCAACACCACCACATCGTACGGCAGCGTCGGCACCACCTCCAGGTTGCCCTTGTACAGCTCTATCGTGCCGACGACGCGCACGCGACTGCCGGACGTGCCCAGCGCTGTGTTGTTGGGGATGCGGTCGAGAACGTTCTGGTAGATAAAGACCATCACCTCGCCGCTTCCATCACCGACGAACACCTTGGCCCAACTTCCTCTGCCCTCCACCCGGATGATCTCTCCCTCGATCATCACCCGTTGCCCCTCGTCGCCGCCGTAGAGCGAGCCGATCTCGCGCTGCGGGGCGGAAGCGGCCGCGCCCGTGATGGCCTTTACGTCGCCGCCGAAATCCGGCTCGATCTGCAATTCCCCCTCGTACTGGCCGATCTCGCCGCTGGCCCGCACCTTTGCGCCCAGATTTATCTCGGCTGCGTCCCAGCAATCGTCATAGACGTTGTGCCACATCAGGAGCGTGATTTGCCCCGTGCCGTCGTCCAACGTGAACTTGAAGCCGGCCTGGAAACTGGCTGTGCCGACCACCGCGCCTTCTACGGTCACTTCCTCCCCGGAGCGGTCGGCCGTGATGCTTCCAATGTCCGTCAGCGTTACTTTGGGCGTCGAGGTCGCTGCCGGCGTGGGGGTGAGTGTGGGCGTGGGTGTGTCGACCGGCGTGGGCGTATCCGCCGTGGTTGGCGCCGGTTCAGATGTGGGTGTGTTGGTGGGCGCTAGTGTCTCGGTCGGTGCGGGCGTATTTGTCGGCGCGGGGGTTGCAGTATCGGCCAGCACCGGCAGTGGTTTGGTGGTAGCAGTCGCCGCCGGCTGTGACGCGCCTCCGCAACCGGTCACTGTTACTGCCAGTACAATCATAATGGTTACAGATATTTTTCTTTGCATAGCAATCTCCATTCTCTATCTCTGCTCTTCAATCTTTATCCCATCCGCTTCCGGGATGATCTCTAAATTGCCTTGATACTCTTCGATCTGCCCCACTACCTCGACCCGTGTTCCGGCGACGAGTTGCCCGGCGTCGGGGATGGCGTCGTAGACGTTCTGCCAAAGCAGCAGGATGATGGCGCCGCTGCTGTCATCGAGGGTGAATTTGACTCCGGCGGAAAAAGTCTCCATCTCACCCAGCGTGCCCGTCAATCGCAAGGTCTGTTCCACGTCGGCGAAAGTGACGTCGCCGATGGCGCGCGCCTCGATCTCGTTTTCTTGTGGCTGTGGGGTCTCGGTTGGCGGCGCGATGTTGGATGGAGGAGCGAGCACCCACACATCGTCGGGTAGATTAGGAATCACCTCTAACTCGCCCCGGTATTCAGAGACTTCTCCCTGCACCTGCACCTCCGCACCGACCCCTGGTCTGGCATCGGCGCTGATTCCATCATAGACATCTTGCCACAGGAGCACAGTGATCTCGCCGGTGGTATCATCCAGGGTGAACTTGACGCCGGCGGAAAATGGGTCAACTTTGGTGACGGTACCGCGCACGACGACCAGTTGGCCCACGTCCTCATCGGTCAGTTCGCCGATCTGTCTCTCGGCGACGACGAGCACCGGCTGGGCGAGCGGCACGACGCCGGCGACGGAGGCGGGGACGAGTTGGGGCGTATCGCCGTAGAAAGAGACCGCCGCCACGACCTCGACGGGCTGCCCTTTGGGGAGGAGGGGCAGGGGGCTACCGCTGAGAGCGACCAGGTCCTCGCTCACGGCGACGGGGATGGAACCGCTCTCGTCGCGGACGGTGATCAGGGTCAATCCATTGTAAGGCTCGTAGGAGCTCTCTACCTCACCCCGCACCCGTACGCGTAGGTATTGGTCGGTCAGCGTGATAGAGCCGATGGCGCGCTCCACCGGCTCGGCGCGGGTGATCGTTAATTGCTCGGGCACGTTTATGGTGAGCGAGAGAAAATCTTCCCGGATGCGTAAGGTTCCGGCCACCTCGACCCAGTCGCCCGGCGCTGGTACGCGGCCTTCCTCGACGATCTGTTGCGTCTCCGCGCGGTAGGCCGAAACGCGGATCTCGCCTGTCTCATCCTCGATCGAGAAACTGAGATACTCCCCTTCAGGATCATACGAGGGAGCGCGGGTGCAACGGCCCTCGATCCGCACGTAGGCCATGTTCATCGTCGCGCTGGCTTGGCCGATTTGGACGAGAGGTACCTCGACGCGCGTGGCGGCGAACCAGAGCGCGGCGAGCCCCACGGTGGCGAGAATGACCGCGACAATCTTGACGGCGCGGATGGACGCACGTCTCGTCAGGCGAGCGCCGCAGTAAGGGCAGGCCTCGTGGGGGCCGGTGTAACGTCCGCAACTAGGGCATTGGCTCATTCTTGTTCTCCAGCGGTTAGAAAAAGGACAGGCTCTGTAGATCCAAATTTCAGACCTCGGAGGTCTCGGAAGGTGATATTGGCAGCAAAATTGCTTTTGGTGATTACCCACATATCCAAATATGACTGCATTGACTCTGTTTTCTTTCACCGCAGAGGCCGCAAAGCACGCAGCGAGGATCTTTTTGACCATCTCTGCGACCTCTGCGCGCTCGGCGGTGAGATGTGGGTAATCACCAAAATTGCTTAGATTGCGCCCGTTTTTACCGGCAAAGGCGCTCTCGAGAGACCTCCGAGGTCTTGTTGTCGTAACATTTTGGATCTACTGAGACTCAGTGAACCATTCCGGAATTGTTGTCATTCTAGTTAGCGCCCAAAACCCCTAAAAGCTGTCACTTGGTAGGTGACTGCCAGACTTTGATTCTTGCAGCGGCCTGCCCGCGCGGGACGGTCTCCTGCTGCTTTAGTTGCAGGTTGCGGATCGCCGCCTGCCCAGCGATCACCTCGTCTGGGCCGAGGATCACTACGTATGGGATGCCTTTCTTTAGCGCGTAGCGAATTTGCTTACCTAGGGGATCGTTCTCAAAGTACAACTCGACGTTCAGCCCCGCCTGACGCAACTCGCGCGCCATCTTGAGCGATTCGGTCACCAGGTCTGGGTTAAACTGCGTGACCAATATCTGGGCCACCGTCTTGCCAACGGCTGGCGGGAACATTTCCAATTCTTTCATCACGTCAATGATGCGCTCGATGCCGATGGTGGTGCCGGTGGCCGGATAGCTGTGCTTGGCGAACATGCCGATCAACTCATCGTACCGCCCTCCACCCGTGATGCTGCCGATGTTGGGTTCCTCCACGATCGTCTCATAGATCGGCCCGGTATAGTACGCTAGCCCGCGCACCATCGAAGGCACGACTGGGTAATACTCCTCCGGGATGCCCAGTGCTTTCAGGTAGCGCGTCATCTCTTCCAACTCGGTGACGCCGGCGAGCGCTTCAGGATAGTTGGCCAGCCATTTGCGCAGTTGGGCCAGAATTTCGTCGTTGCTGCCGCCGATCTGTAGAAATTCGAGCAGGCGTTTGATCACCGCGTCGGGTATCGTCGCTATGCTTTCCAGTTCCAGGGCCGCTAACTGGCTCACGAGCATGGCGATTGCCTCATTCTCCAAGTCGGCCTGGCGCAGCCGGGTCTCAATAGCGGTCAGATCGGCTTCCCGGAGAGCTTGTATCAAATCGGTGATGACCTTCTTTGTCGCTTGGGCTTTTCTCAGGGCAGAGATCGCGTCTTCCAGCCCCGTCTTGCGCAGTTCGGCCTTGACTCCTTCCAGCCCGATCTTGTCCAGCTTGTCAATGGAGCGATACAGCCCGCCCAGCAACTCGTCCGGCACGCCAGCCAACTGCCCGATGCCGGCGATGATCTTGCGATTGTTGATGTTGATCACAAACTTTTCGAATCCCAGCCGGGTCAGAATTTCGTAGATGACGTTGACGATCTCGGCATCGGCCAACATGCTGTCCGAGCCTACGGTATCGGCATCGCATTGGTAGAACTCGCGGTAACGTCCCTTCTGCGGCCGCTCGGCCCGCCAGACCGGCGCGATCTGATACCGTTTGAGCGGCTTGGTCAGTTCTGGATACTGGGCCGCCACGCGGCACAAGGGCACCGAGAGATCGTAGCGCAACGCGAGATTCTCCTTGCCGCCGCTGTGGCCGACGTCATAGATCAATCGCTCAGCGTCACTCCCGTACTTGCCCTTGAGCGTCTCTTCCAGTTCGACGGCCGGGGTTTGCAGCGGCTCAAAGCCAAATTTCTCAAAAACATCTCGGATGACATCCACGACGTACTGGCGCAGGATCATCTGCTGTGGCAGAATATCGCGCATGCCTCTCGGCAATCTCGGATCCACTTTTTTCGTCATATCTTTATACCTCTCAGGAACACCTTTCGTTCCTTTCTCCGTTTGTTGTGGTATTTTTAAAGCAAAAAAGCGTGGACGAATCAATCGTCTCACGCTTGAGGAAACTTGTCGTTACGAGAAAGCCCCGATCTATCCAAGCCCCCTTCGAGCGTGGTTGGTATGGTGATGATGGTGATGCGCATACAGGCCGCGCCGCGCATTGTCGCGGTGGGGGACGGTCATTGAAATGAATGAAGGAAAGCTCTTGTAGGACATTGTTTGACTCGTGTTGTTACTGTATCACAATTGGGGTGGATGACGGGACTTGAACCCGCAACCTCTGGTTCCACAGGCCAGCGCTCTAACCATTGAGCTACATCCACCACGAGATAACTGGCGTATAGTATGCCACACAATCGGTGAAATGTCAAACTGCACAGGGCGCTGGGCGCGCCATGGCGCGCTCAGGAGTGAAAAGTTGGGGGAATGAGTTTCAATTGCCAGTGGTTGGCCGTTGTGCTATAATCTTGTCGTAACTGCTCAGGCATAACCGGGAACACAGAGATGCGCAAAGGATACACAGGGTTTCACGGAGAAGAGAGGAGAAAGTTTGCTTGTTGTACCAATTTTCAGCACAGAATACAGTGTTCGCCTGCCTCTGGGCGGACGCCCGCCTCTGGGCGGACGCCCGCCTCTGGGCAGACGTAAGCACATATCTTCCTATCTCTCTGTGATTCTCCTGATTCCGACGTTTTCTGTGGTTGAGCATCCTGAGTAACGCGAACAGCGTGAGCGCGTATCGAAGCCGAGTCCTGAGCCTGTCGAAGGGGGTGCGATTTTACAACGTTTTACGGTATTCTTCGCACCCTTCGATACGGCCTTCGGCCTACTCAGGATGCTCCGCAGACTTGAACCACAGAATCCGTCAGAACTAGGAATTTTCTACCCACCAATCGAGATTTGATCTCATTGCGCAGCGTTTCTCAACGCGCAACCATCCATCCTGTGCTGGTCGAATCTTCTTTCTCCGTTTTACCTGGGCAGGCTAATTTTATTGGTTTGTTGGGCTGGCTACGGTCGCATCACCGCCGCCATAATCTCTGCTCGATCCGGCATCCCGACCTGCGTCAGCATCACCTTGCCCACGCCGTCCAGCAGTACGAAAGTGGGCACGCCGCGCACGCCGTAGCGCATTGCCAACTCACCGCCCACGCTGTTCATCACGTTCAACCGCAACACCTGTGCCTGGTTCTCCAGTTCTCGTTCTAGCCCGTCCACGACGGGCTTGGCCAACAGGCACGAGCTTCAGGTGTTCGAGTAGAACTCGACCAATGTGGGCGCGCCGCCGCTTACTTGTGCATCAAAGTCCGCTGTTGAAGCCAGATCGTCGCCCGGCGTGCGCAGGAACAGATAGCCGCCCACCATCACGGCGATTATTAGAATCACTGACCAATTCTCTTGCCAGAAACGTTTCATTGAATTCTCCTCACCGAGAGACCTTGTCTTGTACTGTCGCCTCAATCACCCGTACAATACCCATCGCGTGCCGTTCCACCCGCCGCACCTCGAACCCAACCTGCGCCACCGTCTGAGCCGTCTCACGGTTCAGGTGACACTCCTTGCTCCAGGCTTTCCAGGCTGGATGCAGTGTGTCTGTCAGCCAGGCCCCCAGGCCGTTGTTGCCTCGCGTGTGTTCCAGCAGCACCAATTTTCCTTCAGGGCGCAAGACACGGCGCGCTTCCGCCAGCCCTTGCGCCGGGTCGGTGACTGAGCAGAACACAAATGAAGCCGCCACCACATCGAAACTGCCGTCGGGGAAAGGGAGTCGCTGAACGTCGCTCTGAGCCAGCGCCGTACCGTTATGCGAGTGACTCTGTGGACGGCGGGCTGCCCACGTCAACATCTCTCTGCTGGCGTCGCTGCCTGTCACGCGCACCTCTGGCCTGTAGAGCGGCAGGTTGATCCCTGTGCCGACCCCTATCTCTAGCACGTCGCCTCTGAGCAGCGGGAACACCTGCTGGCGCAACCGCCGGAACAATAGCCACTCTAGCGGCAACATCCCCAGGTCATAGATAGAGGAAAGTCCATCGAATACGCTCATTTAACACTAGCCGACCAATTCTCTCAACACCACCAGGTTTTCCCGATCCTCGTGCAGATCGTTGCTCTTGGGCGTCTCCAACAACCCCGGCAATCCTTCCAAGCGGGGATCGTTCAATAGGTTGCGGAACCCCTCCAACCCGATGTACCCCTGGCCGATGTGCTCGTGCCGATCCTTGCGGCTGCCCAGGTCGCCTTTGCTATCGTTCAGGTGGAGCGCTTTGAGCCGCGCCAGACTGATGATGCGGTCGAACTTTTCCATCGTGGCCTCGTATCCCTCCGCCGCGCGTAGCTCGTAACCGGCGGCAAAGACGTGGCACGTATCCAGGCAGACCCCCAGTCGCTCTCCCTCCGGCGCATGCTCGATCAGCCAGGCCAGGTGCTCGAATTTGTAGCCCAGGTTGGTACCCTGTCCGGCGGTGGTTTCCAGGAGAATCCGAGCGCGAAAGCCCGGTGTGGCGGCTTGAACCTCTCCCAGTGCCTGCGCCACTCGCTTCAGTCCAGCTTCCTCCCCCGATCCCACGTGCGAGCCGGGGTGCAGCACCAGATATGGCACGTCCAGCGCCTCGCACCGCTCCAACTCGACGATGAGCGTATCGCGCGATTTCTGCCAAAGATCTTCTTTGGGCGAGGCCAAGTTGAGCAGGTAGGAGGCGTGGGCCACTACCGGCCGGATGTCAGTCTCTTGGGCCTTTGATTTGAAGTGGGCAATGTCCTCCTCGGTCAGCGGCTTTACAGCCCAAGATCGATTGGGTTTGACGAATATCTGCACCGCGTCACAGCCCACCGACCGGGCGCGGTCGAATGCCTTGTGCAGTCCGCCACTGATGGATTCGTGAGCGCCGAGTCGCATCATTCCCCCAAGGGGATCCATCCCTCCGGGTAGCGCCGCGCCAGATCCACGTATATCTTTTTGAACTCGGTCCACTGGGCCTTGTATTCCTCGCCCACGGCTTTCGCCAGCACTTTGGCCGGCACCCCCACCGCGATGTGACCCGGCGGAACCTCTTGCCCTTGCCGGACGACGGCTCCTTCACCCACCACGGCCCACTCGCCTAGGATCGCCCAGTCGGAGACCACCGCGCCCATACCGACGATGGCGTAATCGTGGATCATCGTCACGTTGTGGATCACCGCACCGTGGCCGAATGTCACCCAGTCGCCGATAGTCGTCCGCTCGCCGGGCCGGGCGTGGATGACGCAGTTATCCTCCACACTGCAATAATCACCCAGGACGATGGCGCCATAATCCCCCCGGATGCGCGCGCCAGGGCCGATCCAACACTCCGCGCCGATGGTCACGTCGCCAAAAACGTCGGCCGAGGGGTGAACGTACGCGCCCGCGCCGATGTGAGGGCTTTTGCCCTCGAATGATGCGATGGTCATTGTGTATCCTCCTGCCGCGCTTGTTCCAATTCCTCTTCCAAGTCGTCCAACTCGATGAGCATTGATGGAGGAACAGAGTGTTTGGGCAAGCGGGCCTTTAGGTCGTTGATACGTTTTTCCAGTTCTGCTACTCTTGCTGTTGTGTTCTCGCTCATTCTTCCCAGTTTCGCTTGTTGATCATCGCGCAGGCATCGTGGATCACGGCGATACCGTGCTCCTCGCAAAATCGAACGGCTTCTTCCGACTCTGAGCCAGGCTGCATCCAGACGCGAGGCAGTCCCAGCTCGTGGACTTGGCGGACCACTTTTTCTGTCAACGCTGGCGGCACCACGATGTCTACGACGTCCGGCTTCTCCGGCAGGTCGGCCAGGCTGGCGTACACTTTCAATTCCTCGATCTCGCCCTCTTTTGGATTGATGGGATAGACGATGTAGCCCGCGTTGTGCAAGTCGCGTGCGATCTTGTTGCCATATTTGGCAGGATCGTGTGACGCGCCCACGATGGCCCACACGCGCTTGCCTATGAACTCGGTGATGCGATTTTCAGTGCCGTTTTCCATATTCTCCCTCTTCCCGTATCATTCTTCTGGGTGCGGAATGACGCAGATAAAGCGCAGCGCCCCCGCCCCGGTGTTCCGATACCCGTGAGGCTCGTCGGGAGGAACGTAGAGCGCGACGCCAGGCCGCATCTCAACCTCTCCTTCTGTTCCCTCTGCCACTCCTTCACCCTCCAACACAAATATCTCGTGCTCGTAAGGGTGTTGGTGAGTTTCAAAGACCGCTCCCGGCTGAAACTCGATCACCCGCATAGCAAAGTTGGGCGCGCCTTCCGGCTTTCCGATCACCCAGCGGACAGATTTGTCCTCACCGACGGGTTCCTCGGCAACATCCAAATACTTTCGGCTTAACATATTCACCTCTCTGTTTTCAGAATCCTTATCGTAAGCGTTCAGGTATACGTATGATTTTCACCGCAGAGGCCTCTGCTATGCAGAGCACGCAGAGAACGCCGAGTTTTCTCATTTTATCCCTGTGAGATGATATTTTCGCCCGGCTCTGCGATCTCTGCGGTAAGAAAAACGGCTATGCCTGAACGGTTACTCCTTATCAACGTTCCTTTGTCTTGCGTTTTTTGTCATGCCCCATTATTATCGAACTTTACACGACGATGGCATCGTACGGGCAGGCCGGCAGGCAAGCCATACAGCCGTAGCAGAGGTTGCCGTCAATGAACGGCGGCTCTCCGGGGTCTATGGCGACGATGGCCTTGGTCCGGCACGCCTTACGCGCCACGCACTTGCGACACGCCTGGCACAGATTGTCGTCTATGCGGGGAATTTTGGACGGCAGTGGGTGATCGGGCATATCTCGACCCTTTTTCTACGGTTGAGAATGTTGTTCCAAAAACCGCTCCGCCTCTATCGCCGCGACCGCGCCAGAACCGGCCGCTATCACCACCTGGCGATAGAGTGGGTCCTGCACATCCCCGGCCACAAAGACGCCCGGCATATTCGTTCGCTGGCGCTGATCCGAGACAATGTACCCCTGCTCATTCAGCTCCAACTGCCCGGCGAATAGCTCCGTTACTGGCTTCATACCGACGTAGAGGAACACACCGTCGGTCTCAATGACCGAGGTTCCCCCGGTCTTTACGTTACGCACCCGCACGCTGTTCACCGTTTGCTCCCCCAGGATTTCCTCCACCACACTGTCCCACACAAAGCGTATCTTGGGGTTCGCCAGCGCATGTTCCCGGTTGATCTTGGTCGCTCGCAACTCGTCGCGCCGGTGGATGACGATCACCTCGCTGGCAAAGCGGGTGAGAAAGATCGCCTCTGTGATGGCGCTATCGCCCCCGCCAACCACCACGACCCTTTTGTCCCGATAGAAGAATCCATCGCAGGTGGCGCAGGCAGAGACGCCACGCCCAAAGAACTTTTCCTCGCCGGGCACGCCCAGCCGGCGCGGCTCTGCGCCGGCGGCGACGATCACTGTTTGCGCCTGGTACGCGGTCCCGTGCGTGAGGACGGTGAAAGGCCTGGTGGAGAAATTCACCTCCGTCACGTTATCCACCACGATCTGTGCGCCGAAACGCCCGGCCTGCTCCTGAAACTTTTGAGCCAACTCCGGCCCCTCGATCCCTGCGGGGAAGCCAGGATAGTTTTCGACGATGTCGGTGTTGGCCGTCTGTCCGCCTGGGAGCGAACCGGTCAGCAACAGCGTTTTGACCCGCGCCCGCCCGGCATAGATAGCGGCGGTCAGGCCGGCCGGCCCGCCGCCAATGATGATCAGATCGTAGACCTGGTTATCCGGCCCGCTATCCGCGTCCTGTTGCGCTTCCTGTTGGGGCTGCGCCAATTTGAAATCGAGCATCAAGCCAGCGCCTCCTGCAACTTTTCCAGCACCATCGCTTCCGGCGCGGCCCCTTCGAGGTGCGCCGTCTCGTTGATGACCGTGCGCGGCACGCCCATCACCTGGTACTTTTGCGAAAGATGAGGGAACTCTTGCGCCTCTACCATATCCGCCCGCACCATCGGGCTGGCGACGGCCATCTGGTGAGCCAGTATCACGGACTGGGGGCAGTAGGGGCACGTTGGTGTGACAAAAACCTGGAAATGCACCGGTTCATCTAGCCCTGTCAATACCTCCAGCGTATCCTCGCTCAACTCTGGTTTGCCGGCCGCCACCATCTTGATCGCGTGCAGCAAGGAGGAAAACTCGTAGCCGGATGGAATGCCATAATAGCGCACACCATAGTCCTCCGCTCCAATGACGGCGATGGCCGGAATCTTGTCTATACTCAATTCCTCGGCCTTTTCCTCATCGGCGACAAAATCGTAGACCTCGACAGTTATTTGGTCAGAAAGCTCCGCGACTTCCTCGGCCAGTTGCCGAGTCTCGGCGCAAAACTGACACTCGAACTCTTGAGTGAACATCGCCATCTTGACCGGCCCAGCCAAGTCGGCCAATTCTTGTTTAACCTGCTCTCTAATTTCTTCGTTCAACAAAGACATTCTTTATCTCCTCAATTTTAATTTAACTTTTGCTGCCGTGCACTTTTTTGCCAAGCAACCAAGCTTTTATCACGAATTGCACGAATGTTTTTTATCATTTGACGAAATTCGTGTCATTCGTCCATTTGTGACATTTGTGATGAAAAAGTGTACAGTAGTGAAATTTAACTCACAAACTTGCACACTTGCCACTTGCAGACTTCTCACGCCAATCGCGATAACGCCATTGCCAGAGCGTCGGCGACCTCCTCGGGCGAACTATCAGATAGCACACATTCAGCGGTATAGGCCCGCACCAGCGTTACTGTAGCCTGGTGGGCGGCGGAGCGCACGGCGGCTAATTGTTGCAAAATATCGTTGCAATCCCGGTCTTGCTCGACCATTTTAGCTACCCCGCGCGCCTGCCCTTCCAACCGCCGGATGCGGTTCAATAGGTCAGCCTTGACGGATTGATCGCACAATTTCACCTTATTTGCTCCTCAGAGGCTCACGGCCTCTCACTATGTTCCTCAAGTAAAGCCCGGGCTGCAGGATGCCGCACTCGCTCTGCTGCTCCCACTCGCCCCGCCCATCCCAAACAGCGAGATTGCCCTATGCACTTTGGCGCTGTCGCACTTGGGGCAGGTAGGAGCTTGACGCTGCTTGGATGAGCGCACGAACAACTCGAACTTTTCGTTACATTCGTCACATTGGTACTCGTAGATCGGCATATTATCACCTCCTGGATACAATACTAGGGTATAGTATACCACAAGAACTCTGATTGTCAAGTCACCGTGAACCCCGTCGTTGCCGATCACCGTGTTTGTGGTATAATATAACGAAACGCTATATAATGAAATAGTACATAACGGAGTATGCTATGGCTAGTGCCGTGAGTATTCGTTGCTTTATCCTGGGCCTGCTGGCCCGACAGCCAATGTCCGGCTACGACATCAAGCGTTTTCTCAAGAGCCTGAGTTGGCTGATTGATAGTCCGAGTTTCGGCAGTCTCTATCCCGCTTTGCACGCTTTGCTGGAAGGTGGCTTGGTGACCGTAGAGGTGATTCCGCGCCACGATAAACCACCGCGAAAGATCTACAGTATCACGGAGACAGGCGGGCAAGTGTTGCGGGAGTGGATGGAACAACCGGTATCATCAGGTATCTCCTTGAAGGCTTTCTTGATGCGCTTGATCTTGGCCAGTAACTTTTCACACGTCGGGTTGCTCGCTCACCTACGGCAACGGCGTGTCGAGGTCGCTGCTCACCAACTTGCTCTGCAGCAAGCCACCGAGGTGATGGATGAGGGGACGGATTTGGGAGAACGCCTGGCGTTTGATTATGTGCTGGCCGTGGCTACTGTAGAGTTGTCCTGGCTGGATCGCACACTAGACCGGTTGTCTCAGCCGCCGTCGCCCGTGGAAGCTACCCAGGGCAACTCGGCTACCGTGACAGTTTGAGATACGTGCCTGGGGGAATCATTAAATCGAGGAGGGAATTGATATGTTTGAAGCAGGTGATGCGATCGTTCATCCTGTCCGTGGGGCTGGCGTGGTGGTGTGTATTGAGAAGCGGCGATGGCGTGGAAGTAGCGAGCGGTACTATAGGATCAAGCTGCTAGGACAGCCGAACACCAGTTTCTTGATGATCCCAGTCAAAGTTGCAGAGACGGTGGGGATGCGGCGTGCCATTCCACCATCCGAGTTGAAGCGAGTGTGGCGCGTCTTGCGCGCCGATCCCAACAAGCTGCCGAAAGATCACAACGAACGTTACAAGGTAGTCGAGGAAAGGCTTCACATAGGAGACATTTTCCAAGTTGCAGAGGCAGTGAGGGATATGGCTTGGCGGAAGCAGCGGGAGGGCAGGATGACCACACGAGGGAAACAAATGTACGATGAAGGTGTGGACCTCCTGGCAGGGGAGGTCGCCGCCACACAAGACATTGCCCTGGTAGATGCTGAAGCTCAAATTAGGGAAAGATTGTGGAAAATTGTGTCGCCAACCACCGCGATGTAATTTTTGGCATCCTCCTTGGCCAAAATGACATAGAGGTGGGAGATGAAGACGGTCGTCGCCAGTTCGTTGGGTGAGTGTGTCCACGTAGCTGGCGTGTTGAACTTTTTGCGGTTGGCCGAGTTGGCCGGCTGGCGGACCGTCTTTCTCGGCCCAGCAACGTCAGTCAACGCGGTGCTGGAGGCAGCGCGGCGCGAGAAGGCCGATCTAGTGGGCGTCTCCTACCGGCTGACGCCGGAGACGGGCGAGCGGTTGCTGGCCCGGTTCGCGGAGGAGGCGGACGACTTGCGCGCCTCTGGGGTGCGCTTTGCCTTCGGCGGGACGCCACCCGTAGCTGAGCGGGCGCGAGCCATCGGCTTTTTCGAGCGCGTCTTTGACGGCAGCGAGCCGGCTGAGGTGGTGCTGGCCTACCTGAAGGGCCAGCGCCACAGCGATCTTGCCGAGACTGACTTTCCCCAGGCCACGGTGGAGCGTATTGACTGGAAGGCTCCCTTCCCCATCATCCGCCACCACTTTGGCTTGCCGACGGTAAAGGCCACCCGGGCTGGGATAGCCCGCATCGCTGAGGCTCGGGCGCTGGATGTCATCTCGTTGGGAATTGACCAGGACGCCCAGGCCAACTTTTTCCACCCGGAGCGGCAGGACCCCCGCCGCCGTGGAGCGGGCGGCGTGCCGGTGCGCAGCCCCGCCGATTACCGCGCCCTCTACTCCGCCAGCCGGTGCGGGAACTTTCCTCTCCTGCGCACCTATTCCGGCAGCGACGACTTTATCCGCCTGGCCGAGATGTACGTGGAGACCATCCACATTGCCTTTTGTGCCATTCCCATCTTCTGGTTCAACCGGATGGACGGGCGCGGTCCCTGGGACCTGGAGGGCTCCATCCGCGAGCATCAGAGAGTGATGGCCTGGTACGGCGAGCGGGACATCCCGGTCGAATTGAATGAGCCACACCAGTGGGGGTTGCGCGACGCTCCCGACGTGATTTTCGTCGTCTCGGCCTACCTTTCGGCCTACAACGCCCGCGCCTTTGGTGTGCGTGACTATATCGCCCAGATGATGTTCAACAGCCCGCCGGGCCTCTCCGATGCGATGGACCTGGCCAAGATGCTGGCCTGCCTGGAGATGATCGCGCCACTGGAAGGCCCCGACTTTTGCGTCCGGCGGCAGACGCGCACGGGGTTGCTCAGCTACCCGCTGGACCCGGACGCGGCCCGCGCTCACCTGGCCTCCAGCGTCTACCTGCAGATGGCGCTGCGCCCTCACATCCTCCACGTCGTCGGCCATACCGAGGCCCACCACGCCGCGGACGCCCGCGACGTGATCGAGGCCTGTAAACTGGCCCGCCGGGCTATCGAGAACGCGCTGCGTGGACAGCCGGATATGACGGCCGACCCCACCGTCCAGCAGCGTAAGGAGGAGTTGGTGCGGCAGGCCCGGGTGACCCTGGAAACTATCCTCGCTCTGGCTGGGCCGGATGCGCCTGACCCGCTGACTGACCCAGTCACCCTAGCGCGGGCAGTGACGACGGGGGTGCTGGATGCCCCTCACTTGCGCAACAATCCGTTCGCCCGTGGGCAGATCGTCAGCCGCATAGACCAGCGCGGGGCCTGCGTGGCGGTTGATCCGGCCACGGGACGGGCGCTCTTGGAGGAGGAACGGATCGCCGGTTTGGATGTTGGGGGCGATGGGAGGTTTTAGATGGAAGGAGAGAATGTATGACACGTTACACAGTTATCGGCGCCGGTCACGGCGGCAAGGCGATGGCGGCCGATTTGGCTGTCAGAGGCTTTACGGTAAAGCTCTACAACCGCACCATCGAGCACATCAGTGAGATCGCCTTGCGCGGCGAGATTGATCTGGGATACGAGAATGGCGCCTCTCGCCTCGGCCGCCTGGCGGGGGTCACCTCTGACATTGCCGAGGCGCTCGACGACGCCGACGTCATCATGGTCGTCGTGCCTGCTTCGGGTCACCGGGACGTTGCCCGCAGTTGCGCCCCCCATCTGCGCGACGGCCAGGTCGTGGTGCTCAACCCAGGCCGCACGGGCGGGGCGCTGGAATTTCGCCAAATCCTCAATCGTGAGGGCTGCGCCGCCGGCGTCGTCGTGGCCGAGGCTGGCACTTTTGTCTTTGCCAGCCGTAGCACCGGTCCGGCTCAGGCCCGTATCTTTCGGCACAAGAACGCCGTGCCCCTGGCCGCCCTGCCGGCCACACGCACCGGTCACGTGCTGGAAGCGGTATGTGAAGCGTATCCTCAGTTCATCCCTGCCCCTAACGTGCTCCACACCAGTCTGGATAATATGGGGGCGATCTTTCACCCGGCGCTGACGCTGCTCAACGCCGGGTGGATCGAGCACACCAAGGGGAATTTTCAGTTCTACATAGACGGTGTGACCCGCTCCACCGCTCACGTGTTAGAGGTATTGGACCGGGAGCGGGTGACCATCGCGGCCGCATTGGGGGTGCGCGCCCGGCCGGCCCTGAGGTGGTTAAAGGATGCTTACTCGGCGAAGGGCGACACCCTGTACGAAGCGATCCAGGCCAACCCGGGTTATCAGGGGATCAAAGCGCCGCGCAACCTGCGCCACCGTTACATCTTTGAGGAGGTGCCCTTCAGCCTGGTGCCCCTGGCCTCGTTAGGCAAACAATTCGGCGTGAAAACCTGGGCAATTGACGCGATGATTCGGCTGGCGTGCGTGATTCACGGCACCAACTATTATGAGCGCGGGCGCACGGTAGCGGACATGAGGTTGAAAGGATTGCGCGTCGGTGAAGTGATGCGCTACGTGGAGGAGGGCCAGATTGCCCCTGTACGAGCCTCGGCCGAGACGCAGAATGGCGGCTCGTGACCGGGCGCAGCGAGGTTCTTGACATCATACAGAATTTGTGGTATCATATTGCCTGGTTAGCACTCGCAGTGTGAGAGTGCTAATACGACAGGTAAATTTCAACATATTTCAAATAGGAGGTAATGAGATGGCATTGAACATCAAGCCGTTAGGCGACCGTGTAGTAGTAGAACCGCTGGAGAAGGACGTGGAAACCTTCGCCGGGGGTGAGTTGGTGTTGCCTGATACGGCGAAAGAAAAACCCCAGCAGGGCAAGATTCTGGCCGTTGGGGCAGGCCGCTTGGACGAGGACGGCGACCGCATTCCGATGGAGGTCAAGGTCGGGGATACGGTCGTGTATGCCAAGTACGCCGGCACGTCGTTCAAGGGGGAGGGCGGCAAGGAGATTCTCTTTCTGAAAGAGAGCGACATCCTGGCCGTCTTGGGATAGTTAATAATTAGTAAGGAGAATAGAAAAAATGGCAAAGCAACTAGTTTTTAGTGAAGAAGCTCGCCGTTCTCTCAAGAACGGAATTGACGTTCTGGCAAATGCCGTCGTCACCACGCTGGGGCCCAAGGGGCGCAACGTAGCGTTGGATAAGAAGTGGGGCGCTCCCACCATCACCCACGATGGTGTGACTGTCGCCAAAGAGATTGAATTGGAAGACCCCTTTGAGAATATGGGGGCGCAATTGTTGAAGGAAGCGGCCACCAAGACCAACGACATCGCCGGCGATGGCACCACCACCGCCACTTTGTTGGCTCACACCATCATCACTGAGGGTATGAAGAACGTAGCCGCCGGCGCCAACTCAATGCTGCTCAAGCGCGGCATCCTGGCCGGTGCGGACGCTGTGGTCGAGGCTATCGCCGCGCAGTCGATTGAGTTGAGCAGCGAGAACGAGATTGCCAACGTGGCCGCCATCTCTGCTCAAGATCGGCAGATAGGTGAACTGATCGCCGAGGTGATGGCCAAAGTTGGCAAAGACGGCGTCATCACCGTCGAGGAGAGCAAGGGGCTAGAGTTCGAGACCGAGTACGTCGAGGGTATGCAGTTCGACCGGGGCTACATCTCTCCTTACTTTATCACCGACCCTGAAGCGATGGAATCGGTCATTGAGGAGCCTTATATCCTGATCCACGACAAAAAGATCTCGGCTGCCCAAGACCTGGTACCCATTCTGGAAAAGTTGGTGCAGCAGGGCGCTCGCAACCTGGTCATCCTGGCTGAGGATATTGACGGCGAGGCGTTGGCGACGTTGGTACTGAACAAACTGCGCGGCATGTTGAACTGCCTGGCGATCAAGGCTCCCGGGTTCGGCGACCGGCGCAAGGCTATGCTGCGCGACATCGCCGCTCTCACCGGCGGCCACGTTATCACCGAGGAAGAAGGGCGCAAGCTTGATAGCGCTACCATCACGGACCTGGGTCGGGCCGACAAGATTGTCTCCACCAAGGACGATACCACCGTCGTAGGTGGTCGCGGCGACGATCCGGATATCAGGGGGCGCATGGAGCAGATCAAGGTCGAGATCGAAAAGTCCACCTCGGACTATGACCGCGAAAAGCTGCAAGAGCGGCTGGCCAAGTTGGCCGGTGGTGTCGCCATCATCCGCGTCGGCGCAGCCACTGAGACCGAGCTGAAGGAAAAGAAGCACCGCGTCGAGGATGCGCTCTCGGCCACCCGCGCGGCGGTCGAAGAGGGAATCGTGGCCGGCGGCGGCGTGGCGCTGATCAACGCCATTGCCGCGCTCGACGATGTCGAAATGGCCTATCCTGATGAGCAGACGGGCGTCAACATCCTGCGCGTGGCGCTAGAGTTGCCCATGCGCAAGATCGCCGAGAACGCCGGCAAGGACGGAGCTGTGATCCTCGATACCGTGCGGCGTGTTCAGAAGGAAAAGAAGAACGACAATATCGGCTACGACGTGCTTCAGGGTAACTTTATGGATATGGTCGAGGCTGGCATCATTGATCCGGCCAAAGTGACCAAGGGCGCGCTCTCCAACGCGGCCTCCATCGCGGCGATGGTGCTCTCTACTGAGGCGCTGATCACCGACATTCCCGAAGAAACACCGCCCGCGCCGGCGATGCCTCCGGGAGGGGGCGGGATGTACTAGGCCGACGCAGCCGGTTTGGTAAGTGAATGTACGTAACGAAAACCCTTAGGGTCTCGGAAGACCCTAAGGGTTTTTTTGTACCTTTTTCAATATTCCGGGGTAATTTGCCAAACCCTAAAATCTGGCTAGTCTCCCTCTTGAGTGTTGTTGACAAAGGCAGTGATCGTTCTGCACCGCAGAGTACGCTGAGAGCGCTGAGAAATAGAAAAAGCTCTGCGAACTCTGCGTTCTCGGCGGTAAAACGCCAACAACACTTTACGAGAAGACTGCCGAAACCTGCGTTGCCCCGGTTTTCTTCAAGTTATTGAAAAAGACACTTTTCCCGTTCCAGCATCCCCAGGAGCGTGACGGGCAACCCGCCTCGGTTCTGGTTCGTCACGGTGAGGACGGTCATCGCGCTCTTGGGGAGTTTGAGTTGCGCCTGCGCCACTAGTTCGGGACGGACGACGACGAGGGCTAGCGCGAACTTGGCTTTGTGCAGCACAGAAAAGGCCCGCTGCCAGCCCCAGCCTTGTTCTATCTCCAGCGGCCCCAGTTCATCCACCACGAGCAGATCGCAAGGCGCGGCGCGGGCAAGCACGTTGTTTCCCCAGGCCAGGGTTCCAGGGCTGAAGCGGAATCGCCCCTGGATCACGGCCGGGCTGTCACCGGGATCGAGCGTCAGCCGGCGTGTGGAACCGTCGCGCGCGTCGAGTACGTCCAGATCGTCTCCGGGGCAACGGAGGGTGATGAGGCCGCCGCATACGTATCCTTGTGCCTGCGCCAGGGAGACGGTCTTGCGGCAGACGGTGCTCTTGCCCGCGCCGCGCTCGCCGGATAGGATGATGATACAGGCGGTCACTTAATCCTCATACCCTGGAATCGGCCCGAAGGCATCCTCGATCTCGTCCTGCTCAAAGACCTCTAGCATACAGTCCCACCAGGTCAGGCCGTCGGTCTTGCGGAATCTCCACCAGCGGATGTCGGGCCAAAAGTAGCGCCAGCGCCACAGAGAGGGTGTTCTCTCCCAGCCATAGTCGGCGGCTAGGGTGGTAAAGTCCACGTAATAGCCCGATGGGATGCGCTTTTTGAGTTCGCCTCCCTCTACCATAGCGCGCCCGTCTTCCTGGCGGGCGGTCAGGTCCCAGGTCGCTTCACGCAGAGGCTCTCCCATACTTCCATCTTGTTTGGCGGCGCGGATAAAGACGCGCCAGTAGGTGGTGTTGCCCACGTCCTCTCGCACCAGTTCGATCTGCGATGGAGTATCTTTATATGGCTCCTGATCCAGGCCGATGGCCCGGCCGCAGACGTGCCAGCTCATGCGCGAGTGGCCCGAGTAGGGGGTATAGTCCATCGGCAACTGGACGATGCCGAGCCGGGCCAAATAGTCCCATCCCACCTCATCAATCATGCGTTGGCGCAGACCATTAAAGCTCTCATTCACTCGGTCGGAGAGGCGGGCTTGGCTTTCATTTTCGCCCTCTTCATCTTGGCTGACTTGAACGCCGGGAAGCGGAGCCAGTTTGTAGGGCGGGCCGGCGGCGGGGGTCGGTTGCACCAGTTCTACGTAGAGTGAGATATCCCTAGTTGGTACGTCGGCCTGAGCGCGGGCCACGACGCGGGACGAAAGCGCCTGGCTGGTCCACATCAGGTCGTCCAGGGGGCCGTCGGTGCTATAGACCTCGTGGAAGAGCGCCCAGCCCGTCATACTGGCAGCGATGAGATGGCTGCGCCCGCTCCGCTCGTAGGCGTAGACGAGGCTCTGGCCGTCCGGCGCCCAGGCCGGGGATGCGCCAGCGCCGAAAAGCTCGGTCTCCGCCTGGTCAGCCTCCAGCGTGTCCCAATCAAAGCTGCTGACCTGAACGTAGGGATTGCCGCGCGGCCCGCTGACGTAGGCCAGTTGCGTTCCGTCGGGCGACCAGGCCGGTTCGCCTTCATCCAGGTCGGGTGTGTTGGTGACGTTGACGGTTTTCTCTTCCTCGACCAGGTAGAGGTAGATGTCCTTGTTCCCCTCGCGGAAGGATGTGAAGGCGATGGCGCGGCTGTCGGGCGACCAAACCGGCTCGTAGTCGGGCGCGCGGTTGGTGGTGATGCGCCGTACTTCTCCCGCGGTGGTGCTCATGACGTAGATATCCAGGCTGCCGGTAACCGAATGTTGCCTGCGGTATGATTCAAAGGCGATGTACTCGCCGTCGGGCGACCAACTGGGGTTGGCGTCAAATCCGGGATCGTGTGTCAGACGGATCAGCGCGCCGCCGACCAGGTCCAAGAGGTAAATGTCCCAGTTATCGGCGCGGTTCGAGGTGAAGGCGATATAGTTGCCGTCGGGCGACCAGGCCGGGTCGCGCTCCTCGGCCGGGTCGTAGGTCAGCCGCACCAGCTGCCGGTCGGTCTGGTTGAGTGCGTAGATGTCGGCGTTGCCGTTGCGCCGCAAGGTGAAGGCGATGGCCCCGCCGCTGCCAAAGGGAGTCGGCGTGGGGCCGGGGATAGGGGAGAGGCTGGGGTTCGTGATGGCGCCCGGTTGGAGCAACTCGATGCTGACCGGCAGCGAGGCCGCCTGGTACAGCGCGACGACCAGCAGCGCGAGGACAATCAGGTTGCCCAAAATCAGCAGGACGAGCAGTCGCACGCCGCGCGGTCGCAGCGTGAGAGGTTTCCCAACCTCATCTGGCCGGCGCAGCCAGGAGAGGGCGCGCGCGAAGGGGTTCCAGATTCTGGCTACCAGCTCACTGAGTTTTCGGAGCAGTTTTTGTAGACGCTTTCGTAGACGCTTTCGTTGACGTGCCCAACGCTCCCGTCGCGTACTCTCCGGCGTTTCTGTTTCTTCCGAGGGTTCTGGTTCCGCCCAGATTTTCTCTGGTTGTGGTTCGTCGGCCATAGCGAATCAAGTATACGCTGACTGGAGGGCTTGTCAAGCCTGCTTTTGGGAGAGCGGGCCTTGAGATAGCCACTCGGCGGCAGCCTCCGGCAGCAGCGCCACTGGTCCCTGGCGCACGGTGGGGTCGGGCAGTGAATCGAGGAATAGCTGGCCGTAGCTCTTGGTCAGCAGCCGCTTGTCAAACACGGCCACGACGCCTCGGTCGGTGCGGGTGCGAATCAAGCGCCCGAACCCTTGCAGAAAGCGCAGGATGGTCTCTGGCACGGCGTACTCGAAGAAGGGCTGCTCAAAGGTCTCGGAGCGGGCGGCAAAGACGGGGTCGCTGGGGACGCTGAAAGGCAGCTTGGCAATGGCCAAGCAACTGAGCGGGTCGCCGGGCACGTCCACCCCCTCCCAAAAGCTGCGCGTGCCCAGAAGCACCCGCCGCTTGCCCGTTCGCAGGTTCTCCAGCAGTTGCGCCCGCGAGACGCCCTCGCCCTGGGCCTGGGTGGTGATGCCGGCTTGGGCCAACGGCGCTTTGATGGCCCGCAGAGTGGCTCGCAGTTGGTTGTAGGAGGTAAAGAGCGCCAGCGCCCGCCCCCCGGTCGCCTTGAAAAGCGCGGCCATTCCCCGCTCCACCGCCTTCTGGTAGCCCTGCTGTTGGGGTTCGGGAATATCGTCCACCAGATAGAGCAGTGTCGAGTTGCGATAGTCGAAAGGGGAACCGACCGCTAACTCGTCGGCCTCCCAGGCATTCAGCCGCTCGCGCACAAAGTCGAAGGTGAAATTGGTACGCAGCGTGGCCGAGGTCAGTATCACCGCTTCCTTTTCGTGGAAGAGATGCTCCTCCACCAACGGCCCGACGTGCAGGGGGGCGGTGTGCAGGCTCAAGCGGTCGTGGTTGGAATCCGACTCTAGCCAGTAGATGAGGGACAGCTCAGGCTGTGTGATCATCCGGCTCGCTTGCCTCACGGTATCCCCCAGCCGTCGCCCTGCACCTAGTATCTGCGCCTGCAAGTCCTCGACGTCGGGGATGTCGAACTCGGACAGATTGTCCAGCCCCCCGACCAGCCGTTCCAGGCCAGCGGAGACGGCAACCAGCGGCGCGTTGGCATTGTCCCATGCGATCTCGACCCCGTCCCAGGATGGTTGCACGCGCGTTCCCGAGGTGATACGCAGGCGGAACGTATATTGGCTGCGCCGTCCCGCCTTTTGCTCCTCGACGAACTCTTCCAGGCGGTCGAAGAAAGCGTTCAGTTGGCGCATGGCCTGGTTGGACGCCAGCCCGACCTTGCCGACGGATAGTTCTATCTGCTCCATGACCTCGCTGGGCAGATTGGCTTTCTGGCAGTGGGCGATTACTTCAGATAGCAGCCCGCTCACGCGGCCCGAGCGTTTCACCCGTCCGACCTCGTTCAACATCCGGCGCAGGCGGGCGCGGTCGGCGGCAAAGCCAAGCCCGCTGGTGGTGGCTGCCTCCAAGTGATGGGCCTCGTCCACGATGAGATAATTGTACTCGGGCAGGGCGCGATTTTGCACGGCGACGTCGGCCAGGAGCAGGGCGTGGTTGACGATGATAAGGTGGGCGGATTCGGCGGCGTGGCGGGCGTTGTAAAAGTGGCATTGGCCCTGGTGAAAGCTGCGGCAACGTTCGGGGTTACAGCCCTCGTGCTCGGCCGAGAGTTGTCGCCATGTGGTCTGCTCGACCGGATTGGGCAGGAAGAGCGCGTCCCCGTCACCGTCGGTCGTTTCCGGCAGCCAGACGAGAATTTTCGCCAGCACGCGGGCCTGGTCGGGCGAGTTAGCGCCCCGGCGGCGCAGGGCCTGCAGGCGAGCCGGGCAGAGGTAGTGGGAGCGACCCTTGAGCACGCTGGCGCGAAATTCGAGCGGCAGGGCGCGGGACAGGTCGGGCAAGTCTTTGCGATATAGTTGTTCCTGCAAGTTGATGGTGTTGGTAGAGATGACGACTCGCTCGCCGCTCTGCACCGCCCAGTGGGCGGCCGGGATGAGGTAGGCCAGTGACTTGCCGACGCCGGTGGGGGCCTCGGCTAGCAGGTGCTGGCCCTGGTTGAGCGCGCGCGCCACGCCGCGCAGCATCGCTACTTGCTGGGGGCGGTGCTCGTAGCCGGGAAAGTGGGCCTCAAAGGGGCCGCCTTTTTCCAGGAGCGCGGCCAGTTGGTCCAGGTCTAGGGGTGTTCTCTCGTCGGCGGGTTGCAATGGGCGGGCTTTTGCCTCCACAGCGAATAGCGGACCGGCTGGGATTTCTTCTGCTCTGAGCATGGCGCGCCGTTCGCCTGGACGGCGCGCCGCTTCTTCCAGCGCGTGGTGGAAAAAGCTGACAGCGGGCCAAGCGGCTCGCTCGCCGTGCCCTATGATCTCTTTCAGCACGCGGGGGGGCAGTTCGGCCGCGCGAACGAGAAGGGCGCGGAAGAGGCGATAGGAAGCCTGGGCGTCGTCCAGCGCGCGGTGTGCGTGTTCCAGTTCGATTCCCAGCAGTCGCGTCAGCGCCGTCAGGCTGTACCGTTCGGCGCGCGGGACGAGCACGCTGGCCAACTCGAACGTGTCGAGCGATTCGTTCTCAAGCAGCAAGGAGTGGCGGCGCAGAAAGCTCAGGTCAAACCCCACACTGTGGCCGACGATGGGCCACTGACCGGCGAAGCGGCTCAGGCGGGGCAGTACGTCGTGCAGGCCGGGCGCGCCCTCTACGTCGGAGTCGCGGATACCGGTCAGATCGGTGATTTGGCGCGGGATGCGCCGGCCGGGGTTGACAAAGGTGGAGAATGTTCCCAGCGCCTCATCGTCGCAGAATTTGACTGCGCCGATTTCGATGATGGCGTCACGGTCAGCGTCGAGTCCGGTGGTTTCCAGATCGAGCGCTACGTAGGTTTGGGGCATATGACCTCATTTCTAATCTAGGCCGCGCGCGCAGCGGTGAGGGGATTATACCTCAGGGGGGAGGGAGGGGCAAGAGACGTGTTCTCACGTCCCATAGCGCGCCATCAGAATGGCCGTTTCAAAAAGTCAATAGCGCACTGCGAGTTCCCGCGCTCGTTGTACACCCTTTTCCGTCGCTGGTGTGCCCGATAATAGGCATCAAAATGGCCTTCCACTGCCCATTTGCATACACCAATTCAGTAAAATCGGTGTAAACCACCTGGAAAAGGTCAATTTCTTCCATCTGAGCCACCAAATTGGCCAGCCCCCCGCCTCGGTGATGGCCCGTTGGATACCGCTCGGCCTGGGACGGTGGGTGCTGCGCAAGATGGACAAGTCCCACGTACCCAGCAGTCGTTCCACGACTTTGTGATTGACGGTGGTTTTGTACTCGTCGCGCAGCAGTTCGGGCATGATCCGAGGCACACCGTATTCTGGATGGTATCGGGTAATTTCCTCCAAGGTAGGGCGCAGGTGAGTGAACTTCTCCTCGTAGTCCACTTTGTGCTTCTTGCGATAGTACCAGGTCGACTTGGGCAGTTCCACGACGTCCAATACGAAATTCAGGCCATACGTATCTTTAACTGATTCCACCAGAGCCACTTTGTGCTCCGTCGTCATGTGGCCCGCCCCAAGAAGTTTTTTAAAAGCGCGATTTCCACCTCTTTCTTGCCGATCAATCGTTCCAGATCAGCGATACGTCGCTCGTATTCGGCCACTCGGGGCCTTTCTCGAAGAACGCTTCCTTCCAAGCACCGACCGTATTGGAATGGATGCCATACACTTTCACTACTTGCCCCGTACTCTTGTCGCCCGTCAGTAATTCGGTGACCACCTGGGACTCTAGTTCTGTCGAGTATCTCTTTGCCATATTGGCCTCCTCTTCTATCCTTTATCCTGGAGTCTGGCGTTTTTGTTCGTAGTGACGGCTTCAGCCGTCCAAAAGGCTCAAAAGCGGCTAAAGCCGCTACTACGAACCCCCATATCTAGCGCCTTTATTGTTGCCTACCCCAAGATATGGGCATTCTGAAAATTTGCCAGACTCGAGCTTTATCATCTCACACTTGCCAGAGGAGGTCAACATATAACCACTACCGCGCCAGGAAACTGTCTGGCTACCGGGCATCTTTTACGACCGCGATCACTGCCTCGCCTACGAGCGCTGTGGGGACATGCTCGTCCTGCGCAACGTGGGCCGCCACGACGAGACGCTCAAACACCCCTAATTCTCTACCGTTTTGAAACTTTCCCCTCTTCCCGGCGCTGTTTAATGACCCGTTCAGCAATGGAATCCGGCACAAAATCGTAGCGGCGGAACTCGAGCGTGAATGTGCCCCGGCCCTGAGTAAGGCTGCGCAGATCAGTGGCATAGCCCCGGGCCTCGGCCAGTGGAACCTCGCCATTCACGTTGCGTAATTGACCGCGCACGTTCATCGCACTCACGCTGCCGCGCCGCCGGCCGATGTCGGCCACGACCACCCCCAGGTGATCCTCACCGACGTTGATGTCGGCGTGCATCACCGGTTCGAGCAAGGCGGGATTGGCCTGTCGCACCACCTGCCGCACTGCCATTGAGCCGGCGATCTGAAAGTCCATCGAGGCCGAGTCCACCTCGTGGAACTTGCCGCCCAGCAGCGTCACGCGCACATCAGTGACCGGGTAGCCAGCGATGACGCCCTTCTCCAGCGCATTGCGCACGCCCAATTCGGTTGGGCGCACAAACTCTTCGGGAAATTCAGAACGAGGGGCCTCGTCCTCGAAAACTACGCCCTCTCCACGCTCCAGCGGTTCGATGCGCAGATCAACCTCGGCAAAGTGCCCGTGCCCGCCGCTCTGTTTCTTGTACGCCTTTGTTATCTCGAGCGCGCGGCGCACCGTCTCACGGTAAGAGACCTGGGGGGGGCTGACGTGCAGCGACAGGCCATACTCCCGTCGCAACCGTTCCACGGCGACTTCCAAGTGCAGTTCACCCATCCCGGAGAGCACCTCCTCTTCCGTCTCTGGGTCAAAGTGCTCGATCAACGTGGGGTCTTCATCGCACAATCGCCTCACGGCCTGACGCAGTTTCTCCTGTTCTTTGCTGGAAGCCGCCTTCAACGCCACAGCAATGACCGGATCGGGGAACTTGAACGTCTCCAGGGCAATGGGGTGGTCTGGGTCGCAGAGCGTGTCGCCGGTGATGGCCGACTTGACGCCCACCAGAGCCACCACGTCGCTGGCCGCCATGTGATCCACCTGCTCGCGCCGATTGGCGTGCATACGGTAGATACGACCCACCCGCTCCTCCACGTCGGCGCGCGGGTTGTAGACTGTCTGTCCCACCTTCAGTTGGCCGGAAAAGACACGCACCCAGGTCAAGTGCCCCACGTGGGGATCGGTGACGATCTTGAAGGCCGCGGCGCACAAGGGGGCATCGGCGTCATCGGCCCGCTCAGTGATTTCCTCCGCGCTGCCCGGCACGACGCCCAGGATAGGAGCCATATCCACCGGCGCCGGCAGATAAGACACGATACTATCAAGTAAGGGTTGCACGCCAATGCGGTTGCGTGAAGCGCCGCACAGAACCGGCGTCAGTTCACCGGCGATGGTGGCCCGCCGCAGCGCGGACTGGAGGGCTGCCATATCCGGTTCATCCCCCGCCAGTCGTTGCTTCAGCAATACATCGTCCGTCTCGCAGATGGCGTCCAGCAACGCCGCCCGCGCCACGGCGGCTCGCTCTTGCATCGCGGGCGGGATCGGTTTCACCACCGGATCGTCTACCAGATTGCCAGTGGGCGATCCGACGCCGTCCCGCCAGACCAACGCCTGCTGACTGAGCAGATCCACGACACCGGTGAACTCGCCTTCGCGGCCAATCGGGAGCTGTAACGGAATCGCGTTTGGCGTGAGCCGTTCGCGCGCCTCTCCAGCTACGCGCTCGAAATCGGCCCCCAGCCGGTCGAGCTTGTTGATATAGATGATGCGCGCCAGGTTCTCGCGGTTGGCGTGCATCCAGACCGACTCGGTCTGCGGTTCGACGCCGCCCACAGCGCACAACACGATCACGGCCCCATCAATGACGCGAATGGAGCGCACGACTTCGGCGGTGAAGTCAATGTGACCGGGCGTATCAATCAGGTTAATGCGATGACCCTGCCAGTGGCAAGCGGTCGCGGCAGACATAATCGTGATGCCGCGCTCTCGCTCCTGATCCATCCAGTCCAGTTGCGTGTCGCCGTCATCAATGTTCCCGGTGCGATGGATGCGCCCCGTGTAATATAAAATCGCCTCCGACGTGGTCGTCTTGCCGGCATCCACGTGGGCAAAGATACCGATGATGCGTACTTTTTTGATTGGTGACTCTTTCTTCTTGGCCATACTTCTTACCTCACATTTTCTTTAGCAAAACCGTACAAAAAAACGCCCAGCCGCCAACGTGCATGATGGCTGAACGCCCATTTCACACAAGCAAGTGCAACATTATACCAGAAAATCAGCAATTGACCAGGTATGCGGAATTGGTGATTACCCACATGTTCAAATGTGACTGCATTGATCCTGTTTTCTTTCACCGCAGAGGCCGCAAAGCACGCAGAGAAGGCCTTTTTGACTATCTCTGCGACCTCTGCGCGCTCAGCGGTGAGATGTGGGTAATCACCAGACATTTTTCACTGGACAAATCTTTCAAAATCGTGTATCATTCTAAAGTTGTGCTAATGTAAATAGACTTTTGCTATATAAATGGAGAGGTAGGCGATGGCTGAGATTCAAACCCGTGATATCCTGCAAGACCTGGCAACCACGTTGCATGAACAGATCGAAGAGTTCCAGCCGACTGTCGAGGCGGTGGATGTTGGTACCGTCATTGAGGTTGGCGACGGGATCGCCCGGGCTTCGGGGCTTGCCAACGTGTTGATGAGCGAGTTGGTCGAGTTCGAGGGCGGCGTTCCTGGTATTGCCTTCAACCTAGAGGTGGATAACGTTGGTATCATCATCACCGGTGACTATACGGAAATTGAGGAGGGCCAGACCGTGAGGGGCACGGGGCGCATCGTCTCCGTTCCTGTGGGAGATGGGCTTCTGGGCCGCGTGGTAGACGCGCTGGGCCAGCCGGTGGATGGGAAAGGGCCTATCGCTGCCGACCGTCGCCGTCCCATTGAGCGCGCCGCGCCGGGCGTGATCGAGCGCCAGAACGTGGATACCCCTGTGCAGACTGGCATCAAGGCGATAGACGCAATGACGCCCATCGGACGGGGTCAGCGAGAGCTCATTATCGGCGACCGCCAGATTGGCAAGACGGCCATCGCGCTGGACGCCATCATCAACCAGCGCGACAAAGATCTGATCTGCATCTATGTGGCGATTGGGCAGAAAAGGTCCCAGGTTGCCCAGGTGGTGGCGACATTGGAGCAGTATGGGGCGCTGGATCACACCGTCGTCGTCGTTGCTTCCGCCTCGGAACCGGCGGCGCTCCAGTACATCGCCCCTTACGCCGGGTGCGCGATGGGCGAGGAGTTTATGGCGCAGGGCAAAGACGCCCTCATTATTTACGACGACTTGACCAAGCACGCCTGGGCCTATCGGCAAGTCAGCCTCCTCCTCCGCCGCCCTCCTGGGCGCGAGGCCTACCCCGGCGACATCTTTTACCTGCACTCGCGACTGTTGGAGCGAGCGGCCCGCATGCACGATGACCTGGGCGGCGGCAGCTTGACCGCGCTACCCATCGTCGAGACCCAGTTGGGCGACATTGCTACCTACATTCCCACCAACGTTATCTCTATCACCGATGGCCAGATTTTCCTGGAAGCCGATATGTTCAACGCCGGCATCCGCCCGGCAATGAATGTGGGCGTCTCCGTCTCCCGCGTGGGAGGCGACGCGCAGACCAAGGCGATCTCGCAAGTGGCGGGACGGCTGCGGATGGACATGGCCCAGTTCCGCGAACTGGCCGCATTTGCCCAGTTTGGCTCCGACCTAGACGAGTCCACGCTGCGCCGCTTGGAGCGTGGTCGCCGCCTGACGGAAATTCTCAAGCAGCCCCAGTACGAACCGGCGCCGTTGGAAGAAGAGGTCATCATCATATATGCGGGCACGCACGGCTATTGCGACGCTGTGCCCCTGGAGCGGATGCGCCAGTACGAAGTGGCCCTGCTAACCTTTATGCGCGCGCAACACCCCGACGTCGGCGCCGACATCGTCGCACAGACCAAGATCACAGAAGAGAACGAGGTCAAGCTACAAGCCGCGCTGGAAGAGTTCAATCAGACGTGGGTTACGCCAGACAGCGCAGTGGAGACGAGCAGTGGCGACAGCGCGTGAAATCAAGCGACGCATCCAGAGTATCCGCAACCTGGGCCAGGTGACGCGGGCGTTGCAGGCTGTAGCCGCGTCCAACGTGCGCAAAGCGCAGGCTGCCGCGCTGGCGACGCGCGCTTACTCCAATGCTGCCTGGGAAGTCATTGCTCGCCTGGGCGCGGCCAGCGACGAGGCGCTGCATCCCCTGCTAACCCGCCGCGCGCCGGTAGAGAACGTTCTCATCGTACTCGTGTCCGGCGACCGGGGGTTGTGTGGCGCATACAATCAAAACATTGTGCGGGTCGCGCAGAATTTTGTCAAGAGGCGGGATCTGCCAATTCGCTACATCACTGTCGGACGACGGGGCCGAGATATGATCTGGCGCGCAGGCGCCGAGATCGTAGCCGAGTTTCATGGCCTGCCGGCAGTGCCCAGCCTGGTTGATGTCTCTGCCATCGCCCGCGCCGCCATTGACGAGTTCCTGGAGGGCCGGGCCGACGAGGTCTACCTGGCGCGCACAGACTTTATCAACCTATTGAGGCAAAACCCCGTCATTCAACGCCTGCTTCCGCTGCACACTGCTGAACTCGGCGGACTGGAAGAAACGCAGGCTATGGCGGAGTATATCGTGGATGTACGGCCCACGCAGGTAGCAGAGTATATCTATGAACCCGATGCCGCCACCGTGTTGAACGAAATCCTGCCACGCTTCACCGAGCTACAGGTTTACCAGGCCATGCTTGAAGCGCACGCCAGCGAGTATGCAGCGCGTATGGTCGCCATGCGTAACGCGACGGATAATGCAGCCGTGCTGGTTGATGATCTGACGTTGGATTATAACAAAGCCCGTCAGAGCATCATCACCAGCGAGTTGTTGGACATTGTGGGCGGGGCGGTGGTCCCGGCGTGAGAAACGGTTATTGAAACCACGGAACCCAACGTAGAGTCAGAAATAGAAATCAGGAGAACGAATCCTATGAACAGTACAATGACAGGCCGGATTGTCCAAGTCAAAGGCGCAGTGGTAGACGTGGAATTCCCACCCGATCAACTTCCCGAGATCTATACCGCTCTCGAGGTAGCTGTTGACGATCGCACATTGGTGCTGGAAGTCGAACATCAATTGCCGAACAACTGGGTGCGTTGCGTGGCGATGGACACCACCGACGGCTTGCAGCGCGGGATGCCCGTCGTCAACACGGGCAGCCCCATCACTGTGCCGGTTGGCAAGGCCACGCTGGGCCGCGTCTTTAATGCCCTAGGCGAACCGATCGACAACAAAGGCGCGGTAGAAGCAGACGAATGGTACCCCATTCACCGCCTAGCTCCTTTGTTCGACGAACAGTCCACCCAGAGTGAGTTTCACGAGACCGGCCTAAAGGTAATTGACCTGATCGCCCCCTTTACCAGGGGCGGAAAGACGGGCGTTTTTGGCGGCGCCGGTGTGGGTAAAACCATCATCGTCGCCGAGATGATGTTCACTATGGCCAAGTATCACGAGGGCGTCTCTGTCTTTGCCGGTGTGGGAGAGCGAAGCCGTGAGGGCACCCTGTTCTACCACGAGTTGACTGAGATGGGCGTGATTGACCGCACAGTGATGGTCTTTGGGCAGATGAACGAGCCTCCGGGCGTGCGCTTCCGCGTCGGGCTGACGGGCGTGACCCAGGCCGAGTATTTCCGCGACCAGGGGATGGACGTGCTGTTGTTCATTGATAACATCTATCGCTTTGTGATGGCGGGGATGGAAGTATCCGCGCTTCTGGGCCGCATGCCCAGCGCGGTCGGCTACCAGCCGACGTTGGGTACCGACATGGGCGAGCTGCAAGAGCGCATCACCAGCACCAAGCGAGGTTCCATCACCTCGATGCAGGCGGTCTATGTGCCGGCCGACGACTACTCCGACCCAGGGCCGGTGGCGACCTTTGCCCACCTCGACGCGACCATAGCGTTGGACCGGGCCATCGTCGAGAAGGGTATCTACCCGGCGGTGGACCCGCTGACATCCGCCTCCCGTATCCTCGACCCCGTCATCGTCGGAGAGGAACACTACAGAACTGCGCGCGAGGTTCAGCAGGTACTCCAGCGATACAAAGATTTGCAAGACATCATCGCCATCCTGGGCATTGAGGAACTTTCCGAAGATGACAAACTCACCGTGCACCGGGCGCGCCGCGTCGAAAAGTTCTTCTCGCAGCCAATGTTCGTCGCCGAGCGGTTCACCGGCCAGGCCGGCCGCTACGTCTCCATTGATGAGACCGTGCGCGGCTTTCGCGAAATCCTGGAGGGCCAACACGACGATCTGTCTGAAGATGCGTTCTATATGGTCGGCACGATAGACGAGGCGGTGGAGAAAGCGCACCAGATGCAGGCGGCGTAGGAGGACACGTGACTGGCTTAAAATTGACCATCGTCTCTCCAGAGCAAGAGCTGTACAGCGGCAAAGTGGACATCGTCCTTGCGCCGGGCATTGATGGGCAGTTGGGCATCCTGCCCAATCACGCGTCGCTGATCACAAAGTTGGCAGAGGGAGAACTGTGCGCCAGGATAGGGGCGGAGGAGTACTACTTTGCTATTCACGGTGGCTTTATGCACGTCTTGCCCGATGAAGTGATCGTTCTGGCCGATGTGGCCGAACGGGCCGGCGAGATTGACGCTGCGCGAGCGGAAAAAGCCCGCCAGCGCGCGTTGGGATTGTTGACCAAGTCTCCGCCCGAAGAACGACGCTTGACCGAGGTGGCTCTGCGACGCTCACAAGTGCGACTCAAGGTGGCGCGCCGCCGGCGACGCCGGCACACCACACTGTCATACCCTGGGGTGGACGACGGTGTGTAGAGCGAGAGGAGACTGAATGTTTGGCAAGAAACTCGGGATTGACTTGGGCACAGTCAACGTATTGGTACACGTGCAAGGGCGGGGGATCGTTTTGCAGGAACCTTCGGTTGTCGCTATCTCGGTAGATGAATACGCGATCAGAGCTGTGGGTGAGGAGGCTAAAGCTATGCTCGGCCGCACGCCGGACGTAATTGAGGTGGTGCGACCGTTGCGCGACGGCGTTATTGCGGACTATCAGGTGACCAGGCGAATGTTAGAGTACTTTATTCGCAAGGCTGTTGGTGGTTTGGGCTTGTTCAAACCGCGTGTGATGATCAGTGTGCCGTATGGGGTGACGAGTGTAGAAAAGCGAGCGGTGCGCAAGGCGGCGATGGAAGCGGGCGCCAGCCGGGCGCATCTGATACCGGAACCTTTGGCCGGCGCGCTGGGAGCTGACTTACCGATCGGCACGCCGGCGGGCACCATGGTCGTAGACCTGGGGGGCGGCGCGACCGAGGCGGCCGTCTTTGCGATGAACGGGATCGTGGTGGCAAATTCGGTCCGCGTTGGCGGCCTACGTATGGATGAGGCGATTGCGGCCTACGTCCGTCGCAAGTTCAACCTGATGATCGGCCAGCCGACGGCGGAGGCGATCAAGATCGGCATCGGCTCGGCGCTGTCATTGGATGAGGAGTTGGAGATGGAGGTGCAGGGCCGCGATCAGGTAGCCGGATTGCCCCGCGTCATCACGATCAACTCGGAAGAAGTAACCGAGGCGCTCTCTGAACCTCTAGCGGCGGTGCTCTCTGTGATTCGGTCTGTGTTGGAGAGAACGCCGCCGGAGCTATCGGCAGACATTATGAATCGAGGCATGGTACTGCTCGGCGGCGGGGCGCTGTTGCGCCGGTTGGATGAATTGATCGCGCGCGAGACGGGTGTACCCACTTATGCGGCCAACGCCCCCATCGCCTGCGTGGCGCTGGGGGCAGGACAGGCACTGGAGCAGTATGATATTCTCCGGCGCAGTGTGCCTGGATTGTAGCGCATCACCGCCGCCAACGATGGAACCCTAAAGGTTTTCCGAAACCTTTAGGGTTTTTTCCAGCTATCGGGTCTACTCAGACTTGTGGAGTAAGCACTCGTGTCTAGTCATCCATTTTCAACTGTCCCCCGCATTTGTTGCAGGCAATCTTCTGGTTGCGGTTCACCTGAATTGGCGCGAGACATTTCCTTTCTCCATTGTGTTGTGAGACCGACTTCCTGATGGTATAATCCCCCTCATGAAACGACAATGGAAACTATGGCTTGGATTGATCATCAGCGCGGCGGCGCTGGTTTTGGCGCTACGGGGCATCAATGACCCGCGCCAGGTGGCGGCGGCGTTGGCCCAGGCGGAATACGTTTACCTTGTCCCGGCCACTGTGGGGATTTTTTGTTTTTTGTTTACCCGCTCCGTCCGCTGGCGATTGTTGCTGGGGCCGCAGGTGAGCGTTTCTCGCTCCTTCTGGGTCACCAACATCGGCTACCTGGTGAGCAACGTACTCCCCTTCCGCTTGGGCGACCCGGCCCGGGCGGTGGTGATTGCGCGAGGCGGCGAAATATCAACCGCCGCCGCCTTCTCCACCGTCGTCGTGGAGCGGGTGCTGGATATGCTGATGGTGGTCGCTCTCTTGGCGGGCGTGGCCCCTTTTGTGAGCGGGACCGGCAGCGCGGTGAGCGCCGGCTTGATCGCGGGGGGCGCGGTGCTGGCTGCTTTGGCAGTGTTGCTGCTTCTGGCGTTCCGACCGGATTGGGGGCGGCGGGCGACGCGATGCGCGCTGGGCTGGATTCCCCGCCTGGACGGAGAGCGCTGGGCGCAGGCGTTCGATGGCCTGTTCGATGGCCTCGCTCCCCTGCGCTCCGGTCGGCGCGCGCTGGCGTTGTTGGCCTGGTCGGTGGTGACTTGGGCCTGTGTGGTTGCCTATTACGGGGCATTTCTACGGGCATTTTTGCCTCAACCCCCGGCCCTGGCCGCCCCTTTCCTCGTCTGCACCGTGGGGTTGGGGATGGCGATACCCTCCTCGCCCGGCGCGATGGGCGTCTTTCACGCTGTCGCCCGCTACGGGCTGACTATTCCCTTTGGCGTGCCGGTGGATCAGGCGGTCACTATCGCTTTTGCTATGCACACCTTCCAGTACGTGTTGGGCTGTCTGTTGGGATTGGTTGGGTTGTGGCAGGAGAGTCTCTCGCTAAGCTGGGTGCGGGATCAGGCGACTAACGCATAAAGACCCTGCCGACGGTTTTGTTTGTGCGACTGTTGGCGTTGGGCTATAATAGACTGGTCGCTTGGTGCGCAGAATCTGTATACAAAAGGAGACTGAATGACGAAACAATATCTGGTCACCGGTGGAGCAGGCTTTATCGGTTCCAATTACGTTCATCGCCTGCTGGGCCGGGGCGAGAGAGTGACGGTGTACGATAACCTATCTCGCCGGGGGACGGATGCCAACGTGGACTGGCTGCGCCAGCAGCACCCTGAATCCTTCCAACTGGTTATGGCCGACCTGCGCGATTACGATACCCTGGCCCAGGCGGCGCGGGACGTCGATGTCGTCGTCCACCTGGCCGGGCAGACGGCCGTCACCACCTCCGTGACCGACCCCCGCTCCGACTTTGAGGATAACGCCCTCGGCACCTTCAACGCGCTGGAGGCCGCCCGGCGCGCCCCCAGCAACCCCATCTTTCTCTACTCCTCCACCAACAAAGTCTACGGCGGGATGGAGGATGTGGCCGTGGTCGAGCAAGAGACCCGCTACGCCTACCGCGACTTTCCGCTCGGCATCCCAGAAACTCAGCCGCTCGACTTCCACTCGCCCTACGGCTGTTCCAAGGGCGCTGGCGACCAGTATGTGCGCGACTATGCCCGCATCTATGGCCTGCCGACGGTGGTCTTTCGTCAGTCGTGCATCTACGGCCCGCGCCAGATGGGCGTCGAGGATCAGGGCTGGGTGGCATGGTTCATCATCGCCGCTCTCACCGGCCAGCCCATCACCATCTATGGCGACGGCAAGCAGGTGCGTGACGTGCTCTTTGTGGACGATTTGTTGAACGCCTACGACGCTGCCATCGCCCGCATTGATGTCACCGCCGGGCAGGTCTATAACGTCGGCGGGGGGCCATCACACACCATGTCTGTCTGGGCCGAGTTCGGCCCCATTCTGGAGCGCATCATTGGCCATCCCATCTCCACCTCCGACAGCGACTGGCGACCGGGCGACCAACCCATCTACATCTCTGACGTCCGCAAGGCCGGGCGCGATCTGGGCTGGCGGCCCATCGTCGGCGTAGAAGCAGGCATCCGCCGCCTGTACGATTGGGTCGTCGCCCGTCAACATCTTTTCGTGTAACTTGCAACTTGCCCGCTTGCACGCTTATGAAAATACTCATCATGCTCACCTACTACCGCCCTCACACCAGCGGCCTTACTATCTACGCCGAGCGGTTGGCGCGGGGGCTGGCGGCGCGCGGCCACACCGTCACCGTGCTGACCTCCCACACCCACGTCCCCCGCTCCCATCCCCAAGAGACGATGGAGGATGGTGTGCGGGTCGTGCGCGCGCCGGTGCTGTTTCGCATCAGCAAGGGCGTCATCATGCCCACCATCGGTCTTTTGGCTACCAGGGAGGTGCTGCGGCACGACGTCGTCTGCCTCCACTTGCCGCAATTCGACGCGGCCGGCGTGGCGCTGCGCGGTCGCCTGCTCGGCAAACCCACCACGCTGACCTACCACTGCGACCTGAAACTCCCGCCGGGCCTGTTCAACGTCGCCGTCAACCAGGTCGTTCACGTGATGAACCGGCTGGCCGGTATCTTTTCTGACCGGGTGATCGCCTACACGCAGGATTTTGCCGGCCATTCTCCCTTCTTGCACGCTTTTCGCCGCAAAGTGGACATCATCCCCCCGCCGGTGGAACTGCCGCAGGTGGGGCCGGACGCGGCGGCCGCTTTTGCCAAAATGCACGATCTGGACGGGAGCGGCCCCGTGATCGGCATGGCGACGCGGCTGGCGTCTGAAAAGGGAGTCGAGATTTTGCTGAACGCGCTGCCGCGCGTGTTGGAAGTCTACCCCAAAGCACGCGTGCTCTTTGCCGGCCAGCACCAGGACGTGATGGGCGAGGAGGCTTACGCCCGGCGGCTGGCCCCGCTCTTCCGCCGCTACGAGGACGAGGGCCGCTGGAAGTTCCTGGGCGTTCTCAATCCGGCGCAAATGGCGGCCTTTTACCCCAACTTGGACGTGATCCTCATCCCCAGCCTCAACTCGACCGAGTCGTTCGGCCTGGTGCAGGCAGAGGCTATGTTGTGCGGCACGCCTTCCATTGCCAGCGACCTGCCGGGCGTGCGTCAGCCCGTGCTCCAATCGGGAATGGGCGAGGTCGCGCCGGTGGGCGATAGCGCTGGGTTAGCTAAAGCCATCATCAAAGTGATCGGCAACAAATCGAACTATGTGCGGCCCAGGCAAGAGATCGCCGGCCGCTGGTCCACCGAACGCACGGCGGCGGGGTACGAAGCCCTCTTTGAGCGATTGTTGAAGGAGAAGCGGAGTGAGTGAGGATCGGCTGCCCGAGTTCACCCATCGCTACTTTTGGGACATTGACCCGGCGGAGCTGGACGTCGGCGAGTACCCGCGTTACGTCATTGAGCGATTGTTAGAGTACGGCGACCTGCCCTCAGTGCGCTGGATGGAACGCCGCTTTTCCCGCGAGGAGATCGTGGAGGTGTTAAAGAGCAGCCGCGCGCTCTCTCGCAAAAGCGCCAATTTCTGGCTGGGCGTACTGAATGTGCCGCGTGAGGAAGTGAGATGTATGTCGAGAGTATTTCAGCAAAAGTACAGGCAAATCTGGAACTGGTAGGTCAGACCCCGCTGGTGGATTGCTTCTATCTGGCCGGCGGCACGGCGATTGCTTTGCACCTGGGACATCGCCATTCTCACGACTTGGATTTCTTTTCGCCCGCGCTGTTTGACAAGGGTGATCCTCGGCGATTTTTGGGTTCGCTGGGCCAGCTAACTGTGGAGCAGGAGGACGAGGGTACTTTTCTTGGCGCCCTCAACGATGTCCGCATCAGCTTTTTTATCTATCCCTATCCTCTTTTGGTTTCACCGGTGCTATTTGGTGCAGTGCGTATAGCGGCGCCCGAGGATCTGATAGTGATGAAATTGGATGCAATTGCCGCCAGGGGCAAAAAGCGAGACTTTATTGACCTGTACTTTATGTGTCGAGAATCCCTTCCTTTGTACGAGATGCTTCCGCTCGTAGAGCAAAAGTACGAGGGGGTAAAGTATAATTTCACTCACCTCCTAAAGAGCCTGACTTACTTTGAGGACGCCGAAGCCGACCCTATGCCCCAAATGCTCAAGCCGGTATCCTGGCACGACGTGCGCTGCTTTTTTGAACAAGAGGCCCAGTCGCTGCTCCGCCAACTGTGAGCGCCGGAGGACGGTGGATGGACATTGAGATCTCGGCGACTCACTCCAGGCGCTACGCGCTGCTCGTCGTAGGATGGCTGCTCCTGGCAGGGGGCATGGCGATCCTGGCGCTGGATAACGTCCCCTCTCCCCTGGAACCGTTCGACATCTGGCTGCAACTCCGCCTGGCTGCCCTCCACGTAGATGCACCAATGGGGCCGGGCGTGTGGCTGCCCGGACTCCTCTCACTGCTGATCGGGATGATCCTCATCGCTTGGGCGGGGAGAGGGTCGCTCAGGCTGCCGGGCGCGCCTGTCTTCTCCATTCAGCCGCCGCCCGCTATGGCCCGCGCGCTCCTTTCATACCGCCGGGTTGGGTTGTTGCTGTTGAGCGTCCTGTTCTGGGAATTGGTAATGTTCGCCGTGATAACGGATTCGACCCACCGGGCCGTTCTTCCGCTGTGGCTGGCGGCGATCACGGCCCAGGCGGTTTGCTGGCGGCTGGCGGACCGCGATCGGGAAGTGTCGTTCCCCTCCGCTCGCTGGAGCCGTTCTATATGGCCGCTGCTGCTGGCATTGTCGCTCGCCTTTGGCGTGACGCTCTATCGCCTGGGCGACGTGCCGAACAACATGTGGCGGGACGAACGGGCCTTTTGGACCTGGGCGCGCGATTTGGCGTATGGCCTGCCCGCCAACCCATTCGACCTGGGCGTGTACGGCGCGTTTCCCGTGACCAGTTCGCTCTTTCAGAGTTTGTGGATCAGGCTGTTCGGCCCCACCGTGTGGAGTTGGCGCCTGGGATCGGTGGTGGCTGGGACGCTCACCATCGTGCCGCTCTTCTTTCTGACGCGCAGATTATTGGGCCGCCGCGTGGCTTGGTCGGCGGTAGTGTTGATGGTCAGTATGCCGTTTTTCCTGGCCTATGCCCGCATTGGCTACAACAGCATTCAACCTCTGCTGCCCCTCACCGCCGGACTGTGGTTGTTGGTCGAATCGCTGCGCAAACAGAGCCGCCTGCTGGCCTATCTCTCTGGCGTGGCCTGCGGAATGGCATCTCTTACTTATATGAATGGGCATATTGGGCTGATACTGGCAGTATTGACCGTGCTGTTCTTCTTTTTTACCCGCCCGCCGCTGCGCCGCTCGCTGCTTCCGTTGACCGCCTGTCTCTTGATGGGCTGGCTGTTGACGGCCGGCCCGCTCGTGCTCGGCTCTGTGCTGGGCGGCAAACCGGTGGCAATGAAAGTGTGGGAGAGCTTTTTTGGCAGCGCCTTTTACGGCGAGCGCGTCTTTTCGGCGGACGCACTGACGCGGCTATATCCCCTGTGGCGGATCGGCCCGCACCAGATTTTCTTTGAACCTCGCTTGTATGGGCTGCTGCTCGGACGCGGCCTGCTGCGCACCGCGTTGAGCCTGGTCGCCGATGGATTTTTCACCAAGCACTACCTCGTCGGGCCGTTCGCGGGACCGGGAGCGATCTTTTGCCTGGCGGGGCTGGCCTGGACCTTGAGCCGCTGTCGCCGCTGGCCGGCCGCGCTGTGGGCGACGTGGACGTTATCCTGCCTGCTCCTATTCAGCGCGCTCAACACCTTTCCCCCGCGCGGCGCCCATCTGACGCCCATCATCCCAGTTCTGGCCGTGCTATCAGCGATTGGCGTTTGGTTGTTGAGCGGTTCGCTACGCTGGGTCACGTCCGCGCGCAGGGCCGATTGGGTCGGCGTCGCGCTGACCGTCATCCTGGCGCTGCTGGGATTGCGCTCCTATTTCGTCGTCATGCCCCGCCGGTACCCGCCAAACCTGGAGGACGTGATCTTTTGGCGGGCGCAGGAGATGGAGACTGGCTCCAACTTGGTGTTTGTGGAGGGGGACTCCTCGCCGGGATTTAGCGTGTGGGGCATAGAGCACTTTGACCTGGGCGTGACCTACCACAGCGTGCCGGCTGAGAGAGTGCAGAGCGCCGATTTCCGCGCCCTGTGCGGCTCAGACTGCCACGTGTTTTGCCTGCCGGAGGATGCGCAAGTTGTGCTGGAGCGATTGCGCGCCCAGTTGGGCGCCGGCGCGGTGCGGGCGCATTTTGGCCCTGGCGGGCGAGTTGTCGGAGTAGAGTTCGCGCCGCAGCCGGCGGGAGGAAACCCGCCGTGAAACGCGACCGCGTGACCTCTGGCCTGCTGCTGCTCGCTGGCGTGGGATTCGCGCTCCTGGGCCAGTTCTACTTTACCTACCGACGAGAGTACGCACAGGACGGCGTTTTCTTCTGGTGCGCCGCTATCCTCTCGTTCGGGCTGCTCCTGTGGCGGACGAGGTGGCAGAGGAGCAGCCGCTCCGCCCGACGATTCCTGATTCTGGTACGCGAGCACCCCTGGCGCGCGCTGCTTGGACTGGCCTGCGCGTCGTTCGCATTACTGGCCGGGTATCTGGCCCGCCAGCGGCTCGAAACAGCGGGCTTTGCCGATCTTCTCTGGCTGTGGCTGGCCGGCGTAACCGGATTTCTGCTGGCTCTCGCGCTGCCTTTCTCATTTGGCAAGGCGAGGGGGCGCTTTTTTCGTTGGCTCCGTGGAAATCGAGTTGAGCTGGCGTGGCTGGCCGCGTTGCTGCTGGTCTCGTTGCTCGCGCGCGCCTTTGATCTGGAGCACATCCCCGCCAACCTGGGCGGCGACGAGGGCACTCAGGGGATGGCGGCGCTGGAACTCTTGGGGCCGCCGTTGGGCAACCCCTTCTCGACCGGTTGGTTTGCCGTGCCCACCATGTCCTTCCTGTGGTATGGGCTGGGAATGAAACTGTTCGGCGTGACCGTAGCCGGGCTGCGGGCCGCTTCTGCGCTGACCGGTACGCTCACTGTGCTGACCACCTTCCTGCTGGCGCGAGAGCTGTGGGGCCGGCGAGTGGCGTGGTTGGCGGCGCTATTGCTTGCCTGCTCGCACTTTCATATCCACTTTAGCCGCCTCGGCTCCAACCAGATCGGCGACGGGCTGTTCGTCACGCTCGCTCTGTGGCTGCTCGCGCGCGGCTTGCGCTCCAAGAACCCGCTTTACTTTGCTCTATCTGGCGCGGTGACGGGGTTGGGCTGGTACGGCTACTTTGGGGCGCGCCTGGTCGGCATCATCCTGGCGCTCTATCTCGTCTGGCGGCTGATGGTGGAGCACCGCTTCCTGACCCGTTATGGAGGATTGCTGTTCCTTTTGCTCGTTGCTGCCGTGATCGTCGCTGCGCCGCTCCTGCTCCACTTTTTCCAACATCCCGATAGAATGACGTCTCGGCTCCAGCAGGTCAGTATCTTTACCTCCGGCTGGTTGGAGCGGGAGCAAGAGATCACCGGGCGCAGCGCCGCCAGCCTGCTCCTGGAACAGTTCTGGAAATCGCTCTCCGCTTTTAACTACACACTCGACCCTACTTTTTGGTACCGTCCCTCCATTCCCCTGCTCGATTTTGTCAGCGGCGTGTTGTTCGTGCTGGGGCTGGTGTGGGTGACGGTCAAATATCGTTGGCCCGCCAATGGTCTGCTGCTCGTCTGGTTCTGGCTGGCCCTGATTCTGGGCTGGGTGCTGACCGAGAATCCGCCCAGCAGTATGCGCATGACGGGCATTGCCCCGGCCCTCTCGATTTTCGTCGCCCTGGGCCTAGACTGGCTGGCGCGCCTCACGCCTCACGCCTCACGCCTCACGCCTTACGCATTATGTCTCATCGCCACCCTCAACCTCCACTACTACTTTGCCATCTATACCCCCACCCGCATCTATGGCAACCCGACCGCCGAGATCGGCACTGAACTAGGCCGCTACCTGGCGCTGCAGGATGACGATTATGTGGTATACTTTCACGCGCCGCCGCGCATGTACTGGGGCTTTGGCGCGTTGCGCTTCATAGCGCGGGGTGTCAAAGGAATGGATGTGGCGGAGGGCGCTCTCCCGCAGCCCGATTCGGCGCGTGGCGCGCGCTTTATCTTTCTTCCCAGCCGGCTGGACGAACTATCCGTCATCCGCGCTCGTTACCCCGGTGGCATGGAGCGGCCCATTTACTCTGACGCCGACGGCCGCTTGTTGTATGTACTCTATGAGGTGAGAGAAACAGAATGACCTCACGCAACACGAATCACGTTTCACTGCTTATCCTGACCGCTATTCTTCTCGTGGGAGGCTATCTCCGCTTCACCAACCTGCACTGGGACGAGGGGTTGTGGATCCATCCAGACGAGGCGCACATGCAGAACACCCTGGGGGCCATCCACACGCCAGATAGCGCGTCGCTCTACTTTGACACGCATAACTCGCCCCTCAACGTGCGCAACAACCAGGATCGGCGCTACAGTTACGGCACCTTGCCGCTCTTTCTGACGCGCATAACGGCCGAGTGGCTCGACCTGGCCTGCGCCGAATCTCCCTCTAGCTTGAGCGCGGCCGCGGCGATGCTGTTCGTGGGGCCGCCTGACCCAGACTCGAACACCATCTGCAACCCCGGTACGTTCACGGGCGCGCGCAGCAAGCAGGTAGGGCGGACGCTTTCGGCGCTGGCCGACCTGGGTACTTTAGTGCTCGTCTACTTGATCGGACGGCGGCTGTACAGAGAGGGCGTCGGGCTGCTGGCAGCGGGCTTGGGCGCGCTGATGGCGTTCCCCATTCAGCAATCTCACTTTTTCACCGTGGATAGCATGGCCTGTTTCTTCACCCTGCTGACCGCCTACTTTTCCGTCCGCGCGGGCCAAACAGGGCGTTGGGCCAATTTTGCTCTGGCGGGTCTGGCGACCGGTCTGTCCGCTGCCTGCAAAGTCAGTGCGGCTCCAGCCGCCCTCCTCGTCGTTCTGGCCGCCGTATGGCGATGGACGCAGTCGTTCCCTCGCTCCTCTGCTCCTCCGCTCCTTCGCTCCTTCACTCCTTTGCTCCTTCGCCTTCTCCTCACCGGCCTCCTTGCCTTCCTCGCCTTCCGCATTGCCCAACCCTACGCTTTCGAGGGGCCGGGCTTTTTCGGTCTGCGCCCCAGCCCGGAGTGGTTTGAGCGGTTGGGCCAAATCGCCCACGAGCAGAGCGGCGAGGTTGACTTTCCCTCCGGCCGGCAGTGGGCCGATCGCGCTCCCATCCTTTTTCCTCTGAAGGACATACTGTTCTGGGGCATGGGGTTGCCTTTGGGGCTGGCCGCTTGCGCCGGCTGGGCACTGGCGGGGTTCGAGTTGTGGCGCGGCGAGCGCGCTCACCTGATCCTGTGGGGCTGGGGGACGCTCACTTTCCTCTATCACGCTACCCGTTGGGTCAAGACCATGCGCACATTCCTCCCGCTGTATCCCATACTCGCCATCCTGGCCGCTTATCTGTTGATTCGCCTGATTCGTCTCCCTCGCCTGTCATTGGGCATTGGGCATTGGACATTGAACATTGGACGTTGGATATTGGCTATTTGCCTCGCCGGTACGCTTCTTTGGGCGCTCGCTTTCTTCTCTATCTACCTGCGGCCCCACACACGCCTGGCATCCTCGCGCTGGATCATTGCCAACATCCCGCCTGGCTCCACGCTGGCTAACGAACACTGGGACTGGGGGCCGCCGCTGCGGGTGGACGGCCTCGACCCCATGGGCGGCATGTTCAGCGGTTTTGAAATGCAGCACTATAACGAGGACGACCTGAACAAGCGCGCACAACTGTTCGACTGGCTCGACCGGGCCGATTACGTTATCATCGGCAGCAACCGGGTTTACGCCTCCATCGCCCGCCTCCCGGCCCGCTACCCGCTGACGACCGCGTACTATCGCGCCCTCTTTGCCGGGGAACTGGGCTTTGAACTGCTGGCCGATTTCAGCTCCTACCCGGCGTTGGGGCCGTTCCGGTTCCCCGATCAGGAGGAGCCCTATCCCCTGAAAACATCGAAAACCCCTGAGGTTTTCCGAAACCCCTGGGGTTTGAATCCCATCGAAATTCACCTCCCCCCGCCCGACGAAGCCTTTAGTGTTTACGACCATCCCCGCGTGCTCATCTTTCAAAAAACAGACGCCTACTCTGCCCAACTCGTGCAAGATGTGCTGGGCGGCATTGACGTGGAGCGCGCGCTGCACGGACTCACGCCCCTCGAAGTCAGCGCCGCCCCCGACATGCTAGAGTTCGACCCCCAGACCTGGGCCGAGCAACAGGCCGGCGGTACCTGGTCGGAGATGTTCGATAGAGATAGCCTCCTCAACCGCTACCCGGCGCTGGCGGCCGTCGCTTGGTGGCTCGTCGTCGCCATACTGGGCTGGCTGGCCTTTCCGCTTCTATTCGCTGCGCTCCCCCGCCTGCGCGACCGGGGCTACGGGCTGGCGCGGGTGCTGGGCCTGCTGCTGATAGCTTATCTCACTTGGCTAGTGGCCAGCCTGCGCATCCTGCCGAACACACGCGGCACGATTCTGCGGATGGCGCTGCTCCTGGCGCTGGTCGGCGGCGGGGTGGGGTGGTTCAAGCGACAGCGATTGCGCCGCTTCCTGCTCGTTCGCTGGCGGCTGCTTTTGCTGGTCGAGGCGCTATTCGCGCTGCTCTACGCGGCCTGGATCGGCGTGCGGCTCCTCCAACCCGACCTGTGGCACCCCATCGTCGGCGGCGAGAAGCCAATGGACTTTGCCTATCTCAACGCGGTGATGAAATCCACCTGGTTCCCGCCCTACAACCCCTGGTTCTCTGGCAGTTGGATCAATTACTATTATTTCGGCTTTGTCATCATCGGCTCGCTGATCAAGCTGATTGGCACGGTTCCCGCCATCGCTTACAACCTGGCGGTGCCCTTGCTATTTGCGCTGACCGGTGTGGGCGCTTTCTCCGTTGCCTACAACCTCTTTGGCGGACGCAAACGAGGACGCCTCCTGGCGGGGCTGATGGCGCTCGCCTTCACCGTCCTGCTGGGCAACCTGGGCGTGGTGCACCTCATCCGCGCCAAGTTGATCGAGTTGGGCGGCGAACTGTTCCCTAGCACCATCCCCGCCCTGCCAGAAACGGTCGCCATGTTTCGTGGGTTGTGGGAGGTGATCGCCCACGGCGTAAAGCTGCCGCTGCGCACCGAATCCTGGTATTGGCATCCCACCCGCATCATCCCTCCCGGGCCGGGCGAGGTGGGGCCTATCACTGAGTTCCCGGCTTTTACTTTCCTCTACGGTGATCTGCACGCCCACATGATCGCCTTCCCGCTCACGCTCCTGGCGCTGGCCCTGGCTGTCTACTGGGCGCGCGCCTCGCGCCCGCGCTGGCTTAGTTTGGTTCTGGGTGGCTTGGTCATCGGTGCGCTCTATCCGACCAACACCTGGGATTACCCCACCTATCTGCTGTTGGGACTGGCCGCGCTGGCGGTGGGCGCAGTACGTAACAAGTTTCAAGTTGCAAGTTTCAAGTCGTTGATCTGGCGCTTGACCTTGCTCATTGGCCTGACTTTGTTCTTCTACTTGCCCTACATTCAACACTATGCAACCGGTTACACTTCGTTCCAGAAATGGAATGGCTCCCACACGCCGCTAGATATCTATTTTTGGATTCATGCCATCTTGCTCTTTCCGTTGCTCACGCGCACGTTGATCGAGGGGTATCGGAGTATAGTGAGCAATCAGGTTTCTTGGAGAAATCTGGTTGCTGGCGGACTATCGGCTGTGGGCCTGTTGCTCCTCGTGCTGGCGTTCGCGGCTCTGGACTATGCGGTGGCGCTGGCGGCGGTACCGGTGGGTGTGCTCGCTGCGCTGCTGGCCTTTACGCCAGAGATACCGTCGCCTCAAAGGCTGCTCTGGCTGATGGTCGGCGGGGCGATGGCGCTCTCTCTCGCCGTCGAGATAATCGTGCTCGATGGCGACATTGGGCGTATGAACACCGTCTTCAAGTTCTACCTGCAAGTGTGGACGCTGCTCTCGGTCGCGGCGGCCGTCAGCCTGGCCTGGGTGCGCGAGCGCGCCCAAGTCTGGCAGCCGGAACCGCGCCAACTCTGGTGGGCCGTGATGGCAGCCCTCATCTTGGGCGGCGCGCTGTTCCTCCCCTACGGCATCCGCGCCCGCGCGACTGACCGCATGTCGTCACAGGTCGGCCCGACCCTGGATGGGATGGCCTTTATGGAACACGCCGCTATATTTGACGGCGCTCCCGAACGAGGCAGTCAGGAAATTTCGCTAGCTGGCGACTATGCCGCCATTCGCTGGATACAGGATACCGTTCAAGGCTCGCCCGTGATCCTGGAGGGCCGGGGCTACCGCGAGTATCTGTGGGGCAGCCGGGTCTCTATCTACACCGGCCTGCCGGCGGTGCTGGGCTGGCGTTGGCACCAGGTACAGCAATATGCGGCCTTGCCAGAGACGGTGGTGAGCTGGCGGCAGGATGACGTGAGCGATTGTTACAACACGACCGACGCCTCTCGTGCTCTGAGCATCCTGGCCCGCTACGACGTGCGCTACGTCTACGTAGGCGCGTACGAGCGGGCCTATTACGACCCGGCCGGCCTGGCCAAGTTCGACGACCTGGCCGACCAGGGATTGCTGCGAGTGGTCTATAACGCGCAGGGGGTCATGATATACGAGGTGGTTGCTGATCTCTCGGCTTATGCGCGCCATCCATCTCACAATTCCTCCGCTGACCGTGTATATGGATTAGAAGAGTAAACCGATGACCGATACCGAGACTATCACGCGCGCCATAGATGGCGACCAAGCGGCCCAGCGCACGCTCTACGAAACCCACCACGCCGCCGCTTTCCGCCTGGCCTGTCTCCTCCTGCGAGACATCTGCGACGCCGAGGAGGTAGTGCAGGATGGATTCGTCTACCTGTTCCGCAACCTGCGCCGCTACGATCCTGAGCGTGGCTCCTTTTGGGCCTGGCTGCGCGTGATCTTGGTGAGCCGCTGTCGCAACAAGCGCCGCCGTAAGCGGCTGGCCTGCATCTCCCTGGAAACACTCGCCGCTGCCGGCCAGCCGGTGGCCGATCCAGAACCGGGCGGCAATCCGGCGATCATGCTGGATAAACTGGGGACACGCCGCGTGGTGTGGGAAGCGTTACAGCAGGTGAGCGCAGGCGCTCAAGATGCACTGATCTTGCGCTACTATGAAAGCCTGCCCTATGCAGAGATCGCCGACATCTTGGGCTGCTCGAACGACGCCGCTCGCGCGCGGGTGGCCCACGGCAAGACTCAACTCAGGCGCTTGCTCGCAGCGCCGGAGGATGAAGCGACCCGCAAACTTGTTCCTTTCTCGATCCGTTGTGAAGGTGGTGTGAGATGAGCGTTCACCTTTCGGAAACAGACTTGGCTTCCTTGAGTGATGGCGGCCCCGATGAGGGCGCTGCCGAGCACCTGCGCTGGTGTACGCGCTGTCGTAGCGCGGCCGCCGACTACCGCTGGCTGCAAGGGGAGATCGAGGGCGCGTTGGCAGGGGCGGCGGACGCGCTCCCTGTGCCCAGGTCAAAGTGGCGGGCGGTGCAAGCTGGCGTGCGCGCTGGCCGGCGAAGGCAAGTCGTGGGGGGGCGCATCTCTGTCTTTGCCAGCGCTTGTGCGGCGGTTTGCCTCGTGCTTTTCGTCCCCGGTTTCTCAGGTTTGGCTGTCGCGGTACAGGCGAATCAGCCAGAGTTGGCGGCTGTCCCCGCTCCGATCACGGTTCCCGTCGAACACGCGCTGCCTGTGACCACTCCTACCCCGGCTATGTCTTGTGAAGAGGCGACGGCGTCGCCAACGCCCGCCTTTGTGCTGCCCCCCACAGCGCCGAAAGTTGAGCTATGAATCAAGCCCTTTTAGCGTTTCGTTGGTACATTGTCGCCCAACTCTTTGGTCTGGCGGCGCTGCCGCTCTGCTTGCGCCTCTTCCGCCATCTGCCGGATCGTGGATACGGCGTATCCAAGCCGCTGGGTCTCTTGTTGACCGGCTGGTTTTTTTGGCTATTGACCACCTTCGGCTGGCTGCACAACACGCCGGGCAGCATCGTCGTCGCCCTGGTGCTCATCGCTGCCGTTGGCATCGCCCTTTATCTGATCAACCAACCAACCAATCAACTTCCCTGGCGCACCGTTCTGATTACTGAAGCAGTGTTTACTCTCACCTTTACTGCCTGGTGCCTGGTCCGCGCCCACATGCCGCGCATCCAGACGGCCGGCGGCGAAAAGTGGATGGAAATCGCCTTCCTGCGCGCCATTTTGCGTTCCGACACCTTCCCGCCGCACGATCCCTGGCTCTCTGGTTTTGCTATTTCCTACTACTACTTTGGCTATGTCATCGTCGCCATGCTCACCCGCTTGGCCGCTGTCCCGCCTTCCATCGCCTTCAACTTGGGGCTAGCCACCCTTTTCGCCCTCACTTGCACGGGCGCTTTTAGCCTGGTCTACAACCTCATCAGAAACCAGATTTCTGCCGCAAAACCTGGTTTCTCCACCATCTTGAGCGCCCTGCTCGGCCCACTGCTGCTAGCCGTGATGGGTAACCTGGAAGGGTTGTTGGAGGCGCTCCACGCGCGCGGCATCGGTCCGGCCCTCTTTTGGCAATGGCTCGACATTCGCGCGCTTGACGCTGCGCCTCCCGCTTTCGCTGAGGGCAGTTGGGCGCCCACGCGCTTTTTTTGGTGGTGGCAGGCCTCCCGCGTGTTGCAGGACTATACCCCCACAGGAGCGGAGCAGCACGTCATTGACGAGTTCCCTGCCTTTAGCTTTATCCTGGGCGACATGCACCCTCATGTACTGGCGCTTCCTTTTGTCCTCCTCGCCCTCGCCCTGGCCCTGAACCTTTACTTGCGAATGCCAACCGCTGCGGTCGGGCCGAATGGCGAACACCCAATCCCCTATCCCCAATCCCCATTCACCATCTGGGAATTCCTTGTCTACGCCCTTTGCCTGGGCGGCCTGGGTTTCCTCAACACCTGGGACTTTCCCATCTATCTCTTTATCGTCGCTGCCGCCTACACCCTCGCCCACTCACGCCTCACGCCTCATGCCTCACGTCTCACGTTTTACGCTTTACGTTTCACGCTTCTCTTTATTCCCCTCCTCGTCGTAGGTATCATTCTCTACCTCCCCTTCTGGCTAGGTTTTCAATCCCAGGCCGGCGGCATATTGATCAACCTATTCAACGCTACCCGCCTGCCCCAGTTTCTGATCATGTTTGGCCCGCTCCTTTTTATCGCCACTGCTTTTGTCGCCGACCGCGCGCGGCGGAATGGCGTGCGCGTCCTCCAAGTAGTTAAAGGAACATTGACCGTGCTGCTCTCCATCCTCGGCGCGCTGGCGGTTGTGTTGACCCTCATCGCACTCTTGATCTGGCTGGGCGTGATTCCTGCGCGCGGCCCGGCGGCCTACGTCGCGGGCTGGCTGCGCGGCGGGCCGATCCCCGGCCTGGAGAACGTGGCAGACGCGCGCGCCCTCATCTCACGCAGCCTGCTATCTCGCCTTCTCAACCCCTGGGTCGCCCTCGGCCTCATCGCCCTGCTCGTCGCCATTGTCCTTACCCTCACCCATGCTCCCCAAATCCCCAACCCCAAATCCCCAATTTCCAAGTTCGTCCTCCTCCTCTTTGCCATTGGCGCTCTGCTCACCCTCGGCGTCGAGTATGTCTACCTGCGGGATAATTTCGGCACCCGCATGAACACCGTCTTCAAGTTCTACTTTCAGGCTTGGGTGATGTGGGCCATCGCCGGGGCCTACGCGCTGGCCCGCTTTGCTCGCCGGGGCGGGGCGGTGGTCGTTATTATCGCCGCGCTGCTCATCGTCGCCGGCCTGATCTATCCCGCGCTGGCGATCCCGGCCCGCGCCGGCGAGCACGGCGGCCCACCCACGCTCGATGGCGCCGCTCACTTGGCCGAGGCGTACCCCGACGACTATGCCGCCATCGCCTGGCTCAACGAGAACGTCAGCGGCGGTCCCGTCATCCTAGAAGCGCCCGGCGACAAGTTCCGCGCCTACGTCTACGAGGGTCGCATCTCTGCCCACACCGGCTTGCCCACACTCCTCGGCTGGGCCGGGCACGAGCACCAGTGGCGGGGGAACTATGAGGAACAGGCCCGCCGCGAGCCTGATATCGAGACGCTCTACACCAGCACGAACCCAGGCGAGGTCTTGACCCTGCTGGACAAGTATGGTATAAGTTACGTCTACGTCGGGCCGCTAGAGCGGGCGCGCTATCCCGCCGCAGGCCTGATCAAGTTCGCCCAACTGATGGAACCCGTCTACAACACCGAGAATGTGACCATCTACCGATATGAATAGCGAACCCCAAATCCCAATTTCCAAGTTCGTCCTCCTCCTCTTTGCCATTGGCGCTCTGCTCACCCTCGGCGTCGAGTATGTCTACCTGC
>DUEK01000120.1 GCA_011192155.1 Thermoflexia bacterium
AACGGCTGTCGCACGGCTTGACGACGACGCCGACGCGAGGCGGGTCAACCCCCCGCTTGGGGGAACTCTTTTTATCGTGGAGGTACGTGACCAGGTTGTGGACGCAAGCATCGCTCCAGATCAACTGCTCCACGTCCTCTGGTTCGTAAATGAAAGCCGGGCGGGCGGAGCCGCGCGGGCCAGTCTCGTAGCCAATGACGCAGTCCACCTGGTCGTTTTCCAAGAGCTGGCGGGCCTGGTCGCGTATTTGTTGGGTCAGTGGTTCGTTGATGGGCATAGCAGCCTCCCGTGAAACGTGATGCGTCAAACGTCAAACGTGATGCGTAATAGCGTAAGGCGTAATGCTAGAGCGAGGCCAGCCGCTCCCGCACCATCTCGACGTAGGGCAGGCCCAGAGCGGTGTAAACTTGCAGGGCGAATTCCAGATCGGCGCGGGCGTCGTCCTGGCGATTCAGGGCAACAAGCGAATCGGCGCGTTGTCTCCGGTCCACCGCCTGACTATAAGTGTCGCCGATAGCGCGATGCAGAGTCAAAGCCTGGTCAAAAAGCGCCAGGGCCTGTTCAAACTGTTCCCGTCTGTGCTCAACAAGTGCCAAAGACCGGTAAACGTTCGCCTCGCCCAGGCGGTCGCCGACGGCGCGGAAGAGGGCCAGCGCCTGCTGGTAGGTCTCTAGCGCCGCGTCGTTCTCCTTGCGAAAGCTGTGCACGTCGCCGATAGAGGCAAGCGTATTCGCCTCGCCCAAGCGGTCGCCGACGGCGCGGAAGAGGGCGAGCGATTCTTCCAACACCCGCGCGGCCGGTTCCCACCGCCCGACGCTGGGGTACAGGCGGCCCAGTTCCAATAACAAATCCGCCCGCGCTCGCATCTCCCGTTCCCCATCTCCCAGGGCGCGGTAATCCTCCAACAACCCCTCCAACGCCACGATGCGGGCCGCTTTCTCCTCCGAGGGGAGATTGCCCCACTCCACCGTGCGCCCCTCCAAGGGCCGTTGGGCGCGGACCGTCTCGGCCAGCGCGGGGTCCGGCTCGAACTCGAAGATGCCGCTGCGCCAGGCCCAGAAATCGGGGGCGCCGCGCGCCACGCGGGTGAGCGCGTCCTCCCGCAGCCAAAAGACCACCGGGCAGCCGATGGCGCGCATGTGCTCGCGGGCCAGGTTGAGGTGGCTCAAGACCAGCGGGGACTCGTCGCCGTACTCCATCTGCTGCTCCAGGCTGCAGACGTGCAGGCTGCCCCCATCCACGTCCCGCTCCGTCTCCAGGAGCAGACGGAGCACACTGTCACCCGGCCTCAAGTTCAGGCGGCGGACGGTGTGTCCGGAGAGGGCCAGTTCCGCGCCCAGCCGGGAGATGAGAGCATCACGCAAGGCGGGCAGGTTGGCGCGGGCAAAGAGAAGCGTGAACCCCCGCGCCAGTTCCAGAGCGCGGCGCAGGTCGGCCAGGGCCTGTTCGTTCGCCGTCTCCAGAGGCGGGGCCGCCTCCGCGAGTGAGGACGTGGTCAGTGCCATACGCTATCCCAATATCCCCAGCGATTTGTGCGCCTGGGCCAACGCCCGCTTGAATTTGGGCAGTTGCATCACCGCCGGGTGTACATCGTGCCAGGCGGGCAGGCCGTTGATGTATTCCAGGACGCTCAAGTTGTAGAGCATCAATTCGTGGGCGTCGTCGCTCTGGATGGATTTGGTCAGGTGAACCTGGGCCAGCAGCGGATAGTGGCTCTCCGGTATCATGCGGCTGTACGTGGCGACCAGTTGGTCGGCGGCCCGTTGGGCGACCTCTAACGAGATGGGACGCGGCCAGACGTCACCGGGCGCATAGACGCATGCCTGGCGCACCATACGCATCAGGTCACGGGGATGTCCCCCGCTCTGGCGGCACAGGAACTCGACCGCCTGCGGCTCGAAAAGCGCGTCCAGATCAATACGCGCCGCCAGGATACGACGCATGTACCCCAGCCCGTCCTCGGCGGGGCGGTCGGCGCGATCGTGGGTCTTGATCATCGGCAGGACGTAGCGGGTGGGAAATATCTGCTCGACCGCAGTAGCACGGTCAGAATAAAGCAAGGAAATGGGAACGGTATAGATGATGTGACAATCCAACCCACACAGGTGCTCGCCGTGCTCAACGTAGAGATCGGTGTGGGAGGTGCGCCCGTGCCCCAGGTCGCGGAAAACCACCCGATCCAAATTGTCAATGATGAGCACCAATCCCTGCCGGTCAGCCTTACGCAGTTGGGCGTAGGCCGCTTTGAGCAACAAGTTCAGGTTCGCCATCAACTGCGAAATCTGTGGGTCGAGTTTGGCGCGGAGTTCGGTCTTGATCGTGCTCCCCGTCTTGATCTGCCCGGTGACTCGGGCCAGGAGCCGGGCCACCAATGGCATACTCTCCGGCAGGCCGATCCCCAGGGCGGCCTCGGTCTGCAACTCGCGGTCAACGATCCTGCGCTGCTCCTCGGTGTAGATGGTCTCGCGGAACCAATGCTCCACACTCTCGAGCAGGTCTGGCGGCAGAGCCACCCCCGTCCCGGTCAGGTCGCTGGTGACGCGGCGAGCGATACTGAGTAGCAGGTCG
>DUEK01000121.1 GCA_011192155.1 Thermoflexia bacterium
AAGGTATTCTTCGATAACGAAGCGTACTTTGAGGATACCCACGCCAGCATAAGTTGCATCACGTGTCACGGTGGGACCGACGGCGTGGACGATATGGAAGCTGCTCACGAGGGGATGGTGCGCGACCCTGACGCGGCCGAGACCTGCGGCACGTGCCACGCCGAGACCGTTGAATCCTTTAACGAAAGCCTGCACTGGGACCTCCAGGGCTATATGACGGCTCTGCAAGCGCGCAGCGACGAGGAGCACATGCCCCAGTTGATGGAAGCGTATGACAATCACTGCACCGATTGTCACTCTTCCTGCGGCCAGTGCCACGTCAGCCGGCCCACCAGTGGGGGCGGCGGTTTTCTGGACGGTCACGTTTTCAAGAAAACCCCGCCACCGTACACCACTTGCACCGGTTGTCACGGCAGCCGCGTCGAGAACGAGTACAAGGGCAAGAACGAGGACGCGGAGGAGAATCGGATTCCGGCCGACGTTCACTACAACCCCGGCGGTATGCACTGCAACGACTGCCACTCGGGCGACGAGATGCACGGCACTATGGGTGATTTCGATCACCGCTACGACGGCGCGGCGCTCCCCTCCTGTACCGACGCGGGTTGCCACGAGGACGTTGGCACTGGCGGTGAGATCGAGCAACACAGCGAAGGCCACCTGACGCAAGTCAGTTGCCAGGTCTGCCACACAGCGCCCTACAAAAGTTGTTCCAACTGTCACGTGCAGCAATCGGATGAGGGCGTGCCGTATTACAAGATTGATGAAGCCCAGATGGGTTTCCAAATCGGCATCAACCCGATCCGCAGCGGAGACCGTCCGTGGAAGTACGTGCCGGTGCGTCACGTACCCATCGCGCGGGACAGTTTCTCCTTCTACGGCGACGACCTGCTGCCCAACTTTGACAGTTTGCCCACCTGGAAGTATGCCACGCCGCACACCATCCAGCGGGTGACGCCGCAGAATCAGGGCTGCACCTGTCACGAGGATCTGACTCTCTTTTTGACGGCGGACGACGTGGACCCGGATGAACTGGAGGCCAACCAGGCCGTCATCGTGGCCGAGATACCGGCAATGGAGATATCCGACGAACCCCCAACGCCAGAACCGACGCCAGAGCAGACGGAGGAACCGGCGGCGGAACCAACGGCGGAGCCTACCGCAGAACCGGCAGAAGAACCGGCCGAGCCTCCTCCGGTAGAACCACCGGCGTCGCCCGACGCTTACTCTGGGCCGGAGATGTGCGGCGCGTGCCACGCCGACCGGCACGAGCTTTGGGCTGTTGGACCTCACGCTCATTCACTGGATGATCCGGTGTTCCAGGAGGAATGGGCTGCGGCCGGCAACGCTCCCTACTGCCTGTCCTGTCACACCACCGGTTACGACCCCAACACCGGCGAGTACGCGCTCGAGGGCGTGACCTGTGAGGCCTGTCACGGTCCCTATGACGAGGGCCATCCGCCGAACATCGTGGAAGTGGACCGCAGCGGGGAAAACTGCCGGCAGTGTCACCCGCAGGCCTACGACGAGTGGCGCTCTAGCCCACACGGACTGGCAGGCACGCGCTGCATCAGTTGCCACCAGATCTGTTCGCTGGGGACGATGAAAGCCCCCGATGGGCACGCCGTGTGTGAAAACTGTCACGGCAGCGACGCCGACAAATTCCACCAGGGCACCCACAATGCGGAGGGTTTGGACTGCATAGACTGTCACATGCAACCTGGTCCTGGAGAGATAGGGCACGGAGGCAAACAACACATTGCTCACATCTTTTGTGGCAACGCTGGATCCTGCCTGGACTGTCATGGCGATACGATCCACATAGCTAACAAGATCATTGACACCGAGTCAGAAGTGGTCGCCCTGAGAGAAACCAACATAGACGACTTGCAGCAACAAGTGGCAGAGCTTGAAACTGAAAAGGATGATCTGCAAGCCAACACGGCCTCTCGCCTCTACGCGGGTCTCGTGGCGGGCGCAATCGTCGCCCTGGTAGTCGGCTTTGGCGCGGGCCAGTTCTGGAAGAGGTGGCAGCATGGCGAGCCAGTCTAAACAGCCTCCATTGACCCGGAGAGATGTCCTGAAACTGCTAGGCCTCGCTGGGGTGTCATCGGTCGCCGCCAAGTTCGTCGTGGATAGCCCGCTGCTCCCTTTCCACATGGTAGAGGCGTCTAGAGACGCGGAGCAAAGCACCCGCCCCGGACATAGGTGGGGGATGGTCATAGACCTGGAACACTGCACTGGATGTGGCTACTGCACCAACGCCTGTCAGGCGACCAACAACCTACCCGACGACATCCACTGGAACGTGATCACAACCGAGCAGACGAGAAATGAGCGTGAATATTATCTCCCGCGTCCTTGTCTGCACTGCGACAACCCACCCTGCACCGACGTCTGTCCCGTCGGCGCGACCTACAAGCGAGACGATGGGCTGGTGGTAATGGATTACGACAAGTGCATCGGCTGTCGCTACTGCCAGGTGGCCTGTCCCTACGGAGCGCGTTCCTTCAACTGGAAAACGCCCGAACCGGGGAGTTACAGCCCGGACTGGGGCGACCCGGAGGTAGAACAACGCCAGCGCGGTGTGGTAGAGAAATGCAGTTTTTGTATCCAACGCATCGACGCCGGACTAGAGGCCGGGCTGACACCGGGAGAAGACCCCGAAGCGACGCCCGCCTGCTGCAACGCCTGCCCGGCCAGCGCGCGTTTCTTTGGAGACCTGAACGATCCGCGCAGCCGCGTCTCGCTGCTGCTGCAAGACCGGCCCTATCTGCTACTGCGGGACGACCTGGGCACTGCGTCCCGCGTCTACTACCTCCTGCCAGAAGGGGGAATCTAGGATGAGCAAGCAAAAGAAACCTGCCGAAAAAAAGATGCTTTCCCGGTTAATCACTCCACTGGTCAATGACTTGAAAGAACGCCCCTTGTTCTACGTCTGGATCGCGTTCCTGCTCGCCGTGTTCGGCGTGGCCGGCGTCGCCGCCGTCCTGACCTGGACGCGAGGGCTAGAGGTGACCGGCTTGAGCAACCAGGTGCCGTGGGGGTTGTGGATCACGGTGGATCTCTCTGCCGTGGCGTTGGGGGCGGGAAGTTTTGCCACCGCCGCGCTGGTCTACTTTCTCGGCGCCAAGCGTTTTGCGCCGATCTCCCGGGTGGCGCTCCTGATCGGCTTTTTGGCCGACACCGGCACCGGCATGGTGCTGATGCTCGACCTGGGCCGCCCTGACCGCTTTTACCACCCTATCATCTATTGGAACACAAAGTCGTTGCTGTGGATCATCACCTGGTCGGTGATCCTCTACATCTCTATCCTGGTGATCGAACTGGCCCCTGCGTTGCTAGAGAGCCGCTGGGTCGAGCGCTGGCCCATCGCGCGGCAGATCAGCCACCAGATCCACAAAGCGACGCCGGTGGTGGCCTTTCTGGGGATTATTATCTCGCTGATCCACCTGGCGGCGACGGGCGCTACCTACGGCATCCTGCGCGGCCGCCCGGTCTGGTTCGATCCGGCCATGCCCCTCATCTTTTTGGTCTCGGGCATCTTTGCCGGACTTTCCTTTACCATTATGGTCATCGTCGTCACGTCGCGCATCATGCGGCGAGAGCTGGTCAAACGGCGGCTGTTGAACGAACTGGGAAAAATCACGGGTTGGGTGATCGTGGTTTGTGGCATCGTTCGGGTGATAGATATGGCGGCCAACTATTACTTTAGTTACAAACCATTCCTCGGCGAGAGCACCAACCTGCTATACGAAATGACGCCCTATAGCCTATCGCTGACGCTGGGTGAGTTTCTGTTCGGCCTAGTCATCCCACTGATTATCTTTTTCAACCCCGATCTACGATGGCGGCATCGCAACTTGGTAGTGGCCGGATTGAGCACCACGGCCGGGCTGCTTCTCTGCCGTTGGAACACTACTCTCTCGGGGCTGGTCGCTACCGTATCTTACTCCCCCAGCAATCCGGGAGTCCAGTTCTTCCCCTACTCGCCGACCTGGGTGGAATGGGCGGCGGTGGCGGGAGTGCTGGCCTACGCAGGGCTGGCCTATACGCTGGCCGTCCGCTTCTTGCCTATCTTTGAGACTCACGAGGAGGCAAGGATCGTGGAGCGCCCACCCGAGCCTGCACCTGTTGCGGCAACCTGATTGGGTAAGAGACTACAAACACGACCGGGGCGCGTCGCATGACGCGCCCCGGTTTGCTGTATTGGAGAAACCAGGTTTTTGTGCAACCTACGGTTGCCTTAAACCTGGTTTCTTGTCTAGGGCTGCTCTTTCTTCCGTCGATCATCCTCCCTGGCCCAGACCAGGGCCGGGACAGCAATAACGACGAGAATACCAATCACTAGAGCGATTACCGCCTGCATTTCAGTCTACCTCCTGGTTTCCAATTTTCGGGCTGGTTATGGTTTTTGTCCCTGGGGGTGACATACTGCGCATATACCTTTCGTGTAGAATATGCTCTGGGCCTCGTGGACTGGCTGCAAAACCCTCTGATCGTGGCAGATGTCACAGCGGTAGCTGGACGTATCGCCGCCACGATGGCATTTGGTGCAGTCGCAGTGCGTATCACCGTGATCTGTAGGGAAGGGATGCTTTCCGGTCGCGACACACGTGCCCCATTCGTCGGCGGGCGTGTGGCATTTGGCGCAGTCGTCGTCGCCAAAGTCGTGGGTTCGTTCGTGACAGTCGCTACAGACGTACCGGAGGTCCTCGAACTCGGGCCTGTTATGACAGTCAAAGCACTCCAACGTGGCGTGCGCGCCAATTAGCTCTACCGGATGGTCGGCAAACGCCGTCTCTTCCCACACCTTGGTGGACTGGTGGCACACGTCACACTGTATCTGCATAGTCAGGTCGTGCGGGCCAGTGTGACAGACAGCGCAATCCTCGAACTCGCTCTCCAACCCAAGTTCTATGTGACAATCGAGGCAAACGTCCATAGGGCAGATCAGTTCCCCGCTCATAAGGTCGAGGCCGTGGGATACCCCTTCGTGGCAATCGCTGCAATGCATATCTACCTCATGGCCGTGTACGACATCGCTGTGTGGGGTTTGCAGCCGATCCCCCGGAAATATGTCTGGCATATCGTGGTGACACGCCAGGCATGCTTCAAAGTCGCCCCGGGTCGGGTCGGCAATCGCTCCGACGTGGGCGGCTTTGACGTCTTCTGTATCCCCAACGCCCCAGTGACAGGTCACGCAGCCCACGTTGCTGTGGGCTACCTCGGGATCCCGCTGTTCGATAGTTAGCCGATCCAGTTCACTCTCCTCGGCGCCGGCGTGGGTCAGGGTCTCCTGGTCGAGGTGGCACGCCTCGCAACTCTCTGACTGCGACCTGGCAAAAGTCGCCAGCGTAGACGCGGGGGCAGGCGCGGCCTGGGTGGTCGCTGCCCGGGCCACCGGTTGCAACAGCAGCACCACGGCGACGGTGAGCAGGAGCAGAACAAAGCCGGTCAAAGCCACCGACCGGAGCGGCCAATTGGGGGGCGTCACGATCTTGCCCTCCCGATCTTTGGCGGGCAGCACCGGCAAAAAGAGCGCCGCCAGAGAGAATAGGAGAACACCGACCGCGACGACCGCTATAGAGAGAACAATCTCCATCCAGTGAGGGAAATAGGCAGCCCCGGACGGAGCAGCGAGCGCCATAAAGGCGACGTTTGAGCGGTTGATGATCATGCCTACGAGCACGCAGGTCGCGCCCGTGACCAGTCCTGCCGCGCTTTCTCTCGTCTTGCGCATACCAAACAAGAACATTGGCGCGATCACGCCGATGAGCATCTCTACCAGGAACAGGACGCTCAACCTCTGGCTCGAAAAAATCAGCGCCAGTTCTCCATCAAAGATCAAGTCCCCCACCTTAAAGGCCAGATAGACGCTTTGCATGAGAAACACGACCTTGGCAAGGTTAGCCATGACGCCGAGTTCCAGATGGCGGCGAAAGGCGCGATAGCTGATCACTGCGACGAAAATAGCCATCGCCAGACCGCTAAATGCAGCGGAGGTAAAGAACATGAGGGGCAGCAGCGGCGTCCACCACAGGGGGTGCAGCTTGTACGGCATGAGCAGAAAGAGCGACCCCAGGGATGACTGGTGCAATGAGGATAGCACGATGCCCGCGCCCGCTATGACGGCCGACGCGGTATTGATCAAGCGCAACGGTCCCTGCCAGTTGAGCCGTTCGAGGATGATGGGCGCTATCTCTAGTACCAATACCACTGTGTACATGGTGATGCACAGACTGACCTCGAACATGAAGGAGTGGAGATTCCAACGCCACGGCAGCAGCACACTGTAGAACTGGTGCCAACGCCCCAGATCCATCAACAGGATCGCGACGACGCCGGTATAGCCGGCGAAACCGGCCAGCACCACGGGGCGAGCGATGTCGTGGTACTCTTCCCGGTTATAGATGTGCGCGACCAACGAGATCATGAACGCTCCGGCCGCGAACGGGATAGAAAAGACGTCGTACACGATCCACAACCCCCAGGGATAGGCGTCGCTCAAATTGGTGGTGCCGCCCATACCGTTGATCAAACGGACGATGCCTATCCCCAGTCCAACAGCGGCTACGGCGGCCAGAGTAATGTATCCGTATACCGGAGAGCTTTTCGTCTTGGTAGTCATAGCGTCTTCTCCTTATTCTCTTGGATGCGTGGCGGCATGTGCGTGCGTGCCCGTCTTTGACTTGGACCGGTAATAGATGCTGCTCAGAAACAGCGCCACACCCAGGGCCACAGCGGGCGTGCCAGCCGCGGCGACCGTTTCGCTCAGGCCCGTGACCGTTTCTTCTCCGAGGATGGGAAAGCCCAGTTCTTCAAAGGAGACCGGGGAGATGTACATCCACGATGTACCGCCCAGTTCATCCTTTCCATAGATATGGTTCACGTACTGGTCCGAGTGCTCCTCGATGCGCGCCTTTGCCTCCGTGATGAGGGCTGCGCGGTCTCCGAACAGCAGCGCCCCGGTTGGGCAGGCAGAGGTGCAGGCCGGTTCTAGTCCCTCCTCCTGGCGGTCCGCGCAGAAGGTACACTTGCGGATGAGGGGTATAGGCTTGTCCCATTCGATCTTGGGAATTCCAAAAGGACAGGCCACCATGCAGTAGCGGCAGCCGATGCAGCGGGCGGCATCGTAAACGACTGCGCCGTACTCGTTCTTTTCCAGGGCGCTCACGGGGCACGCCGACACACACGCCGGATGCACGCAGTGCATACACTGTCGCTTGGCAAAGACGCGACCTTGTTCCATTTCCTTAAAAGTCACCAAAGTCCACGTGTTTGCCGAGAGAGGCAAAGGGTCTTGCTCGACGCTCCAGTTGCGAATTTCCTCTGGTGACAGGTCGTTCTGTTGGCTACAAGCTTCCTGACACCATCCGCAGCCAATACATTTAGTGAGGTCAACCAACACTCCCTTTGAATCACACGGCGAGTCAGAGCTTGCTCGCGCAATCAATTCGCTTCGAGGGGGCAGTAGCAGCGCGCCTGTAGCTGCCCCCACAACTTTGAGGAACTCTCTTCGTTTTAGTTTCATTGTCAAATCCTCCATCTTTGTCCGTCATCCGCATTGCGCCGCACGACTGATAAAGCGGTATCGCTTAACTCTCTAACTGGAGTCTGGCAAATTTTCAGAATGCCCACATCTTGGGGTAGACAACAATAAAGGCGCTAGATATGGGGGTTCGTAGTAGCGGCTTTAGCCGCTTTTGAGCCTTTTGGACGGCTGAAGCCGTCACTACGAACAAAAACGCCAGACTCCAGTCTCTAACAAAGCTATGCCTCAAACTGACGAGAGAGGAGAAATGGGACACGGATTAAGCGGATTGCAGACAATCCGTAGCTGCGCACACGGATTTTGTCGCTTTGTTTACATTCCGTGTAACTACCCAG
>DUEK01000122.1 GCA_011192155.1 Thermoflexia bacterium
CCCAATTTGGGCAGATCCGCCGTCTGAGTCAGTGAGAAACCAGGTTTTTTCAGAAAAAACCTGGTTTCTTTCCCCGACTTTTTGAAAAAGATACAAATAGGCTGCGTCAGGGTGCGAAATATAGGCTCAGGATGCTCAACCACAGAAAACGTCAGAATCAGTAATTTTCTACCCAAAATCGCCCTCGGGGACGAGGGCTAGAGCCTTGGAAATCTAGAACTGAGCAGCCCTGGGCAACCGCACGCAAACGCCACCAATATACCGGTGGCGTTTGCAATCGCATATATAAAACCTGACCCCACCGTGCCGTGTGTCGAGATGTTTTGACCCTGTTTTCGTAAGGCGGGAGCCTGCTCAGTGGTTTGCCTTGCCCGTAGGCTATCGCATTCCTCTCTGAAGAGACAGCCCCCGTTTTTATAGGTGTTGGCTCAAAACGTAAAACGACGTTCACGAACACAGCAGGGTACGCTTAAACTATACCATGTATTGGCAAAAAACACAAATCCCTCGCCAGTGCTCGTATTCCCCTTTGCCGCCTACCGATCTCCGTCTACAACTCGAATGTGGAGTTCCTTCAGTTGCTCCGGTTCCACTGGCGAAGGCGCGCCGGCCATCAGATCGGCTGCCTGCTGGGTCTTGGGGAAAGCGATCACCTCGCGGATGTTTGGCTCGCCGGCCAGGAGCATCACCAGCCGATCAATTCCTGGCGCAATCCCGCCGTGGGGCGGGGTGCCGTATTCGAACGCCTCCAGCATGTGACCGAATCGTTCCTGCGCCACCTCTGCGTCCAGCCCGATTAGCTCAAAGACCTTTTCCTGCACCTGGCGTTGGTGAATACGGATGCTGCCACCGGCGATCTCCTCTCCGTTGCAGACCAAGTCGTGCTGCTGGCCTCGCGCTGCGCCTGGGTTGGTCTCCAAGAGCGGCATATCTTCCGGCATAGGCGAGGTGAAGAGGTGATGGCTGGGGTCCCACCGCCGGCCTTCCTCGTCCCACTCAAAGAGCGGGAACTCGACCACCCAGCAGAGGGCCAATACTGACCGATCGCGTAGACCCATCCGCTCCCCCAGTTCCAGCCGCAGCTCGCTCAGGGCAATGTTCACGATCTTGGGTTGATCGGCGACGAACAGCAAAAGGTCGCCCAGCTCCGCCTCCATACGTTCAACAATGCCGGCCACCTCATCCTCAGTGAGGAACTTGGCGAAAGAGGAGCGCATCTTGCCCTCCTGACCCAGCGCCAGCCAGGCCAATCCCTTGGCCCCCGATTGTTGCACCAGGGCGGTCAGTTCATCAATCTCCCGGCGGCTGTAGGTGGAGCCACCGGGGGCGCGAATGCCTTTGACCTGCCCTCCCCCGGCGACGGTCTTGGTGAATATTCCGAAACCGCACGCGGCCGCCAGGTCAGAGACGTCAACCAATTCCATCCCAAAGCGCAGGTCCGGCCGGTCGGTGCCAAAGCGCGTCATCGCTTCCTGGTAGGTGAGGCGTGGGAAGGGCTTGGTGAGCAACTCGCGGTCGGAGCAGGTCTCGACGAGGCCGATCATCATTTCCTCGGTCAGCGCCATCACGTCTCCTTGCTCGACAAAGCTCATCTCCAAGTCTAGTTGCGTGAATTCCGGCTGGCGGTCGCCGCGCTGGTCCTCGTCTCGGAAGCAACGGGCGATCTGGAAGTAACGCTCGTACCCGGCGACCATCAGCAGTTGTTTGAGTTGTTGCGGGGACTGGGGCAGGGCATAGAATTTGCCGGGATGGACGCGGCTGGGAACCAAATAGTCCCGCGCTCCCTCCGGCGTGGTCTTGAAAAGGATGGGCGTCTCAATCTCGACAAAGCCTCGTTCGTCCAGATAGTCGCGAATATATTTGACCACCCGGTGGCGCAGTATGATGTTGCGCTGCATGCGCCCCCGCCGCAGATCCAGGTAGCGGTATTTGAGCCGCAGTGCTTCATCAACCGGCTTGTCGTCATAGATGTAAAAAGGCGGTGTCTTGGCCGGGTTCAGTATCTTGACCTGGTGCGCCACTACCTCGATTGCCCCCGTGGGTAGGTCGGGGTTGGTCAGTCCCTCCGGTCTGGTCCGGACGACGCCCGCGATCTGAAGCACGTATTCGCCCCGTGCTTGCTGCATCGCCGCGTGCGCCTCCGGCGCTCCATCAGGATTGGCCGTGATCTGCACGACGCCCGAACGGTCGCGCAGGTCTAGAAAGACAACGCCGCCGTGATCGCGCCAGCGGTTGACCCATCCCGCAAGCAGGACTGTGTGGCCCGCGTATGTGGCCCGCAACTCGCCGCAATTGTGTGTTTTCAACATGATCATCTCCTCCACATAGGTTTGATAGGTAGAACAAGATGCTGTCTTGTCCTACTATGCAAAAAGCCGCCCGATGTTGGGCGGCTTTTCTTCGTAAAAGCAGGAAGCAGACGTGTCACACCGTCGGCCGCCCTAGGGGCGGGCAAACGTTATCATTATCCACGATCAGCCGAATGGTGTGTGTCATCATCTTGCCGAAAGTATAACACAGTTCCACATGGTGTCAAGCATTCCTTTTTCTTTTCGTTCTTTTCTCATTCCGCTGTTGCTGGCAAGTTGCTCGCTTGGTAGACTGACTGTGCTGTGTTATAATCCCTTTGTATCTTCTCAATATCTTGGGGCGGTCGCACATTTCCGCTCAAAGCCCCCGTCTCGGGGGCGTCTCAGGCGAGGTTTGTTCCGCGAATCCGCCCCCGGGACGGGGGCTAGGAGCTTGGGAAAGTATTTTGCCCCAACTTTTTGAAAAGATA
>DUEK01000123.1 GCA_011192155.1 Thermoflexia bacterium
CTTGCTCTGCCTGTCAAATAGGAGAAAGCTTTGTCGCGATGGCGGGGTTTTCTATCATTTGCTGGTGCGTCAAAGGTGTGATAAGATTGGCTACTATGACCATGCCTTTACTGACCACCAAACTCTACATCCCGCCGCCGCGCCCTAACCTGGTCTCCCGCCCCCGCCTGATCAAACGGCTGAACGCGGGGCTGCACCGCAAACTGACCCTCATCTCTGCTCCGGCCGGCTTTGGCAAGACGACGCTGTTGAGCGAGTGGGCGAATGGGCATCTCGTGGTCTGGCTCTCCCTGGACGAGGGCGACGACGACCCGGCCCGCCTCCTGGCCTACCTGGTCGCCGCTCTGCAGACGGGGGAGCCGGACATCGGGGCGGGTGTGCTGACCGCTCTCCAATCCCCTCAACCGCCGCCATTTCGGCGCGATAGCGCTGTCGGCTCCACGCGGTGTTGGGCGGCCATCTGCAACCACCGAACCAAGTCCAAGAAGGCCAACACTCTGGCAAGAAGTGGCACGCAACTCTACCTATCCTCCCTCACTCCGCCAAGACCGCGGCGATGACTTCCGCGAACTCACTTGATGACGCAGGACCGCTGGCCGTGATGATGCGTGCGTCACGCTCGACGGCCGCAGTGGTGAGAACAGCTCCTGCTTCCTCCAGCAACGAAGCCGGATGATAGGTCAAGGCTGTCACCCGCTTACCTGTTAACACCCCAGCCTTGGCTAAGGTTATCACACCGTTGCAGATGCCTGCCACCAACTTGTCCTCGGCTACTGCTTCCTGGGCGATACGGTGCGCTTCGGGATCGTCTGTGTTGTATGGGTAGCCACCCACAAAGACAACGGCATCGTACTCGGCTGCACGGACATCGCTCAACAGCATGTCTGGCTGCACTTCCGCCTCCCGCGCGTAAGCTGTCACAGCTTCTAGCGACGAAGAGGCAACAGTGACAACCACCCCCTTTTCCTCTAGCAAGGTGCGTGGTACGCCATACTCTGATGCGTTGAAGTGCTCTTGGATGATGAGCAAAACTCGCTTGCTGTCGTCGACTTGTGCTCCGCCGCATCCAGCTAGCAGCAGCACGGCTACACCTAGATACACCATCTGTCGCAGCGATTCTTGACTATTCATTGTTCTACTCCTCTTGTGATTGATGATCAGATTGACGGCTTGGCCGCATAACGGGGCGCGAGATGAGCCGCCCCACTCAGGTAGGGACAAGCCGCAGGCTTGGACGCGCCGCAGTGGGAGCGTGTAATCGCTCCTGCACCCTCAACGGCCAGTATAGAGCAGAAACCACTGCAAGTCAAACTCGTTTCTGGAGGGAGAGCGACGGAGAATAAGGCAAAAGGACTTTTCCGTGTTCCTCTGTGAAATGCTCTGTGGAACTTTATGCCACAGTCCGGGTCGAGGACTTGCCACTTTCACATTACTGGCAACAGAGGCCAATTTTTGCTATAATGGGAGAAATCCTGAAACGAGTGCAGAGGGGCGATGATGGATACACAATCTTTGCGAAAGCAAATTGACGTACTGGCAGAGGTGCAGGGCGACGCGCGTATTGTTCGCCTCCAACAGGTACACGAGCTAGCTGCCGAGAATGGCTGCCAAATCCGTGATGTGGAAATAGCAGCATTGGAGGCGGGCATCGTGCCCTACCGCTACCTGCGCAACCTGGGCACGGTTGGTCTGGAAGGGCAGGCCAAACTCTTGCGGGCCACTGTGGCGGTTGTGGGGCAGGGCGGGCTGGGAGGATACGTCACCGAATCGCTGGCCCGCATGGGGGTGGGGCGATTGATTTTGATAGACGGCGACGTTTTCGAGGAGCACAACTTCAACCGGCAACTCTTGAGCGGCGAGGCCAATCTGGGCGCGGAAAAGACCCAGGCAGCCCGGCGACGCGTCGTCGAGATCAACAGCGCGGTGGAAGTGACCGCCCATGCGCTGATGCTCGACCGGGAAAACCTGCCCCATCTCCTGGTGGGCGCCGACGTAGTCGTGGATGCGCTCGATCGCTTACCCATCCGTTTGATCTTGCAGGACGGCGCGCAAGCGTTGGGCATCCCGATGGTGCACGGCAGCATCGCCGGTTTCCTGGGCCAGGTGATGACCATTCTCCCCGGCGACCCTGGCCTGCGCGGTCTGTACGGGGATGGGGAACTGCCGGAGCAGGGATTGGAGGCGCAATTGGGAACCCCAGCAGCGACGCCGATGGCGGTGGCGGCATGGGAGGCGCAGGAAGTGGTGAAAATCATAACCGGCCGGGGGGAACTGTTGCGCCACCGGCTGCTGTTGCTGGATATGGAATCGGACGAGATTGAGATTTTGCGCCTCTAAAGTGGGCAATTTGACAGTTTGCCCTCTTTTTCTTAGAAACCTGGTTTCTTTCCCCGAATTGTAGTTTAAGGCGCCAGCCCCGCCACCGTCTCCTCGTCCAGCTTGCCCACCACGGCCACCAGCAACTCGAGCGCCTGGTCGTAATCATCTCGGTGGATGATGGAAGCGTGGCTGTGGATATGGCGGGCCGGAACCCCCAACACGACCGTCGGCACGCCGGTGCGGTGCAGGTGAATTTGTGAGCCGTCGGTGGCCCCACCGATCATTGTGGAGAGCTGGAGCGGAATCTCTAACTCCTCTGCTGTCTCAATCACTAAATCGCGCAGCGCCAGATTGGGGATCATGCGGGCGTCCAGCAAAGAGAGGGCCGGCCCCGTTCCCAGTTTGATGTCCGATTCCTCCGGCTTGATGCCGGGCACGTCGCCGCAGATGTCTGATTCCAGGACGAACGCCACGTCCGGGTCAACCACCTCGACGCTGGTTTTGGCCCCGCGTGTGCCCACCTCTTCCATCACCGTGGCGACGCCGTAGAGCATGTTGGGATGATGCGCCTCGGAAAAATGCCGCAAGGCGTCAATCGTCAGCGCCACGCCGACGCGGTCGTCGAACGCCTTGCCCATATAGGATTTGCCGTTCGCCATGACCTGGAAAGCGGTATCCGGTACGACCGGGTCTCCCATCCGCACTCCGGCCTCTTCCACCTCTTCCTTCGAGGTCGCGCCGATGTCAATGTACATATCCTTCTTTTCCACCATCTTTTTCCGCTCGTCGGTGGAAAGCATGTGGGGCGGCTTGGCCCCGATGACGCCGGCGAGGTCTCCTTTGCGAGTTTTGACAATGACCCGCTGAGCCAGGAGCACCTGATCCCACCAGCCGCCCAGTGGGTGGAACTTTAGGAACCCCTCCTTTGTGACGTGGTGGATCATAAAGCCGATCTCGTCCATGTGAGCCGCCAGCATCACGCGCGGCCCGCTCTTTCCCTGGCGGCAAATCAGGCTACCGATGCGGTCTTGTTCGATGGTTCCCAGAGGCTCCATATAGCGGCGCGCGAGGGCGCGAATCTCTACC
>DUEK01000124.1 GCA_011192155.1 Thermoflexia bacterium
ATGCCACGCAGGGCGGAGCGCTGTATAACAGCGGCATTGTGGGTATGATCAACAGCACTCTGAGCAGCAATGACGCGGACGACGGTGTCAACTTCTACAACGCCGCTACCGGTGCAGCACTGCTCCGGCACAGCATGTTGGCCGTCAGCAATATGCAGGTCGCGACGAACATCTACAACGCCAATGCAGCAGCCGGTTCCGTCGACGTCGGCAGCACGATCCTCAGCGCCCCCGCTGCCAGCCCGCAATGTACGGGCGACATCACCAGTAGCGATTACAATCTGCGTCACGGCGGTCTCTGTTTTGCCGCCACCGGCGCGCATGACGTGGTAGGCGACCCGCTGTTGGGCGCGCTGCGCGATAACGGCGGCCCCACCCTCACCCGCGACCTGGGCGCGGGTAGCCCGGCGGTGAATGCCGGCCCGCCCGAGGCCGCCTGCGTGGTTACAGTGGACCAGCGGGGCAAGGCGCGGCCCATTGACGCGAACTGCGACATCGGTGCCATCGAGTACGGCCCGCGTACCCTGACCGTCTGCAACGGCTGCACGTCCGATGCGGAGGAACTGCTCTTTGCCGACTCGCACGCAGCGCTCTATCATGCGCTGGCCGGCGACGTGGTCGCCTTCGAGGCCGGCGCCTACACCGGCAACTTTATCGCCTACAAGGACGTCACGTTGCAGCACGCCGGCGTGAATGTCGATCAACTCGACCCCGAGGATCCGGTGGACGTGCGCGCTATCCTCCAGGGCAGCACAAGTCATCTGGACGCCCAATATACAGAGCTTAATTCCATTCAAAGCAACGTGGGTGATTCCGTGCTGACCGTCCAGGCCTACGTTTATCCCAGTAACTCGCCCGACACTCCGGTGGCCGTCAGCAGCGATGTCAGTGTGATGCTGCAAGACCTGACGGTGCGCTATGGTCTGAGTCGACGCGGCGGCGGCATCACCAACCTCGGCCGGCTGCACCTACTGCGCACCACCGTGGCCGAGAACGCGGCCGTCAACGAGCTGCGCTCGGACGGATCGGTGGCGGACGCGGCCCAGGGCGGCGGCATCTATAACGCCGGCACACTCACCCTGGAGCGCAGCACCCTCTCCGGCAACCGCTCCGAATCCTACGGCGGTGGACTGTACAACCGGGGCACCGGTGCGGGCGACATGGCCCAGCTGCACCTCCTGGCCAGCACCCTGGCGGATAACCAGGCCGCGCCGATTCCCGATGACCATACGCTGGTGATCGCGGGGCTTTTTGGCGGCGGCAACGTGGAATTTAGCGATCCCATCGCCGAGGCGGTCTCTGGAGATCGGATGCGCTTCCACAACCAGATCGGCAATGACATTGCCCTCTCGATCACGCCGGCGGGCGTGTGCAACAAATCCAGCATTGACTTGACCGCGATGAGCATGAGCGAGGATCCCTTGATCTGCTACGCGGGTACGACGGCCGTCGACGTGACCATCTCTGGCGGCAGCGATTTCCCGGACCTGGAGACGACCATCACCATCCGCCCGCACTCGTCCTCGTACGCGGCCCACGCCTTGTATGGCGGGAGCTACAGTGAGATCACAGCGACGCACAGCATTCTTGCTCACCAGATAACCAGTGGCCCCACGGACGGCGGCACCACCTGCCGGGTGACGAGTGCCTTCGTCCACTCCGACGGCTACAACTTAAGCGATGACAACTCATGTCGCCTGTGGGATATGACGGACTTGCCAAATCAGACTGCGTATCTGGGGCCGCTCCAGGATAACAACAGTATCGACTTTGCCACGCCATCGGCAGATGGCGCGCTTTCCGGCTATGTGCATACGCACGCACTCTTGCCCGACAGCCCCGCCATCGACCAGATTCCGCCCGAAACCTGCGGCGTCGGGTTCCACACGGTCAACATTACGGCTACTATCGCGACGGGCTCCCTGGACTTGACTGGCACGCAGAGCATCCAGCAAGGCGACATCGTGCAGTGGGCCAACGCCCGCGCCGGCGCAGTCACGCTGGTGCTGAACGACGGGCAGTCGGACGTCGCGCTCATTACGGCGGCGGCGGGAGCATCCTCCCGCCAGGTGCAGTTCACCACACCCGGCGACCACGTCTATACCGTCTATGATGACGCCAGCCGCGAGCGCCTCGGGCAAGGGACGCTCACCGTCCTGACCCACACGCAAGCGACGGATCAGCGCGGAACGCTCTTGCCGCAGCGCGGCGTGAGCAGCGATTACAACTGTGACGTCGGCGCCTACGAGCTCCAACCCTGGGTCGTGGGAGAAGCGCTGCCTCGCCCGCCCAGCACGGTTGGGAATCAAGCGCCGCTCTGGTACCTGGGCGGCGGCGAGGAACGGGATTCGCTCGACAAAGGGGGCAACCAGTACCCCTACCACGGCTGGAATATGGCGCTGATGGAGGACATCCCGCTGCGTCCCTCGCCCAACGACGGGAATGACACGTTAAATGATGGGGAGCTGGTGAGCGTCGACTGGAAGACCGATCCAGACCCACTAGTACAACAGAGAATGACCCAAATCGGCATCGTCGAGTGGCCTGACACGCCCCAGATCCATATCTCCAGTGCGTCGGTCGATCTATCGCACGATGCTCTCAACGAAGAGTACACTGTCTCAACGGCCACGCCCTTCAAAAACCGCGATCTTGATCAAGAGACCACGGTGTTGAGCGCGGGCATCTTTACGCGCAGCGTCTATGCTTCTGGGGCGGCGGCCTATACGGTCCTCAACTGGGGCAAAGGCACACAAAATGGCGCTGCGCTCCAGGTGCAGGTGATCAAGACCGTGGATTGGAACACGGCCGGCGTCCGCGATATGCGCTTAGAACGCACCGGGTGCGAGATCGGCACAACGCTGGCTTACGGCTCGTTGCTCGATGCCGACCGCCACCAGGACCCGGAGGACAAGTCCGGCTATATCCTGTCCGGCGACGCCTACGACGGCGCGCGCACCACCCTCGACATGGCTCGCGTGCAGAACACGGTGGGTAACTTGATACCTCCGGCGCACAACCGGGAGACACGCGAAGGGCCGATCATCCCCATCCTTGACACTGCGCCGACGGATTTCTCTGCTAATCCCGATCTTGCTGTCGGTGCTCATGACTTGCGGGTGGCCTGGTACCGGCCCGACGCACGCAACGTCGCCTGGCCGGTCAAATCGGTCGGCTACCGCTGCGAATGGCCCGCAGACCCACCGGAAATCGTCATCGCCAGCGAGCTAGGCTCCGAAATTGGCGGGCAGACGGTGCTGAACACCACGTATTACAAAAACCCGACGGTCTATCATCAGCCGGACGCGGATGAGCCGGGCTACAGCCTCAACGATGAGCACGCACTGCTGGCCACCTCTAATCTGGGCAACACTGGCCCGGCGCTGTACGCGCTACGCACCGATTTGACCTCTCAGCCCTACGCCCTGCTCAAGTACCTCGATCCGCGCGAGGACGATCAACCCAAGATTGGCGTCTATTCCGTGGTGCTGACCCGCACCGCCACCGCCGTCACGAACGTCTTCACAGATGACGGCACGATTACGCTGCTTACCTCCAGTGGTATAGACAGTATAAAATCCGGGCTGTTCGGGCCGTCGTATGGGCCTACGGCATATATGACCGCCGCTGCAACACCGCCCGCCCTTACGTTGCGGGTGGGCAATGCTGATTTGCCGCCCGACGGCGAGGCGACGTTGGCCGTTGAGGCATTGGGCGCCCGCGCCCTGCGCTCGGTCACCGTCACCGTGCAGTACGACGTGAGTGAGGTGACGCCCACGCAGTGCGAGCCTAATCGCCAGGACTTGATCGAGGATCTCTATGGCCTGAGCATCGAGACCAACGCGCCCCTGGGCATCCAGCCCATGCGCACGGTGCGGATGCGGGCCAACTTGCAATCTGGTACCGACGCGCGCTATACGTGGGATTTTGGCAATGGCGTCACCCGCATCGCGGGGGCCGAGGTCAGCCACGTCTACGGCGCGGTGGGCGACTATACGGTGAGCGTGACGGCCAACAACGGGCTCTTCGCCGGGCAGAGCGCGGTGAAGACGGTGTCGGTCACGGAAAACGAGGACGCCATCGCTGGCGACTTGCCCGAGGCCACCGGTACAGGCTGTCGCCTCGTTGCGCCGGGAGAACTCGTCCTGGTGCTTCAGACGCGCAACAAGCACGGTCTGAGCGGCAATCTACTGCTGGCGGATCTGAGCTTCGAGGCCGTGGGCGCACCGCCGGCGGTGGACACCGATACCGCCTTAAGCATCACGGCCGATTCTCTATACGGACCGGCCTACGAATCACTGGAATTCGGCATCACTGCCGGCAATCCCATCTACGCGCCGGTGCCGATGCAGGGACTGCTCGATATGCAGCCCTGCGAGCAGACCATCCCCGCCGACATTGCAACCGCGCGGCCCTTCTGGCGGGATTTCAAAGGTATGTTGTGGGCGCGAGCGGCGGGCGGTATGGAGATGTTGTACTTTTATCCCCTGCAAGCCGGCTTTTACCTGGACGACGCCCACGCTGTAGCATTGGGTCTGGTGCAGCTGGACGCCGACGGCAACTCCACGGATCAACCCCTGGCCGCCGATGAGCGCGCGGGGCGCTGCATCCCGTGGATGGACCAACTGGTGCAGGGCACGATGAGCTATGCGGATTTCCCCGAGGAAGGCGACGCCACCCAAGTTTTGCCCGTCGCTTACGACGTGACCTGGCCGCCCTTGCCGGCTTTACTATCGGTGGGCGAGACGGTCTATGAGCGTGCCAAAGGTGGGGTTTCGGGCGTGGCGAATCAATTAGCTGTATCGCGCATCTATGACGACTATGCCCCTGGCCAATGGGATAACGACGCGGGCAAGATCGTGCTTGCGGGCCAGGAAGTGACGCGCTCACTGGTGCAATTGATCGATCCGGTGGGCGAGGTGCGAGTGAGTTTGCCTATCAGGATCAATAACAACTATGCCCTGCCTACCGTCATCCAGACCGAGCGTCTCTTGTTCGGTGGCGGCCTGGCCGTCGTCGGCAACAAAGATGATTTGGATCTGGCGCTGCCCTTTTCCGTGCGCAGCCGCATTCTGTACGACGACGTCAACGGCGAGCTGATCTTCCGTGGCTATTACGACGGCGCATCACCAGCTTACATCAAGGGCGATCCGCTGCTGCTCCTGAACGTAATGTCTGGGGCCGACAAAGAGCGCCTGCTGGCGCTGTGTCCGGAGGGCAAGGAACATTGTGATACCTACCGGGTCGCCATTGAGGAACTCTATCACAAGACGCACAACCCACGCCAGATCGATCTCGACGGCGATGGCAACCCCGATCAGGACTTGCTCATCGGCGCGCAGGATGCGAACGGCGACGGTAACCCCGAACCTTACGAAGGCGTGGGCAAGGGCAAGGCGTTGAGCGCGGGTAACGCGGCCGGCGTCGGTTACGTCACGCTGGCCTACAACAACGACCCGGCCGCGGGCGACTTGCCGGTCTCTTTGCAGGTGATCAAGGTTGGCTGCACCCAGAATCACCTGGGCGAGGATAGCACCTACCGGGGCAACGTGCTGGTGGTGCAGTCGGACAACCTGTTCGACGAAAAACTGACCCTGCGTCACACTGGCGACTTTGGCGGCCGCCCGGACGATTTCGAGTTCGAGTGGTGGCTGGCCCCGGTGGATGACACAGGCGTGTCGCCCTCGCAACTGCCGCCCAGCTATCCCTGGCAGACGTGGACGCGGCTGGAACCGGGCGCGAGCGCCATGGGGCCAGAGATCACCATCGAAGGCGCCAACCCCACCACATTGAGCGACAACTGGCTCATCGTACGCTACAAGGGCTATGAGGTATGCGGCAACGCCTATCGCTGGAGCGCGTTCGCGGGCGACCCCTCGGCCAAGCCCTCCGAAGTGCGCGCGCAGCTCGCCGAGGGCTGGATCAAGCGTGTCACCGGCGGGCTGAATCCCTTCGACACGCGGGTGGCCGATTTCGTCAGCGCGCCGGTCAACACCAACGTAGATATGCTGCGCCAGGCCGGTTCGCGCTACGAAGGCCCCATCGCCTTTAACGGCG
>DUEK01000125.1 GCA_011192155.1 Thermoflexia bacterium
CTACTCGACTCATTAGCGCCCAAAACCCCTACGGTGTCCTTCATTTTACGAGAAACAGCGAGGGCGGGGTTTTGGGTTTTTCCAAAGAGCTGTTTCTTAGCAGACGTTGGAGGACACGGTCACTCGTCAGGGCGCGGAACGTAGCGCGACCGGCAGGTACACGCGATACACCTCCGGCACGACGCGCAGCGTCACTGGAATCACCTGGGGCGAGTCCAACACGTCGCTCGTCGTGGCTGTCACACTGATGCTTCCGGTGAATGTGCCCGTGACGTAGCCGGTGGTGTCCACCGTCACCGCCAGCGGCGCGCTCTGGATGCCGGTGGTGATCGCCAGCGTAGGTGTTACTTGCAAACCCGTCGCCACAGATGCTGTCCAGAACAGCGTCTGATAGCCACTGTTCGTGGGGTAAAGCGTGGCTGTATAGACGCCCGGTTCGTCCACGTCAATCAGGAAGGTGAGAGCGTCAGGAGTGATCATCAGCCTGGGGGCAAAGCTGCCGGGACGTTTCTCCATCGCCGCCAACGCATCGTAGGCCAGCGTGTGGTAGGTGTCGAGTTTGTACCACGTGCCGTTCGGAGCCAGGCGAAACTCGGCCAGACTCTCCGGTGCGGGGCGGGCAAACCCCTGGCCCGAAAGGCTGGTTTTGAGTATGGAAAAGTAGCGCGCCGCCTCGCAATCCCAGAGATGATAATCGTGCCAGTCCAGGTTCCAGACGAACATTGGCCCCATCCAGGGCCAGTTATCGTCGGCGTATTGGAAAGCCCCCGTGAGATAGTCGGCCTGTTCCTGCTCGGATACCTCCATCCAACTGAAACTTGCCTCGTAATCGCTATTGCAATCGGAGGGCACACCGCCATAGTCATCGTCGTCGCGCAGCCAGCTAAACTCAGTGGCCCAGATGGGCTTGTGGTCCAGACCGTACTGCTTCATTAGATTGTGCATCACTTCGGCCCCACGGAAGGCAAATCCGTTGGATACACTGCCGGGGTCTTTTTCCGGCGGGTAGGCAAAGCCGTAGGGGTGGTAGCCAAAAGCGTCGAAATAGTCGCCCGCGCCCCAGAGGAACATCACGCGGGCGTACTCGCGCTCGTCCATGGCGTGACAGTCGTTGCCGCTCAACCCATCGCAGCCGCCCTGGATGCGGCCCACTGGTGCCAATCCCGCGCTGACGACGATGGCGCCCGGATCAACTGCCCTGATGCGCTGGTAGGCCACCTGGAGCATTTGGACGTACTCGCGCGGGTCGGGCGGCTGCCCGCTCCAGAACCGTTCGACGTTAGGCTCGTTGCAGATCTCGTAGGCCTCGATGAATCCCAAGCCTGCTTCAGCGATTGTCTCAATGTGATCGCCCCAGGCGTCGAGGTCATCTGGCATCCCGCTACGGCAATCAATGGTGAACAGAACATAGTATGGAAACCTTTCGGCCGGCGGGTCTATTTCGTACTCTTCCCATAATTTTATCCAGTCAAAGCCCAGCGGCGCAAAGAGAGGGTCAATGCTGCTTTTCTGGCGCACGTTGACGCCATAGCCCAAGTGGGGCGGAATCTCGGCGCGGGCGGGCGCTGGCGCGGCCCCTGCGGCGGCGAGCGCGCCGGTCAGCGCGGCGATTATCGCTGCGCATATTCCAACCTGCCGGAACGCGCGGTATAACCTGATCCGATGTTTTATCTTTTGTTTCATTCTGCCTACAGCATATCACAGCAGGGACTGTTTGGGGGTTGCCAGGTTGTTACATTTTGGTTACGACCACTGGCTGTAGATGTGGATAAAGTGGGCAATAGAGCGATCATAGGTGCGCTCCGCCTCCCACAACACTACAACGAATTGGGAAACGAACGAATTTTGGCCCCACTGGCAGCCGTTCGCTTTATTTCAAACTCGCTGTAACGCATACTGCCCAAAGCAAAAGGCCATCGGCGGCTGCCGATAGCCCAATGCCTCACGTCAACTCACGTAGAACCGGAGCGTTACTTGAGCATACGCTCTTCGATGTAGGCCACTGCCGCGCCGACGGTCGTGATCTGCTGAGCCTCGTCGTCAGAGATCTCGCCATCGAACTCTTCCTCGAACGCCATAATCAATTCGACGAGGTCGAGCGAATCCGCCTCCAGGTCCTCGCGGAAGCGGGCGTCTGGCGTGACCTGGGCTGGGTCCACTCCCAACAGGTCAACTATGATTCCTTTTGTTCGATCGAGTGTATCTGCCATTAAGTGTTACCTCCATTCAGTTTTTTGATCTAACAATGACAATAACGATATTTTACTCGTAGATGGGAGTTTGTCAAACTGATAGGACTCGCCGATTTGACAACCAACCCCACTGCGGGTATCATAGCATCTACCGTAAGTAACACCGATGAGCATTTCAGGTTACGTTAGGAGACCATGTCGTCACAACATCAGCAACGCAAATCCGACCACATCCGCATCAATTTGCAGGAGGATATTGGCTTTAAGCACGTCTCTACTGGCTTTGAGCGTTATCGCTTTACCCACTGTGCGATGCCGGGCTTGGACCTTGAAGACGTGGATACTTCCGTTACCTTATTGGGCAAGCGATTGGCGGCTCCACTCCTTATCTCCTCAATGACGGGCGGCACGCCAGAGGCCGGCGTAATCAACCAGCGGCTGGCGGAAGCTGCCCAGGCTGCCAGTATTGGAATGGGGCTAGGCTCGCAGCGCGCTGCTATACAAAACCCCACCCTGGCGGATACCTATCGAGTGCGTCGCGTCGCCCCCGATATCTTGCTTCTGGCTAACCTGGGTGCGGTGCAGTTGAACTATGGCTACGGCCCCAACGAATGTCGTCGCGCCGTCGAGATGGTAGAAGCCGATGCCCTCATCCTACATCTTAACCCGCTGCAGGAGGCGCTTCAGCCTGAAGGAGATACTTGTTTCGCTGGACTGTTAGCCAAGATCGGAGCGGTCTGTCAGGCGCTGGAGGTGCCAGTAGTCGTCAAAGAGGTGGGATGGGGCATTTCAGAGCGAGTGGCCCGCCAACTGGCAAACGTCGGCGTGGCGGCGATTGAGGTCGCCGGAGCTGGGGGCAGTTCGTGGAGCCAAGTGGAGATGCACCGCGCCACGGATGAGCTTCAACGCCAGGTGGCGGCGGCCTTTGCCGATTGGGGCATCCCTACCGCCGAAAGTTTACTGATGGCCCTCCGGGGCGCGCCAGAGTTACTCGCTATTGCCAGCGGGGGCATTCGCGATGGCATCCAGGTAGCCAAGGCTATCGCGCTCGGCGCAACCGCGTGTGGCGCGGCCGGGCCTTTCTTACACGCTGCCAGCAAATCTATCGCTGCCGTGACTGATCTCATTGCCGTGCTAGTTACCCAATTACGTGTCGCCATGTTCGCTACCGGGGTTGCCGACATCCCAGCCCTTCAACATACCCCTTTGGTCTCCGCCGCACCGTAACTTGGACGGTCATTGGGGGTTTTGAAATGTGGCTAGTACAACTCGGCGTAAACCCCCCTTCGTTCGTGCCCAATTTGAACGGCTAACTGACAAGGGATTTCCGCCGTTGTGTACTATAGTGGGACTACCCGATGCTCGAGGATAAAGATATGAAAGACATAACTAGACAAACATTTACCAGCAGCGTTGTGGAAAACGTGCCTTTCGATGAACGAGTGTTGCTGCTTCCACACTGCCTTCGCCCCAGCCAAGGCTGCCCGGGTAAGATGACAAAGCAGGGGTTGGATTGTACGGGATGTGACCACACCGAGTGTGCCATCTACCAGCTGCGCGCTGCCGCCATCGAGGCTGGCTACAAGGGTGTCTGCATTGCCCCTGGCGGGCGAATGGCCGTGCGCTTTCTGGCCGAGCACCAACCGGCAGGCGTGGTCGCCGTGGCCTGTCAGCAGGAGCTTGAAGAGGGAGTGGAGGCCATTGACAAGATGGAGTGGGAACACGACCATCCGCTCATATCTGTAGTGCCGTTGCTGCGAGATGGCTGCGTGGATACGGAGGTGGACGTTGAGGCAGCTCGGGCGATTATTTTCAGCCGCAACGGGGTCGAAGGGCTATAGCTGCCTGGGTATTGTATAATAGCCCCATTGGCAACTTGTTGAACGAATATGCGGAGGAGCATATCCTAAATGTTGCTCGAAACGTTATTTGCCCGTTACTTGCCTTATATTGAAGAAGAGATGCGCTCTGTTGTCCAAGCCGTCGATCTGCGTCACGCTGGTCTCTTTGGCATGCTGCGCTACCACATGGGTTGGGCCGATGACACCTTTAATCCCTGCCAGTCCCGAACCGGCAAGCGCATACGCCCCATGCTATGCCTGCTGACCTGTGAAGCCTGCGGCGGTGGTTGGGAGCAGGCTCTACCCGCCGCGGCCGCCATCGAGCTTATGCACAACTTTACCCTCATCCATGATGACATTGAAGACCAAGACGAGACCCGCCACGGGCGCCCTACCGTCTGGACGTTATGGGGGGAAGCGCAAGCGATCAATGCCGGGGATACACTTTTTGCGCTGTCTCAACTGGCCTTGCTGCGACTCTCTGAGCGAGGCGTGCCGGCTGCGACGGTCGTAGAAGCCCTGCATTGCCTGAACCACACCTGTGTTGATATCACCGCCGGCCAGTATCTCGATATTGGCTTTGAGAGCCAGGACGATGTTTCTATCACGGACTATGTGGCGATGGTCGAGGGGAAAACCGCTGCACTGGCGGCCTGCGCCTGTGGGATGGGCACTCTCATTGCTGCCGCCCCCGCCGTCCAGCGCGAGCGACTGGGAGCGTTTGGCTACCACATGGGCTTGGCCTTTCAGATGCGCGATGACGTGTTGGGCATTTGGGGAGACCCGATCGTCACCGGCAAACCGGCCGGCGCCGACATCGCCCGGCGCAAGAAATCGCTACCCATCCTACATGGTCTGGAGCAGAACGTGGAACTGCGCGCGTTGCTGGCGCGGGATAACCTCTCGGCGGACGATGTCTGTTATGCGACAGAGTTGTTGGAAGGAACAAACAGCCGCGCATACACGGAACAACTGATGCTGGAGCATCACGCCCAGGCGTTAGTCGCGTTAGAGGAATCGAACGTGCAAGGCCCTGCCGCTCAGGCGCTTTACGAACTGGCGCAGGCGCTTCTCTATCGCGAGCAGTGATTCTTTGCTCAATAGCTCGTGCATAACTTGCTCTTTGCCGTTTTCTAGATCGTTGCCTTGTGCGGCCGCGACCTCTTTCCCGATGAGACTTGCCCCCTTGTTGTACTTTTTATAGTAGCAGGGATGGAGTGCGGGCTGATGACAGAGTTATACAGGCTGCCCGCACTTGGGGCAGAAGCGGGAATTTTCTTTCATCGCGGCCCCGCAGTTGCGGCATGCACGCGGCGCGGCGGACTGGCCGCATGCGGGGCAGAAACGCGCGCCGGGCCGTATCGCCGCTCCGCAGGACTGGCAGCGCGTGGGCTGAAGCTGCGGGGGAGCAGGTGAGGAGGCTTGCTGTGGAATTGGTTGAGCGCGCCGCGAGCGCCGCCCCATGATGATCAGGCCGACCGCGCCCACGAGCAATAGGCCCGCCCCGGCGCAGCCCAGCCCCCCGATGAGCAGTCCGATGCCCGTCAACGCCAGCAGACTGACGCCCGTTCCAGAACCAGGCGGCGGCGATACTGATGCTGGCGCCGGAGTGACGGTGACAAAAGTCACGGGAGTGGGGGAGGGCAACGGCGCGGGAGTCACATCGGAGGGCGAGACGGGCGTGTCGGCGTCGGGCGGTGGAGTGGGGGGGATTTCTGCGGGCGGCGACGAGAGTTGCAGTCGCCCGTAGCCGTAGCCGGTGTCTGGGCCGGAAGGCCCCAGGTCCAGGGCGTTGGTCAGCAAAAAGTCCACCACCTCCTGGCGGCTGAACTCGGGGTGGGCCTGCCAGACCAGCGCGGCGGCCCCGGCGGTGTGGGGGCAGGAGGCCGACGTGCCATCGAATCCGTTGTGGCCGTAGGTGGACCCAGAGACCCCCGCCGGGGCCGCGATTTCCGGCTTGAGCCGCCCGTCGCTGGTGGGGCCCTGGGAGCTATAGTCGGCCAGGGAGTCATCCCAATAGTTGACCGCGCCCACCGTCAGCGACCCCAGCGCATCCCCCGGCGGGCAAATGCTGTGAGCCGGGGAGGGATAGGCCACGTCGCCGCCGTTCACGTAAATATCCAGCGTCACGGCCTCGTCAACCTCGTAGGCCTCGACGACGGCGTAGACGGTGTCACCGCCGGTCTCGTACAAGATTCCCTCATAAGGTTCGTTTCCAAACTCGCCTGACTGTGCGTCCTGGGAGACGGCCAGTTCGTTGCCGTTCGCGTCGTAGAGGTAAAGCTCATAATCTTGAGCGGCTCGCTCCCAGTCGTCGTCCCAACTGAGGATGACTTTGACAAAGCCCCAGTTGTAGATGGGCAGCATCTCGTCGCCCGGCGCGAACTCGTGCAGGTTGTCGCCGTCCTCGTCGGTGAACGTGCCCCGATAGTGGCCCTGCCCCTCGTTGCCGGCCGAGTTGACCCACAGGATGCCCTGGGCGGCCAGATCGTCCACCAGCAGGGCGTCCCATTCGCTGCCGTCGCGAGGACCGACCAACCCCCCCGCCGAGTGGGAGATGATGTCTACCTCTTGCTCCGTGAGCCAATCCACCGCCTCGCCCATCGCGGCGTCGGAGCCATCGTACCAGGCGAAAAAGAGTTCGGCCTCCGGGGCCACCTCGTGGATGATCTCGGCGCAGGCGGCGCCGTGAACCTCCTCCTCGTCGTACCAACCAAAAGTTTCCATTGTGACATTGTCCGGCAGTTCGACGCCCAGCAGGTCTTGATAGCCATAAAAGCCCAGGTCGAGCACGCCGATGCGCAGCCCCGCGCCGCTGAACCCGGCCAGTCGCCAGTCGTCGGCGTTTATGATAGCCACTCCTTCCCCTTCGATGTCGCTCCCATCGGGCGCGCGCGTCTCTGGCAGTTCCACGCCGATGACGTGTTCCAGTTCGGTGAGTTGGGCAAAGGTCGCGCCGGGGTGGGCCGATTCCAACTCATCCGTGATCTGCGTCACCGGCACGGCGACGTTGACCCGGTCGCGGTAGGCGCTGACGACGTTGACGCCGGCGGCCTCCAATTGGGCCACGAGCGGAGCGTTATCCTCCGTATCCAGGATGAGCGTGATGGCGACGTCCCCTTGGGGGGTGAGCATGCCGCGCTTACCGGCCAGTTCCAGCGCCGCTTCCTCGCCCCCTTCCTCGTAGGCCAGGAGGAACTCTTTGTAGACCGAGTCCAATTCGGGGTCTTGGAGGATGTGGGCCAGTTTGGGGTACTGCTCGGCCAACTCGGCCAGCGAGGGGGGCGGGGTGATACTCGGCTGGCTGCTTTGTGAATGTAAGAGATATGCAACCCCGGCCGCCACGAGCAGCACGACCCCCGCGATGAGTAGGGCAATCAAGGGTTTACGGTTTGTCATTTGATTTCTCCTTCAGAGAATTAGAAACCAGGTTTTTTCCGAAAAACCTGGTTTCTTATCTGGTTTCTTACCCAACGGCGCATCAGCTCTACGGTAAACTGCCAGCGTTCTTCTATTTCCATCACAACGTCGTGCTGTGCCAGTGTCTCCAGTGCGCGTCTGGTTTCCTCCGGGGTAAGCTCGACCCGATGGGCAATCTCACCAACTGGCATCCCTGCCTCTGACTGCGCCAGCGCGCGCAGCACGGTCGTCTGCCCCGGCGGATTGCTCGACTCTGCCTGCCGCCAGACGCCGGTAAAGTAGGCGTCTCCGTCGCGGTAGAACTCGGGCGCGTTGACGACCGCCTCGACATCGGCTAGGCTGAAACGCCGTTCCCGTTCCTTTCCTTCTTCAAAGGTCTGGCGGTTAAAGCGGGTCACCAGTCCGTGGCCGATCAGTTGCGCCAGGTACGGCTGACTGTGGGTGAGCGTGATGATGCGCTCCACCGCCTCCCGGTCGTAATCCAGCGAGAAATCGGGCGTGGGCTGGGTGATCAGCCGCCAGACTGCCGCGTGGCCCAGGAAGCTGACGGGGATGGGGGTGACGCTGCCAAAGAGCGGATGCCAGTAATCGCGCGTCATCTCCTGGAGCGTGTGCAGCCCGGCAAAGGCCATCACGAACCAGGGATAGGTCTGGATCAGCCCGCGCCAGAAATCGAGCAGGCGGGGCTCCAACTGGCCCTCTTGGATGCCTTTCTCGATCAACTCGAACTCGTCCACGGTGACGATAAAGCGCCGCCTTGCCCGCACACGGCCCAGGTGCTTGAGGAAGCGGTCGAAAGCGGTGTAGGAGTTGTGGGCAGTGAATTGTTGTTCGTGGGGTTCCTCGAAAGAAACCAGGTTTTTTCCGAAAAACCTGGTTTCTTCTCCCGCGTCATACAATGCCAGCGCCAGGTTGTAGAGCAGTTCGCCGGTGCTGGCGACCAGCCCCGCGCGCTGCATGTTAAAGTCCACGACCACCGTCTGTGTCCCAAAGCGGGCGCCCAGGTTGTGCAGGATGGAGGATTTGCCCATGCGCCGGTGTCCGTAGATCACGACCGAGGGTCTCTGCCCCTCACCGCCCCACAGTTCTTCCAGGCGACGCAGGATGTCCTCGCGGCCCACGAACAGGTCTTCGACCACCGGGGGGCCGGCTACGTAGGGGTTGGCGACCGGGCCGATCTCCTCGGCGCGGCCCACCTCGCCGCCGGCCTCGCTGACCAGCCGCCGCCACTGCTGGATGATGCGGCGCAGGATATACTGCTCCGGGGCCATCACCTGCACCGCGACGTATTCGTCCAGGTCGTCCAGGTCATCAGTGGCGCGGGCCAGCGCGGCCAGTTGATTGACCCGGCTGGTAGAGTCCTGGTAAGCGGCGACCTCCGCGCCCACCTCGCCCAGGCGGGATAGCGCGGTCAGGACGGTGGGGCGGATAGGAGAGAAACCAGGTTTTTCAGAAAAAACCTGGTTTCTGGGCAGATCAGATAGGTCATCGTAGGAGAGGAATGCAGCCATAGCCTCAAACGTGCGGGCGATCTCCTCGCCGCCGGGATAGCCGGTCAGGCCGGTGTAGATTTCGGCGTAAGAAACCAGGTTTTTGTCAAAAACCTGGTTTCTTTCATCCAACATCTCGTAGAGCATACCGGCGAAGCGGGTCAG
>DUEK01000126.1 GCA_011192155.1 Thermoflexia bacterium
GGCGTTCGCGAGCCTGCAACCGCTCGCACTCCTCGGAGGTCAGGGTGAGCAGGGAGGTGTAGACGGCACCGAGATTGAGACGGGCCTCGGCCTCGCTGGCGGCCTTGGGGTCTATGCCGGAGAGGGAGAGGGCGCCAGCGGTCTCAAAGAGGTGGTTGAGGTAGGCGGTGCGCAGGTCGGTGGGGTCCTGGGGCCGTTCGCCGACGATGACGTCGCCGTGGACGTCGCCGCCCACCGCCGCGCCTCCTGCGCCGGCGGCTACAGCGCCAGGTCCCTGGGCGATAGCGCCGTCGCCGGACACGGTCGTCTGGGACACTCCTTCTTGTGGCGCGCCGCAGTTGAGGCAGAAGCGGGCATCGTCGGGTAGTTTGGTGTTGCATTGGGGGCAATGTTTCATCGTGAACCTCCTACGCACGGCTGGCGCTGCCGCGCGGAATGGGCGCAGCCCCCACAGCCGGGGGCTGCGAGCTAGGTATGATTCTCCTGGTGCATAATCAGGGCCACCACCGGCATATCTCTCGTACAGCATGGGATATCCCACCGGCGATCTCTTTCTTTTTCTTCTCCTCCACTGCCGTCAAGTAGAAATCTACCAGGGTATCAAGAACCATCAAGAACTCGGGACGGGGGAGAGTTGCCAGAAATTGCAGCATCTCTTTTCCCCGAGCGCGAACCAGGTCAGGCCGAGATTGTGCCAGCTTTGTCAATCTGGCCCCGATGGTGGTCAAGGCCCACACTCTTGCTTCTTCAATCAGTAGCCGCCCGCGATAACCACAAATGTCAACCGCGATGGCAAGCGCTTCCAGGAGCAGGTCGTCGGGCATATCGAAAGCGAGATCGTCCAAAATCGTTGCCTTCTCGACCATATCCTGAGCTACATAGTGTGGATGGTCAGAGCCTGCAGTAGCCAGAGCGGCCGCCAAAAGCTCGGCATCGGACATAGACTCGAGCGTTTGTTCTGAATATCTGTGCCCTATCCTACTCCACACGTAATCTCGCCAGGGTGGCTCTTTGATCAGTTTAACGCGGACCAACCACCTTCGAACGAACTTGCAACAGAGACGCAGAAAGATGAGAAAAGGGCGCGTCCCTTTTATGGCCGTTGCCGCAGCTTTGGATAGAAATCTGGGACGAATGTGTGGAATGAGCCTGATCAATAGACGATCATATTCGTCCTCATTCTCAAGAGGCATGCGCCCGAGCGCGTAGAGCGCCTGGGCGAACGCATCTCCCTGCAATTTGCGAGCAAGATGAGGGATGAGATAGGTAAAGGCGAGAGCGCGATTCGTCACATCGTCTCGATTGTCCCCGATCTGGCTCAGAATGGACAGTGCTTCGAACGAGGTACGTTCGTGGACGTCTGACGGACGGTATCGGGCCAGATTGGTCAGGAGAACTGCTTGTTGCCAGTCATCTCCGATCGCGTTGGTGGCGGAAATCACCTGGCGCAGCAGGTCGGGCAATGACTCTGACGGGATATACGTAGCGAGCCGGGCCAGAATTTCTTCCCGGTGATCTCTGAGTGATTTAGCTCGATATGGTATCGAACTGCTAACCGATCTGGAACCGGCGGCGAGGAACGCTCTGGACGCCAACTCTGGCAGAGTCAGGAGCCGAGCCAAATCCCGCAAAATAAAGAAGAAATCGAATTTATCTTTAATAGCCAGAACTGCGTCAAGCACCTGGGGCAGCAAGGCAGGCGATATATGGTCGTCTATTCCGATCCTGGCACAGGCCCCAGGTGGGACACGCGTGTCCTCTTGCCACTCGAAGGGTGGTTCGCTGGAAACAGACTCGTACGTGCTGCCCTGCCTACGACTTTCGGCTATCTCTTTATCGCCAAATTCTTTGGCCAACAGCGATGGGGGGATGTGATCTATGATGGCCGACAATGTCTCGTGACGTTCCCTGTCAATCAGTATCGCTCGTACGGTACGCAGGGCTTGCAAAGGCGTCATCATTTCCTGTTCTAAAGCCAGTGCCAGCAAGGTGGGAGATGTATTGGCGCTCTGCTCGGTCAGGCTGGCGTGGCACAAGGCGCATTTTATCTGTACAGGCAGATTGTCCTCAGCCTCCGCCAATCGCCAGACATAGTTGACGTCGTCCAGGAAAGCGGAGCGCGTGCTTCTTAACGCCTGTCTCGCTCGCAACCAGCCCTCACTGAGCAGGGCATACGCCTCTTTAAATGGAGCTTGGACGCGCTGCAAATGCGACCTATAGTGTTCCATGACATAGGTCGGCGCCGCATCCGCCGCCAGGGCGCCCGTGTTCAATCTGTCGAGCGTATCCCGACCATAGTCCAAAAAGCGCTGCTCCCACGCTCGCCGTTCTCTATCTGTCAAGCGCTCGTAAAAGTAGTGACCTAATCGCGGGTGGCTAAAGACATATCCTTGTTCGTCGCCATCACCGATCAGGAGGCGGGCTAACGCATCCTGGGCGCGCTCCAGGCTCCACGTACTCAGGTTCGCGTCGGCAGGGGCTAGGTTCAGCAAATCATCCCGGCTCAAGGGACCTAGCGCACAGGCCAGCAGGTTGAGGGTGAGTTGTACTTTTCTCTCACGAAGGGGGGCAGCCTCGCCCCAGAGTTGGCGTTGATCGTCCCACCAGCGCTCAAAGTAGCCGGTCAGACCATCTTTGATCGTCGGCAGGTCTTGGGGATGGAGTGAGGCCGCTCGCGCGCCGTAAGGCAGCAATGCGTCTACGTACAGCCGGACTAGCAGTGGATCACCCTCACTCAAACGGAACAGCTCTTCAATCACGTCCGCTCGTCTGACGAGCGGGACGTCTGCTCGTTTGACGAGCGGGACGTCTATCGTTTGCAGCACTTCCCTCACCCCCGTCCTCGTCAGAGGAGGTAGGGGAATCGTGCAGGTCAGCCCGGCTTGCTCCCAGCCCAAACGCCGCAACCAGCCCCGCTCATCCACGTCGTTGACGAGATAACGGGCAGAGACGACGACCCGCACTCCTTCTGTGGGGGGGAGCGGAAACAGGTCTGGCCCAGACTGCCAATCGGATGCCTCGTCCAGACCGTCCAAGATCACCAACAGTGGTTTATGAGTAGGCGGGGGGCGGCGTAGGTAACTCAGACAGGTTTCGCGCCACTGGTCAACCGACAAATCGGCGGATTTGACCGGTTCCTCGTAAATCTCGCCTAACCTGGCTGCCAGGGCTGCGAAGGTGACGCTGGCGCGATTAGTGTTGAAACGAGCACTGATGGGAATGAACACGACGTGGGCAAGTCCCTGCGCAATCACCGCTTGTGTCCAACGGACGAGCAAGGCGGACTTGCCTCTGCCCGCCTCCGCTGCTATCAGAGCGTAGGGCGGTGATTCCGAATTTGTCAGCCATTCATCGAGCGCTGCAATTTCGGCCTGGCGGCCGCCAAAGGGAACAGGACTCTCTAAAGTGCCCAGGTATTCGTTGACAAAGTTCTGGATACGACCGGCGTAATCGAACGACAAACGCTCCAGACCGCGCACCAAAACATCACCGACGATCAGAATGCCCTCAAAGTCTCCACCAATAGCTACCCCTCCTTCCCCTGCTGCCACCGCGCCATCGCCGTGGGCGATGGCGCCCGAGCCGACGAGATTGGTCAGGAACGGTGGTGGGTCATCAAATGATGGCTGCTGGGAAGCGCCGCAGTTGGGGCAGAAGCGGGCATCGTCGGGTAGTTGGGTGTTGCATTGTGGGCAATGTTTCATTGTTCTTTACTCCTTGGGCGCGGTAGTAGGGGCATAGCAGTGCTATACGCCCCTACGTGGGCGCAGCAGCGCTACGCCTCTACCTGGGCGCAGCAGCGCTACGCCCCTACGCCCCTACGTGGTCGCCGGTGGTGATCGAGCCTTTGACGTCCCCGCCAACGGCGACGCCACCGGCCCCCGCCGCGACCGCGCCGTTCCCCACGGCGATTGCGCCAGAGCCGGTCAGCGATATCTGCTGGCCGGCGGCCGCGGCCTCCGTTTCCGCTTGTTCCAGCAGCCTGGTCACTGCCGCCATAAAGTCGGCGTCGGCGGCCAGGGATTTTTTGAGTTCCTTGCGCAGCGCAGCCTGGTTGTCGGGGTCTTGAGGGTCGGCTTGCAGGTCTTTTAGCGCTGTCTCTGGCACGGGTTTATCCTTAAAGCGGCGCTCCAGGGCGGCTATCAGTGACTCGCCCGCTTTCTTGGCCGCCGCCTTGCCCCCTTCGAGCAGATAGGGGGATAGAAATGCTACTGCTGCTGTTGCGATTGTTACGGGGTCCATTTTGTATGCTCCTTTTCGTGATGCGTAATTCGTAATGCGTGATTTGTGGGATAAGGATACTGCCAAACGCCGCTTTACGCAATTTCGCGCTGTTGCCGTGCTGGGCGCGATTGGAAATCGCGGCTACGGCCGCGCCTGCGGCGCGACCAGAGGGGGGCATTCGCCCCCCTCTGGACTCCCCCCAGAGTACAGGCCCGCGCTTCGCGCGGAGCCCAGAGTTTCAGAGGCCAGAGTGCCTGCTCTCCGCTGCGCTCCGAGCAGGTCAGAGTTCAGAGCGGAACGGGGACGCCGCCACAACCCGAAAACCGAAGAACCTGAGGCGGCTGACCGGGAAGAAGTCGAGAC
>DUEK01000127.1 GCA_011192155.1 Thermoflexia bacterium
TGTGTCTCGGTGAATTCTCCGCGAGTCTCTGTGTAATCATAAACTTGGCAAAAGTGTCCGGTAGCAAATCGTCGTCGTTGGGCCGCATCTTGTACAGGAGCAACCCCTTGACCAAGTCCCCATTTGCCTCTCGAACAAGACCTTCCATAATGGCAGCCGAGCGTTCGCCCACCCCCAGCGCGGTGATGATGGTCACGGTGCGCTGACCTCCCAGGTCTCTCAGGCGGCCAATGTAGCGCCGGATGGGCAGGTTGGGCGCAAATCCGTAGGTGGGGCCGCCGAGAACCAGCAAGTCACAACCGGAAAGATCAGTAGGGGACTGGCTACTGGCCGTGGTGATCTCCGCCCGCCAGCCGTTGGAGGTCAGCCCTTCTGCAAAGCCGGAGAACACTCGGCCCTGGAAATCGCTTTTGCCGGGGTGATAAACGACGAGCGCCGTTCCGCTCTCTCCCCCAGGGTTCAAGACCTCGACATTGCTCACGACTTCTCTGTTGCGCCCGTAATACATCCAACCCCCTGCCGTCGCGAGCGCCGCGAAAACGACAATCAACACCATCCACGATGCGCTCATTTCTCCTTACCTCCCAACTCACACAAAACCCTAAAGGTTTCCTGAAACCTTTAGGGTTTGGCAAACTGTCCAATCAAAGACGCCAATTGCGGCTACATCAGCGGTGCAGGTTGCGGGCAGCGATGAAGGTGAGGCCGTTCTCCGTCAAGGCCTGGGCGGTGCGATTCACCGATCCGTGCTTATCCAGATAGTTGAGCTCCAGAAAGTGCATATCGCCCGCTTCCTCTATCTCGCTCTTGTCACGAAAGTACTCTAAAATGTCCGATGGGTGCTCGCGCGTCTCTTCAATCTCCGGCGGCGCGCCCTCGTGCTTGGCCGAGATGTTGGCGACGTGGTCGGCGATCTCTACCAACTCATCCAGCCGGTCGTAGGGCTGCCGTACGATGGACTTGTACGTCTCGGTGATGTGATGCTCAAAGCGCACCACGTCCTCGAACCCCAGAGCGCGCCGGAACTGAGCCGTGATCTCCATCGTCTCGTTGTTGACCGAGTTTGACCAGTTGAAGCCGATCAGAGGCGAAGTGCCGTCTTTGCGAGCAAAGAGCTTGGCCCCGATGAGGGTCCACAGGGCGGCGTAGGGATTGTCGTTGCCCATAAAGACAGAGATTTTGAACTCGTTATCCACCCCCAGCTTGTGGAGCATGTAGCCCAGGAAGACTGTACCAGGGTTGATGTTGAGCACCTGCTTGATGCCGTAAGTGGTATAGTAATAGAGGAATTCGTCCAGCCACTTGAGGGCATACTCGTTAGGCTGGCCGACGCCGCCAAAGTAGCCGGTGATCGTCTCCGGGCCGCCCAGGTGGACGTTGGAACCGTCGGTGCCCTTGGTGTCCAGCGTCTCTACGTAGCTGGCGCCGACGATCTGCATAGCAGCTGCCACGGCCAGGATGTCGCCGTTATCGGCCTCCTGCTCCTTCATTTTGCGCACCCTGATGTACCGGCCCGGCATCAACTCGCCCTGCTCAATGGCCTGCTTGGCCTCGGCGATGAGGAAGGGGAAATACTGCAACGCGCTGATCTCTAGTGTGACGGCGAAATCCTCATTGAACTCCATTTCGCCGACCCGGTCCCCCAGCACCTTGCGCCGGTAATCGGCGATGGAGATAAAGGCTCCCTGGTCGCGCTGCTCGATGAGCCACTCCAGGTCGGCCAGATAGGGAGAGTCAATCTCCTTCAATCGCGCCATCAAGTTGGGGAGATGACGAGCCTCCTTGGCCTGACGGTTGATCTCCTCCACCGTGCCGTACTTTTCGACCACCGCCAGAAAATCGTTGATGACCTGGCTATCGGGGTCGAGCAGCAAACTGTTGATTTCGTCGAATTGCCCCTGCGCTATTCTCAATCGCTCTCTAAGGTTATCGCTCATTTGATTCCTCCTGGTATAGTTTCAAAAGTGGATTTGTCGCAAGGCTCGCTTAATATACCCTAGTTGTCCCAAGAAGTCAACAAGCCGCGCGTTGACTTCCGCGCCAGGTTGAGCTATACTCCCCTCATCAGAGGAGGCTACCGATGGATTTTACCATCCCCGAAAACACACAAAGTATGATGCGCGCCATCCGCGACTTTATACAACACGAGGTCTACCCGCTGGAACGCGAGTTCCTCAACACCAGCTTTCGCGATATGCTGCCACTGCTGGTGGAAAAGCGGGAGAAAGCCAAAGCGATGGGTTTATGGGCGCCCCACCTCCCCGCAGAACTTGGCGGACAGGGCCTCAGCCTGCTAGAGTTCGCCCACGTCAGCGAGGAACTGGGCCGCAGCCCGCTCGGTCATTACGTCTGCAACTGCCAGGCTCCCGACGTGGGCAATATGGAGATTCTGATGCTGCACGGGACGGACGAGCAAAAGGAGCGCTATCTCGCGCCGCTGATCGCGGGGGAGATGCGAAGCTGCTTTTCGATGACCGAGCCTGGTTACCCCGGCTCCAACCCCACCTGGATGGGCGCGACAGCGGTCAAAGACGGCAACGATTACGTTATCAATGGGGAAAAGTGGTTCACCACAGCGGCCGATGGCGCGGCTTTTACCATCGTCATGGCGATCACCAACCCAGAGGCCGACCGCTACCTACAGGCTAGTATGGTCATCGTCCCCGCCGGCTCGCCCGGCTTCAAACTAGTGCGCAACACGTCCGTGATGGGCGAGACGGGCAGCGACTATGCCAGCCACGCCGAGGTCACGTTCGATAACTGCCGCGTGCCGCAATCCAATCTGCTCGGCCCTGAGGGAGCGGGGTTCGTCATCGCGCAAGAGCGGCTGGGGCCGGGCCGCATCCACCACTGTATGCGCTGGATCGGCATCTGCGAGCGGGCCTTTGACCTGATGTGCGGCTGGGCCGCCACGCGCCAGGTCGCGCCGGGCCGAACGCTGGGCAGCCGCCAAATCGCACGGACGTGGATCGCAGAGAGCCGGGCAGAGATCAACGCGGCGCGGCTGATGGTGTTGCAGGCCGCCTGGAAGATTGACCAAGCCGGCTCGTCCGCCGCCCGTAACGAGATCTCACTGATAAAATTCTACGTGGCCGGCGTGTTGCAGCGCGTGCTCGACCGGGCCATCCAGGCGCACGGCGGCATGGGCGTGACGGACAACCTGCCGCTGGCTTACTGGTACCGCTTCGAGCGGGCCGCCCGCATCTATGACGGGACGGACGAAGTACACAAACTCGCAGTGGCGCGGCGTATCTTGCGGGGATACGGAGATACGTGAGGCGTAACAGAGGGTATGCAAATGAGTGCGAGCTGGGTTGACCAACCGACAGCCGTTCGAGAAGGGGAGGGGCTGGATACGGGCAGGCTGGCGGATTATTTGAGTGAGCGGCTGGCTTGTTTTGACGACCCGATCAAAATCAAGCAGTTCCCCCGTGGCCACTCCAACCTGACCTACTTGCTGTGCGTGGGGGAGCGCGAGCTGGTGCTGCGACGCCCGCCCTTTGGCGCGGAAAGGATCAAGACCGGGCACGATATGGGGCGCGAGTACCGCATCCTCTCACGTCTGTCCGGCGTCTACCCTCAAGCGCCCCGCCCGTACACCTACTGCGAGGATGAAACGGTGCTGGGCGCGCCCTTCTACGTGATGGAGCGCATCGAGGGCGTCATCCTGCGGGGAGCGGCGCCGCCGGGGCTGGAACTCTCCCCCGCACTGATGAGGTCGCTCTCCGAGAACTGCGTGGACAACCTGGTCGATATTCACGAGATTGATTACCAGGCCGCCGGGCTGGGCGACCTGGGTCACCCGGAGGGCTATGTGAGGCGGCAGATCGAGGGCTGGACGCGCCGCTACCACAACGCCCGCACCGACGATGTCCCCGAGATCGAGCGCGCTGCCGCCTGGCTGGCCGATCACATGCCGCCGGAGACCGGAGCCGCGCTGATTCACAACGATTACAAGTACGACAACCTGGTGCTGGCTCCCGACGACCTCTCGCGCATCGTGGGCGTGCTGGATTGGGAGATGTCTACCATCGGCGACCCGTTGATGGACCTAGGCACGACGCTCGGCTACTGGGTCGAGGCCAACGACCCGCCGGAGCTGCAAAGCCTGGCCCTCAACCTGACGACGCTGCCGGGCAATCTCACCCGGCGGGAGCTGATCCAGCGGTACGCGGAGCGGAGCGGGCGCGATCTCTCGAACGTCCTGTTCTACTATGTCTACGCGTTGTTCAAGATCGCCGTCATCGTGCAACAGATCTACGCCCGCTACAAGGCCGGTCTCACCGAGGACGAGCGCTTTGCCATGATGGGTTACGTGGTGCGAATGTTAGGCCGGGCGGCGGCGTTGGCAGTGGAAAAGGGGCAGATGTGAGGCGTGATTCGTAATGCGTAAGGCGTATTGACTGACAAATCTCACAATCTGCGCCCTATTCGTTCCTGCTTGACCACCGGCAGCCGAATGGTAAAAGTGGAGCCTACACCCAGTTCGCTCTCTACGGCGATCTCTCCCTCGTGCAGGCTGATCAACTCCTGGGCAATAGCCAACCCCAGGCCGCGGCCCTGTTGCTCCATCTCCTCCCGGTCAATCTGCCGGAAGCGCTCAAAGAGGTGGGGAATGTCTTGGGCCGCGATGCCCACGCCCTCATCCCGGACAGCTATCTCTGCCCACTCATCCACGCGCCGCGCGCTCACCGTCACCAATGCCCCCGCCTCTCGGGAGAACTTGATAGCGTTATCCAACAATCGGCCGAGCGCGTCCATCAAGAAAGGTTCGCACACCCGCACCGGGGGCAGGTCGGAGGGCAGCGCCATCTCCAGGGTCACGCCGTTGGCTGTGGCCTGCTCTTTGTGCTCGCGGATCGCGTTCTCCACGACCATCCCCCAATCAGCGTATACCTGAGCCAACGTGCGGAACTCCTTCGCCGCTTGACCGGAATCCAGCCGGATCAGGAGCAAAAAATCCTCGACCATTAGAGCCAGCCGGTCGGCGCCTTGTTTGACTCCGAGTAGAAGGTTCTCAAGTTCGTCGGGGGAAAGCGACGGCAGATCTTCCAACGCCAGGTCTGTGTAGCCCAGCACGTAAGTAAGAGGCGTGCGCAGTTCGTGCCCTAGGACGGTGATGATCTGTTGCTTGAGCTGGTCAAACTCCGCCTGCGTGGCCTGCCAAATGGCCTGGGCGCGTTTCAGCCGGGCGCGGACCGCCACCAGCAACTCCTGGGGGTCAAAGGGCTTGGTGAGATAGTCCTCGGCCCCCATCTCTTTTCCTTGCAATATATCTTTTTGCTCCGCTTTGGCGGTCAAAAAGATAAAAGGGATACGCACCCATTCTGGCCGGGCGCGTATCTCTCTATAAAGATCGTGCCCGTCCATACGGGGCATCATGATGTCTGCCACGACCAAATCAGGAGGAGTTTCCTCCATCAATCGGAGCGCCTCTATCCCATCGGTGGCTGTGGCGACGATGCAACCCTCCGCCTCTAGAATGTCCCGTATAGCTGTCAAGAGGGCCTCATGGTCTTCTACGGCCAAGATGCGTTTTCCTTCCATGCTATTTGCTCCTTCGTGAAACTTTACTCACTGCGCACAACATCCATTATTGCACCATCTCGCCCCCAAACCAGTGTAGTGCAAACCGGGTAAGATGTCAAGCGGGAGACAGTTGGTGATTACCCACATCTTACCACAGAGGCACGGAGGGCGCAGAGAAAAACAAAAGTAGACTCTAAAACTCTGTGTTCTCCGTGTCTCTGTGGTAAAATTGTCGAGCCTGGAAAGGCGCTACAGACATGTGGGTAATCACCAGGGAGACAGGCGTAAATCGCCAAACCAGACTTGACGCATTTATCAAAGTGTGATAAACTTTCCACCCGTTGGCACTTTGGCCCAATTATGCTATAATACTGACCAACGTTTTGCGCTTGCGATCACCTTTCGGAGGCTCACATTGCTGGATCAATTCACTTTCATCGGCATCTTTCTGATCGTCGCGCTCATCTTTGGCGTTGCCCCGCTCGCTATCGCCTTTGTGTTGCGCCCCAAGAAACCCAACCCCCGTAAAACAGAAACCTACGAATGTGGCCTGCAACCCCACGGTGAAGCGTGGGTGCAGTTCAAGGCGCAGCACTATATCTTTGCCCTGGTCTTTGTCGTGTTCGACGTCGAGGCCGTGTTTCTGCTGCCGTGGGCGCTGGCTTATAATCAGTTGAGTCTCTACGCTGTAGTCGAGGCGATCATCTTTATCCTGATTCTGCTCGGCGCACTGGGTTACGTCTGGCGTAAGAACGCGCTCGAGTGGATGTAGGTCGGAATGACATTCCAACTTTTTGAAAAAGACACACTGTAGACCACTGCCACTCGGTCGAGAACTCGTAGGAGTTAGACTAAATGGAATCTTTCAACGACTTTATCGCCAACCTGTCCCCCTGGTTGCAGGGTTTGTTGGAAGGCATTGGCCTGCCAGAAATATGGGCGCGAGTGGTCATACTGAGCATCGGCGGGTTTGCGCTGGCTTTCGTACCACTAGTGGCCGTCATCTTTCTCATCTGGGCCGCGCGCAA
>DUEK01000128.1 GCA_011192155.1 Thermoflexia bacterium
ATCGGCTAAAGCACCCATTTTGCCCCTAAGCGCTTCCCCATAGCCGCACTCTCTTCGAATTCGTAGCTGCCACTAGGTATTTCGGCGTGTGAGCAGCATACGTATTTTGGCCTATCAAAATAAGTATAACCGGCAAGCCGTTTGCGTATTGTTTCGGGGGGTGATATAATCTGTGTGGCAAAGAGAGCAATGATAGATGAGGGACACTGTGGATAATATCAGAATTCTGCTGGCCGACGACCACGCTGTAGTGCGGGAGGGCACAAAAGAGTTGCTGGAACAGCAAGGCGACCTGGAGGTCGTGGCCGAGGCCAGCGATGGGAAGGAGGCAGTTCAGTTAGCCATCAGTCAGCACCCCGATGTGGTCATTATGGACTTTGCTATGCCAAAGCTCAACGGTATCGAAGCCACTCGGCAGATCAAAGCCATCGCTCCAGAAATTGCCGTGCTGGTGCTCAGCGCATACGATAGCGAGCAGTACATTTTCGCTTTCCTGGAAGCAGGCGCCGCCGGTTACTTGCTGAAGGACGTACACGTTGACGAATTGGTAGAGGCCATCCGCGCCATATATGCCGGCGAATCAATCCTTCATCCGACCATTGCCCGCAAAGTGATCAATCGCTTTGCCCAACCCGCAAAAAAGACCGGATCAGAAGAGGTCTTGGATCAACTCACTGAGCGCGAATTGCAAGTTCTGAAGATGGCGGCTCAGGGAAAGTCTAACCGAGAGATCGCCAGCGAACTCGTCATCAGCATACGCACTGCTCAGACGCATCTGAGTAACGCCTTCAGTAAAATGGGGGTCGGGTCGCGCACTGAGGCAGTGGTACACGCTCTGAGAAAAGGCTGGCTCACGCTTGAAGATACACTCGAAGATACATTCTAGTAAAGGACGTCAAGTGGATAATGGAAACCCAAAAGAAAAATAACGAGACGCCACGGGAGAATGATCTAGCAGACGCAAGATCGTGCCAAGAGGCCATCGCGCGGCTGCAGATGATCAACGCCGTCACTGCCAAACTGACTCAATCTTTCAACCTGGAACAAACCCTCGACGATATCCTGGACAAAGTCTTGGAAGTAATGGGAACGGAAACCGGGGCGGTATACCTTCTGGACGAAGAGGAACAGGGATTGACCCTGGTGGCTCACCGAAACTTGCCAGACGAGGTGGTGGAGGAAAAGAACGGCTTGAAATCGGCCCGGATGCTCTCGCTCCACGAAGATCTTCAATGCAAACTGGCCGGCCCATTGCGCTCGAAAGGCAAAATTAACGGCTTGCTCTTCATCGGCAGTCGCCGGGCCTGCCCCATCCTGCGCCAGGAAGAGGATCTGTTTAACACCATTTGCAACACGACGGGCGTGTTCGTGGAGAACGTCCATCTGTATCAGGAGCGGGAGCGACAGTCGCAGGTTGAGCGCTGCGTGTGCGAAGTGACAGAAGAAGTCACCTCCGAACTAGAGTTGGACAAAGTTCTCCCTAAAGTAATGCAGATCGCCGTAAGACTGACCAAAGCCGACGGGGGCGTCGTGGCCCTGTTAAACGAAGAGAGAAATGTCATTACCTACCCATACCTCCACCATCTGCCCAGCGAATTGGCCGACGTGACGGTATCCAAGGGAGAGGGACTGTCTGGAGAGGTAATGACTACCGGCCGCCCCATGGTGATTGACAACTACCAGACCTACCCACGGGCTATCCCGGCTTTCGCCCGGGCCGGATTGAGCAGCGTAATGATAGTGCCCATCGTGAGCGGAGAGAGAACCTTTGGAGCATTGAGCATCCTCAGTATCAAGGAAGCGAGGGGCTTCTCCGATAGAGACATAGCCGTCCTCACAGCCATCGGGCGTCAGGCCGGCATCGCGATTGAGAACGCCTATCTATACGAAAACATGCGTTTCTACGCACGCAGGATCACGCAAGCCCAAGAAAACGAGCGCCGGCGCATCGCCCGCGAACTCCACGACGATACGATCCAATCCCTGGTCGCGCTATCCCGCCGCTTGGAGGCTCTGGCTATCTCCAATGGCTCATTGTCTGAAGAAGCCGTTGTCCAACGCATCAACAAACTGCAAGAAGCGACGGGCAATGTGATCAAGAGAGTGCGGCGATTCAGCCGCGACCTCAGACCTTCCATCCTGGACAATCTGGGCCTCCTGCCCGCACTGGAAGAACTTACAGCAGAATTGGGTCGCCAGAGCAGCTTTCAAGCAGAATTTCGAGTGGTGGGCGAAGAACGACGTCTCTCTTCCGAAGTAGAGTTGACCTTGTTCCGCATAGCACAAGAGGCGCTGAACAATGTCAGGAAACACGCCCAGGCGACCAGGGTCGTCACTACAATGAAGTTAAGCAACGGCGCGATCAAGATGATAATCCAGGACAACGGCAAGGGGTTCAAATTACCTGCATTGACCGAATACCCCACGGCTGCGGGCAAACTGGGACTCACCGGTATGCACGAACGCGCCCGGTTGCTGGGAGGCATACTGGAGATAAATTCGGAACCCGGTCGAGGAACCAAAGTGATCGTCAGCGTACCAATCTAAATGTAAGATACCAGGGAGAGAAGCTGAAATGAAGGTAGAGACAATCATTGATAACACAATAAAACCCCAACTCATCGAAGCCTTTGGCCGGCAAGTTGCCAACTCACTGCTTACGCGAGCCACGCTCTCCTACGTCAGCACCGATGGAAGCGAGAAAGAGAGATATGAAACCCTTTTGTACTCGATTTGTTCCGACAAGCGCGTGATCGGTGTGTGGGGCAAGCAGGACGCCGCAAAGCAAATGACAGAATGGAAAACCCTACTAGAGACCGACTCTAGTATCACTTCGCTGCCCTTACAAGAAGGCAGTGATGATCTAATCAAAGGAGAAGAAACAATGTCAGCGAAAATTCTCGACGGTCGAGCTATGGCCAAAGAGGTGCGGGAAGAGGTCGTCGCCGGAGTGAACGATTTCAAGGCCAAACACGGCTTCACACCAACTATCGCCGTAGTGCGGGCGGGAGATGATCCAGCCTCGGTGAGCTATGCTAAAATGATCAAGAAATCCTTCGAGAAAGCGGGGATGAACTTTGCCCTGCACACCCTGCCGGATACGGCAAGCCAGGACGAAGTGGCGGGCCTGGTAGCCGAGCTTAACGCCGATAGCAACGTCCACGGCATTATGGTCCAGGAACCATTACCCAAAGGCATAGATGATGCCGCTATCAAGGCTGTCATCTTACCAGAGAAGGACGCCGATGGAGTGAGCCCCATCAACGCAGGACGGCTAGCCCAGGCGTCCCCCGTCGGCAGGGCCGAGGGGGTAAAGGATTACATTGTGCCGGCTACTCCTCTCGGCGGGCTAGAGATGCTGAAACGGAGCGGGGTGGAGATGGATGGCAAGCGCGCGGTTGTCGTCGGCCGCTCCAACATCGTCGGCCGCCCAATGGCCTTCTTGCTCATGCAGCACCACGCCACGGTGAGCATGTGCCACTCGCACACCCGCCCCCTGGGCGACGCAACCCGCCAAGCTGACATTCTCTGCGTCGCTGTCGGGGTGGCCGAGTTGATCAAGGGGGATATGATCAAGCCAGGAGCAACCGTCATAGACTTTGGCTTCAACCGCTCTGAGGGCGAATGGGTGGGTGACGTGGACTTTGAGGAAGCCAAGAAAGTGGCCGGCATGATCACCCCCGTGCCTGGCGGGACGGGGTCAATGACCAACGTCATACTTATGAGAAACGTCCTTGAGGCGGCAAAGAAACAGATGAAGAGATAGGGCCTATCCAACCCCCGACGCGCCAATCAACCTTAATTCTCGTCCACCGCAAAGGAGTCAAGGGCCAGCCCTATCGAACCATATGAGCCTCACATATAGCCCGTTAGAGCCATAGACAAGCCTGCGCAGCGGGAGTATAATCTCACCGTGTTACTGACCGTCAGTCAGTTATGAACATCTCCCGCGTATTCATTCTCGCCAGCCAACCGCTCTTTGCTGAGGGCGTCCAAAGCCTCCTCTCTGGCCAGCCAGGCATAGAGGTAGTGGGGGTTGCGCCTGCCGACCCCGGCGCATTTGCCCAGGTACAAACAGCCACCCCCGACGTAGTAATTATCGAGGCCCAGGGTGGGGAACAGAGTCTCTTGGTGGCCCAGGTGCTAAAATCCATCCCCAGCGCCAAAGTCGTCGGCCTCTCTTTGGAAGACAACCGCATCCACACCTACTACCAGCAGAGCAAGCAAGGCCATCGCGTAGAAGACCTGCTGGATACAATTCGGGAACCGGTGATCCCAAAAAGCCGCAGCCCAAAAGCACTGCGGCTTTTTGTCTTGTACCAGGGACACTATGGCGAACGCATCTTGGCAAACATCCAAAATAACGCTCCGAGGACTTGGGCCGTGGAGTCCTGGCGCGCTCCTTCCAACCTCCCCCCGGTGGTGGATGATCCATTATCCTTCCTCCCCACGCATCTCCCCGCCGCCGACCTGGTGCTCTCACTGGGAGAGAATGGCGGCGCGGCCCAACTCTTGCCCGGTATCGTCGAGCGCACCGGCGCGCGGGCACTCATCGCCCCGGTAGATAACGTGACATGGCTGCCCGATGGCCTGATTCGCCAACTGCGCGTCTGGATGGCGGCGATAGGCGTAAGCGCCGTTTTCCCCAAGCCGTTTTGCTCTCTCACCGAGAACTGTTATAATGTGCGCCAGCAGGAGATCGCGTTCGAGGACCCCTGGATCGGCGAGTTTGCCCGCCAATTTGGCAGGCCTGTGCTCAAGATCGCACGCGATGGCGAAAAAATCACACAAATCGAGGTAGAGCGAGACACAGCCTGCGGGTGTGCCCGCTTCGTTGCCCGCAAGCTGGCCGGCGTGGACTTGCGAGAGGCGGTCATTCAGGCCGGCCTGTTTCACCACCACTACCCCTGCCGAGCCACGATGCGCGTAGACCCCGGCCTGGACGAACCTTTGATACAAGCCGCTGGCAATTTTATGCGCCACGCGGTGGAAGTTGAAATTGTGCCTTTAGAGCGCTAACAAAAATATCGTATAGAAAATTTATTCAAGGAGGTAACAAAAAATGCCCGTAAAGCGAGTTGACCCAGTTCCGAGCGATATTGAGATCGCGCAAGCGGCCGAATTGCTCCCCATCATGGAGGTCGCACAGAGCGTCGGACTCTCCGAGGACGATATTGACCTGCAAGGAAAGTGGAAGGCCAAGGTCCACCTGGACGTGATCGAAAAGTTCAAGGACCGCCCCAGTGGCAAGTACATTGACGTGACCGCCATCACCCCCACGCCCCTGGGCGAGGGCAAGACGGTGACGACCATCGGTGTCAGCCAGGGCTTGCACTATATCGGCAAAAAAGTCTTTACCTGCATCCGCCAGCCCTCGCAGGGACCGACCTTTGGCATCAAGGGCGGCGCGGCCGGCGGCGGCTATGCCCAGGTCGTGCCGATGGAGGACTTTAACCTGCACCTCACCGGCGACATCCACGCCGTCGGCGCGGCCCATAACCTGCTGGCCGCGGCGATTGATAACCGCATGGCGAAGGAAGCCCGGTGGAGCACTAATTTCCTGGCCAAGGCGCTCTGCCCGGACGACGAATACACGCCCAGCATGCGCCGGCGGCTGGAAAAGCTGGGCATCGAATCGGCCAAGCCCTCCGACCTGAACGACGATGACAAGGAGCGTATGTTCCGCCTGAACATTGATCCCGACGCAGTCCAGTGGCGGCGCGTGGTGGACGTATCGGACGCCGCGCTGCGCAGCATCACCATTGGTTTGGGCGGCGCCGGCAACGGCCTGGTGCGCGAGACCGGGTACGACATCACAGTCGCTTCCGAGATCATGGCCGCGCTGGCGATGTGCAACGACCTGGCCGACCTGCGCGAGCGTATGGGCCGCATCATCATCGGCACCAGCAAAAAGGGTGGATTGCGTTCGGCAGGCCGGATCGAACCGATCACGGCCGAGGACTTGAACGTGGCCGGCGCGATGACGGTTCTGCTCAAGGACGCCCTCATGCCCAACCTGATGCAGACGCTGCCCGGCAGCCCGGCTTTTGTCCACTGCGGGCCGTTCGCCAACATTGCCCAGGGCAATAGTTCCATCATCGCCGACAAGATCGCACTCAAACTGGCCGATTATGTCGTGACAGAGTCCGGTTTTGGCGCCGACTGTGGGATGGAAAAGTTCATGAATCTCAAGAGCCGCTACAGCGGACTGGTGCCCGACTGCGTGGTGCTGGTCTGCACCATCCGCGCGCTCAAGATGCACGGTGGCGGCCCCAAGGTCGTCGCTGGCAAGCCGCTGGACAAGGCTTATACCAGCGAGAACCTGGAACTGCTGGAAAAGGGTCTGCCCAACCTGCTGCAACACGTCGAGAACGCGGTCAAATTTGGCGTGCCGGTGGTGGTGGCGATCAATCGTTTCAAGTACGACACCGACGCCGAGATCGAACTGATCCGCAAGCGGGCCCAAGAGACGGGCGCCGAAGACGCAGTGATGCATAATGTCTGGGCCAAAGGCGGCGAGGGCGGCGCGGCGCTGGCCGAGGCGGTCGTCGCGGCCTGTGAAAAACCGAACAATTTCAAGTTCCTCTACTCGGACGAAATGTCCATCAAGGAAAAGATCGAGACAATCGCCCGCGAGATCTACCGCGCCGACGGGGTGGACTATACGCCCGAGGCGGAGGCCAAGATCAAGCTCTTTACCGATATGGGGCTTTCACACCTACCGCTCTGCATGGCAAAGACGCACCTCTCTTTCTCGCACGACCCGACGCTCAAGGGCACGCCGCGCGGATGGCGACTGCCCATCACTGATGTGCGGGCCAGTGTGGGTGCTGGCTTTATCTTCCCGCTGTGCGGCACAATGAAGACCATGCCTGGCCTGCCCACCCGCCCGGTCTTTACCGATATTGACATTGACGTGGAGACGGGCAAGGTTTTGGGATTATCGTAGAACACGGATTAGCAAGATTAACGGATAAATGGAGGTAAGAAATGAGCAAAGTGGTACTTGAAGTACCAACCCTCTGGGCCGATCATCACGTCCTAAAAGTGCGGGACGCGCTGGTGAACCTGGGGGGAGTAGATGGCGTGTACGCCAGCTCGGCCTGGAAACAGGTTCTGGTGGACTATAATAATCGCAAGATAAAGCGCGCAGACATTGAAAAGGCGCTGGCTGAAGCCGGTTACCCGGTGGGCGGGGACGAGGTCCCGGTGCTGACTCAGCCGACTGAGCTGCGCCGCGACCCACAGTGGGAAGTGTTAGGCTCGCGAATGACCGAGACCAACCAGGCCGACCGGGAGATGTCGGGCGAGTTCCGGCGGTATTAGGAGGTTATGGAATATGGCAAAAAAGAAAGCAAGAACACCGGAAGAGTCCAGTTGGGATCGAGCATCAGTCGCCCTTTTGGAGCGAGCTTGCGCTATCGAGATGGAAACCGCTTTCGAGCGGGCCGACTCGATCACGCCGTGCCCCATTGGAGCCGACGGTCTGTGCTGCAAGAACTGTTCGATGGGTCCCTGCCGCCTGGTCGGCAAGACAGATCGCGGTGTCTGCGGCGCGACGATCGCTACAGTGGCGGCCCGCAACTTTGCCCGCGCTGTAACGGTGGGCGCGGCGTCCCACTCTGACCACGGCCGGGATATGGCCTACACTCTCCTGGAGGCGGCCGAGGGACACGCGCCCGACTATGGCGTGCGCGACCCTTACAAGCTGATGGAGGTGGCAGACTTTTTGGACGTTCCGACAAAGGACGAAGAAGGAGAAAGACGACCCATCAACGATATCGCCCGGGACGTGGCCCTGGCGGCGCTGGGCGAATTTGGCAAGGTGCGGGGCGAGTTCTATTATCGCAAGCGCGCCCCGGCCAAGCGGCAAGAGATATGGGAGAGCCTGGGAATCACTCCCAGAAACATAGACCGGGAGATCGTGGACCTGCTCCATCGCACCCACATCGGCAACGACCAGGATGCCGAGCACATACTGGATCAAACGCTGCGCTGCGCTTTGGGCGACGGCTGGGGCGGCTCGATGCTGGGCACCGACATCTCTGACATCCTCTTTGGCACCCCGGCCCCGGTACGCTCCCAGGCGAATCTGGGCGTGCTCAGCGAGGACAAAGTCAACATCATCATCCACGGCCACGAGCCGACGCTTTCCGAGATGATCGTGGCGGCGGCGATGGATCCAGAAATGATCGAATACGCCAAGAGCAAAGGCGCCAAGGGCATCCAGATGTCCGGCATCTGCTGCACGGCCAACGAGACGGTCATGCGGCAGGGCGTACCTCTGGCCGGCAACTTTTTGCAGCAAGAACTGGCGATCCTCACCGGCGCGGTCGAGGCGATGGTGGTGGACGTCCAGTGCATCATGCAGGGTATAGTACCCCTGGCGGACAAGTTCCACACCGAAGTGATCACCACCTCGCGCAAGGTCAAGATCACCGGCGCCACCCACATTGAGTTCGACGAGAGCAAAGCGTTAGAGATCGCCAAACAGATCGTCCGCCGGGCGATTGACCTCTTCCCCAAGCGGGGCGAGACGCATATCCCCGAGGATCACAACCCGCTGGTGCCCGGTTTCTCACACGAGTACATTGACTACGCGCTGGGCGGCCTCTATCGCGGTAGCTTGCGCCCGCTCAATGACGCCATCATGGCTGGCCGTATCCGGGGCGTGGTCGCTAACATCGGTTGTAACAACGCCCGCGTGCGCCACGACGAGCTTTTCCACCACGTCGTCACTGAGTTTCTCAAGAACGACATCCTGGTGGTAGAGACCGGCTGTGGAGCCATCGCCAGCGCCAAACAGGGATTTATGACGCCCGAAGCGGCGTTAGAGGTTGCCGGGCCGGGCCTGCGCGAGGTCTGTGAGACGGTCGGTATGCCGCCGGTGCTTCACATGGGCTCCTGCGTGGACAACTCGCGCATCCTCACCGTCCTGGCCCAGATGGCGACCGAGGGCGGCCTGGGCGAGGATATCTGCGATATCCCGGCCGTCGGTATGGCGCCGGAGTGGATGAGCGAAAAGGCGCTCTCCATTGCCACCTACTGCGTGGCCTCCGGGGCTTATGTCATCCTGGGTGGCAGCGACGGTCCCGTCTCTGGGAGCGAAGAGGTGCTGCGCTTGATGACCGAGGGCTGGGAGGAAAAAGTCGGCGGCCGGCTAGAGTTCGTCGAAGAAGCCGAAGAGATCGTCCGCCGCTCGATAGAGCACATTGATAAGAAACGCGCCGCGTTGGGCCTGCCGGAATACGACGCCAGCAAGTGGGGTCGCAGCGGCGACCGGCGTATGCCAGACCTGCTCGAAATTCCGTTTGAAGAGCGGATCGAAGCAGTCTACGGGCTGGCAGGAAAGTAGGAGGTAAGAGAATATGTCGAAATACATAGCAACACGCGCGATTCGCGGCGCTAATGCCATCGTAGCTGAGGCGGACGCGCTGCTCAAAAAGGCCATCGCCGAAAAGGGGGCTGAAACCCCCGTGGTTTTCCCCAACACGGCTTACTTTCTGCCGACCACTTATGGCATGCTGAATCACAAGGTCGAAACGCTGGGAGACCTAGAGTTCTCCCTGGATTACGCCAAAAAGCTCCTGCACCCGCTGCCGGACGACAACCTGTGGGTCCCATACCTGGGCGAGACGCTCGACAGTGGGCAGGCAACCCTCCTGGCGGCGGAGGCCATCGAGGGCATCCGCTTCGCCTACGGCGAGCAGCCAGGGGCTTATCCGGGACTAGAGTTGACCGGCAGTACCGAGTACCCGGACTTTACGGGCGACGGTCACTTGAACGGCCCCATTGACGACATCCAGTTGCGCTCGTGGGGCATCCAGTTGGTGGACGGTCGTATGCCGGGCTTTGCGGCCATCGTCGGCGCAGCTCGTTCCAATGAAGCCGCCGTCTCTATCGTGCGCGAGCTTCAGAAACGCAACATTCTTATCTTCCTCTGCGGCAACTCGAATGGTCGTTCTATGATTGACCAGTTGCAAGAGGAAGGGGTAGAGATGGGATACGATACCTATATCGTCCCGTTTGGCAGGGATACGATCTCTGCCATCTACCCGGTGGGCTTTGCTACCCGTTCCGCGCTGACCTTTGGCGGCTTAAAGCCCGGTCAGTGGCGGGATATTCTGCTCTATAACAAGTTCCGCGTTTTCGCTTTCGTGTTGGCGCTGGGCGAGGTGGATGATCTAAAATACGCCGCCGCCGCCGGAGCCATCTCCTACGGTTTCCCCACCATCGCCGATACCGTCATCCCCGAAATCTTGCCCACCGGCGTCACCCAGTACGAGCACGTCATCTCGATGCCGTGGAACGAGATCGAGGCCGAGAACGACACAGAACGGGCGGCCAAACTGGTGCAGCGGGCCATTGAGGTGCGCGGTGTCAAGATCAAGATCACCGAGGTACCAGTTCCTGTTGCTTACGGCTCCGCCTTTGAGGGCGAGGTCGTGCGGCGGGCCGACATGCGGATCGAGTTTGGCGGCAAAAAGAGCCGCGCTTACGAGTACCTGCGCATGGTGGACATGGACGAGGTGGAGGATCACAAAATCGAGGTCATCGGCCCTGGATTCGAGGATCAAGAGGTCGGCGCTTCGATAGACCTGGGCATCCTGATCGAGGTGGCCGGGCGCAAGATGCAGGAAGACTTTGAGCCGGTGCTGGAGCGGCAGGTACACTACTTTATCAACGGCGCATCCGGCATCCAACACATCGGCCAGCGCGATATCGCCTGGATCCGCATCAGCAAGGGCGCGGTCGAGAAGGGCTTTAACCTCAAGCACTTTGGCGAAATCCTCTACGCTCGCTTCCACGCCGACTTTGGCGCCATCGTGGACAAGGTGCAGGTCAAGATATTCACTGACCCCGACCTGCACGCCGAGTGGCTGGAAAAGGCGCGCGAGGCTTACGAGTTCCGCAACCAACGCTTGGCCGATCTGACCGACGAGGCAGTGGACACGTTCTACGATTGCACGCTGTGTCAGTCGTTCGCGCCCACCCACGTCTGCATCGTCAGCCCGCAGCGATTGGGGCTGTGCGGGGCCTACAACTGGCTCGACTGCAAGGCCTCCAACCAGATCAACCCCACCGGCCCCAACCAGCCGGTGGTCAAGGGCAAGCTGCTCGACCCGGTCAAGGGGTACTGGACTGGCACCAACGAGAACGCGGTCAAGAACTCGCAAGGTACCGTTGACAAGGTGGCGCTTTACTCCATCATGGAGAATCCAATGACGGCCTGCGGCTGCTTCGAGTGCATCGTCATGTATCTCCCCGAGGTGGAGGGTGTAATGGTCGTCAGCCGGGAAGATCCGAGCATGACGCCGGCGGGGATGACTTTCTCCACGCTGGCCGGCATGTGCGGCGGCGGCATCCAGACCCCCGGCGTGATGGGCATCGGCAAGTTCTACATGACCAGCCCAAAGTTCCTCTCGGCCGACGGCGGCTTTAAGCGCGTCGTGTGGATGTCCAGCTTCCTCAAAGACTCTATGGCGGCCGAGTTTGCAGCCGTAGCGGAACGCGAGGGCATCCCCAATCTGATTGACTTGATCGCCGACGAGCGCAAGGTCACGACGGTGGACGAGTTGGTCGATTGGGTCGAAGAAGTCAAGCACCCGGTTCTAGAGATGGGCGTGATGCAAGCGGAATCGGGAGAAGTTGAGGCTGAGGTCGAGGTCGAGGTTGAGGTGGAGGCTGAAGTGGAGGTGGAGGCTGAAGTGGAGGTGGAGGTTGCGCCGAAAGCAGTTGCGGTTGCTCCTGAACCTATCGCAGCAGAGGCCGCGCCCGTACTAGTGCCGCAAGCGCTGGCGAGTGCGGTCGGACCGGCGGATGTTCAGCAACTCGCCGAAACCGCAGCCGAAATCGTCATTGACCGTTTCCGTGGCGCACTGGTGGCGGCGTTGCAGCAGTTGGGCGGAGTCGCGCCCGCTGCGCCGGGCGTCCCCGTGGCTCCAGTTCCGATGGTTGAGCCTGTTGCGCCAGAGGTGGCTGCTCCCCCTGTAAAAAAAATAGCTAGGGCGGCAGTGCCGCCCTGGAGCGAGGAGAAGGAAAGTCTCGATTTCCTCAAGGAAAAGTGGCCGGGCAGCATCCGCGAGATCACGCTGGGCGCGACCGCGGCAGAAGGCGGCACGCGAACCAAGACTGTGACCATCGGCGGCCAGACCTCAATGCCCTTCCTCGACGTCGAGGGTGAGTTGGGGTGCAAGCCGGCAATCGCCATCGAGATACAGGATCGCAAGCCGGACGACTGGTCGCCTCTGCTGATGCAAGCCTGGGGCGAGGCAATGAACGATCCGGGCGAGTGGGCCAAGGCGGCCGAGAAAGCTGGCGCGGACCTGATTCTGCTCCAACTCAGTCTGACCGACGCCGACGGCAATCCCAATACGCCGGAGAAGGCCGTCGCCGCTGTGCGCAAGGTGCTCGCGGCCACCGGCCTGCCGCTGATCGTGCTTGGCCCCGGCCAGGTGGATCCAGATAACGAATTGCTCGTGCCCGTCGCGGAGGCGGCGGTCGGCGAGCGGATCGTGCTGGGCGTGTGCGAGGAAAAGAACTATCGCACCATCGTCGCAGCGGCGCTGGCGCACGGCCAACTGGTCATCGCCCGCACCGCGATGGATGTCAACCTGGCGAAGCAGCTCAACATCCTGATCAGCGATATGGGCTTGCCTCTCGACCGGATACTGATGGACCCGACCTGCGCCGGCGTGGGATACGGTATGGAGTACGGCTACTCGGTGATGGAGCGGCTGCGTCTGGCAGCCCTGCAGGGCGACGGCATGACCCAATTGCCGATGATCGTCACCGTGGGGTACGAGGCCTGGCGACAGAAAGAGAGCAAGGTCGGCGAGGGCGTACCAGAGGCTTGGGGTGATTGGGAGGAACGAGCCATCAACTGGGAGACGGTGACCGCGGCCACCCTGGTCGAATCGGCGGGCGACATTGTCGCGCTACGCCATCCTGAATCGGTGCGGCGGATTCGCGCGATGATTGAGGAGTTGGAAGGCTAACAAACTGAAGAAACCAGGTTTTTCCGAAAAACCTGGTTTCTTTGGCCTTTAAGGAGAACAAAACATGGCACTTTCAGGTATTCAAATCTACAAAATGTTGCCTCAGACCAACTGCAAGGAATGTGGCTTTCCAACCTGCCTGGCCTTTGCGATGAAATTGGCGGCCAAGCAGGTTGATCTGGACCTATGTCCCGATGTCTCGGACGAGTCACGGGAAAAACTGGCAGAGTCGTCCGCGCCGCCGGTGCGGCTGGTGACTCTCTCCGCCAACGGGAGAGAGGTGAAATCAGGAAACGAGATCGTGCTCTTTCGTCACGAAAAGACCTTTTTCAACCCATGCGGGCTTTTCATCCGCTTGCGCGACGATCAGCCGCTGGACGAGATCAAGGCAAAGGCGAAAGAAGCGGCAGAGTATATGGTCGAATACGTCGGCATGGAGTTGACGATTGACGGCTTTGCTATCGAGGCAACCGGGGACGGCGCCGCCTTCGCAGCAGCCATTGAAGGCGTGCTAGAGACGGCCAAGCTCCCCCTGATCCTCATCGCTGGCGACCCGGCCGTGATGGCGCAGGGGTTAGAAGCCGCCGAGGGGACACGGCCACTGATCTATGGCGCTACAACGGAGAACTGGGAAGCCTTTGCGGAACTCGCCAAAAAGTACAACGCGCCAATGGCGATCCGCGCCGATACAATGAACGGCTTGGCCGAGTTGACGGACAAGATCAAGGGCGCGGGTGTGGAAGAGATCGTGCTTGACCCCGTCGTGCGCGATCTCAAGTCCTCGCTGACGATGAACACGCTGATCCGTCGCATGGCGCTCAAAAAGACCTTCCGGGCGTTGGGTTTCCCCATCATCAGCTTTCCCGGCGAATGCGCGGACGACGAGGGTATGGTCACAATCGCGGCGACGCAGGCCATCGCTAAATACGGCGGCTTTGTCGTGCTGGATCGGTTCAGCCCAGCTACGATCTATCCCCTGTTGGCCCTGCGCACCAATATCTACACCAACCCGCAGGAGCCGATCCAGGTGCAACCAGGGGTCTACGAGATCAACGATCCCAAGGAAGACTCCCCCGTGATGGTGACGACCAACTTCTCCATCACCTACTTCTCCGTGGCGAACGAGATTGACGGCAGCGGCAATCCCGGCTGGCTGCTGGTGGCGGACGCGGAGGGCATGAGTGTGCTCACCGCCTGGGCCGCCGGCAAGTTCGACGCCGAGCGCATTGCCAAGGCGGTCAAATCCGCCGCTATGGAGAGCAAGGTCAGCCATCGCAAACTGATCCTCCCCGGTCACGTGTCGGTGCTGCTGGGCGAGTTGGAGGAAGAACTGCCGGATTGGGAAATCCTAGTCGGGCCGCGCGAAGCGGTAGACCTGCCCGGCTACTTGAAGATATGGAGCGCGTCTTAACAGACGCCCTGTTCGCAATCGGTACACTCTTTCCCCCGCAAACACGAGCCTGTAAACGCGGGGGAAAGAGTGATACTTATCAATAATCCCACGAAAAGTGCCACTGGCGCAAACAGTCCCCCTGTGGTATTAATGTAGCGATTCACACTAGGAGATGTAGCTATCAATAACGTGACAGTCCGCTTCAAACCTGCCGATAAACAGGTGGAGGTAGCCGCAGGCACTCTCCTGAGCGATGCCGCCCGGCAAGCGGGGATAGAGATACTGATGCCCTGCGGTGGACAGGGACGATGTGGCCGTTGCGCCGTCATCGTCGAAGAGGGCACAGTTCGCCGCCGCTCCACCCAGCGCATCTCTCCCAAAGACGTAGAAGCTGGCTACGCGCTGGCCTGCCAGACAATCGTCGAAGAGGATGTCGCCGTCAGCATCCCTCCGCAGGAGAAGATCGAGCGACGGCTGAAGGAAAGCAAACGGGCGGCAAAGGTCGAGTTGCCGTTCCCCTACGACCTGCACGACCAACCGCTGCGCAAGTACGCCATCACCTTGAAGCCACCCTCCTTGCAGGATCAAACTGACGACTGGTCCCGCCTGCGGCGCGAGTTGGCCCGCCTCTACGATCTGCAAGACCTACAGGCCTCCTTGCCGGTACTCCGCAAGTTGGGGCCGGCGCTGCGGGAGGGGGAATGGACGGTCACATTAGTAGTTAATCTAGACCCTGCGGGTTTCAGAAAGCCAGAAGGAACCGCTTCGCTTCCCTCTACAGTGGAAGGGTCTCCAAAGGGAACACCTGTCCTGCTAGACATCCTCCCTGGGGAACACCTGGAGAATCTGTGGGCCGCAGCGATTGACATCGGCACAACCAGTAACCACGTCTGGCTGGTGGACCTGATCAGCGGCAAGGTCATGTCCCAGAAAGCCGACTACAATGGTCAAATCGCCCGGGGCGAGGACGTCATCTCGCGCATCATTTACGCTTCCAAAGGGAACGGTCTGCAGGATTTGCAGGGGTTGGTGATGGAGACGCTCAATCGGCTGTTGGAACGGGCCGCGCGGGAGCGAGGTATCAGCACCGATCAAATCTACAAAGCGGTGGTAGCCGGCAACAGCACGATGATCCATCTCTTTGCCGGCATTCCCCCAAAACCTATCCGCCTGATGCCCTTTATCACCGTCATCAACCAGCTACCTCCCTTCCCGGCCCGCGAGATCGGCCTGGGAATCAACCCCGATGGAACAGTGGATTGCCTGCCCGGCATCGCCTCCTACGTGGGATCTGACATCACGGCCGGCGTGGTCAGTTCCCAAATGTGCGGCATGGATGATCTGTCGCTATTCATAGACATCGGAACCAACGGGGAGATCGTACTGGGAGATTGCACCTGGCTCATCTCCTGCGCCTGTTCAGCAGGGCCGGCCTTTGAGGGAGCGGGTGTGGTGCACGGGATGCGGGCCACTGCCGGGGCCATCGAGGAGGTGTGGATCAACGGTGGCCATGGTGGCCGCTTGGAAGATTACGATGTCACCTATCGCGTCATCGGTGAGGAGAAACCCCGGGGATTATGCGGTTCAGGCCTGATTTCCCTCATGGCGGAGATGTTCGCCGCCGGCGTGATGGACAAGAGCGGCAATATCCATCTCGACCTGCCTACCGAGCGGGTACGGAAAGGCGAGCACGGGGCGGAATACGTAGTGGCCTGGGCAGACGAATCGGCTACCGGAGAGGACATTGTCATCACCAAAGTGGACATTGACAACCTGATGCGGGCCAAGGCAGCCATCTATGCCGGCTTTTCTATCCTGGCCCGCAGTGTAGGGCTGAGCCTGGACGACGTAGGGCAGGTGCTCATTGGCGGAGCTTTCGGCCAGTACATCAACGTGAGTAACGCTGTCCGCATCGGCCTGCTGCCCGACAAGCCCTTTGATAGCTTTAGCTTTCTAGGCAACACCTCTATCCGAGGGGCGTACATGGCGCTCATCTCGCAGGATGCGCGCCGGCGGGTGACAGAGGTGGGGCAGATGATGACCTATCTGGAGCTTTCGGCCGATAATACTTTCTTTGACGAGTTCAACGCGGCCATGTTCCTGCCGCATACGGACATGAGCCAGTTCCCGTCGGTGGCGGCGCTGTTGGAGGGGGGATGAACCTGACCGGTTTGCATCTGTTACTAACGTACCAGTGCAACTACGAATGTGACCATTGCTTCGTCTGGGGAAGCCCCTCCCAAGAGGGCGTGATGACACTGGCGCAAATCGGCGACATCTACCGCCAGGCGCAGGAGTTGGGGACAGTGAACTCGATCTATCTGGAGGGCGGCGAACCGTTCCTCTACTACCCCATTATGGTGCGGGCGGCACGGGAAGCGACTAAATTGGGCTTCGGAGTCGGCATCGTGACCAACGATTACTGGGCCACCACGGTCGAGGACGCAGTCGAATGTCTGCGGCCACTGGCGGGCCTTGTGCAGGACTTGTCCATCTCCACCGACCTATTTCATTACGACGAGGTGATGAGCGCTCACGCACGCAACGCACTGGCGGCAGCGGAACAACTGGGCATCCCGGCAAGCACACTCACCTGCGAGACGCCAGAGGGAGCAGCAGGTTACCCCACCCAGACAGCCGGTGAGCCGGTGGAGAGTGGCCTAGCGGCCAATGCGGCCGCCATTATGTTCAAGGGCCGGGCGGCGGTGAAGCTGGTCGAAGGAGTGGCGCGGCGACCCTGGCGCGAGTTCAACGAATGCCCATACGAGACGCTGGACGATCCTGGACGGGTGCACGTGGATCACCTGGGCAACCTCCACGTATGTCAGGGACTGACAATGGGCAATCTCTTCGAACAATCGCTGACGGAGGTTGTGGCTGCATACGACCCGCAGGCGCACCCCATCGTCGGGCCGCTGCTGGCAGGCGGGCCGGCGGCGCTGGTGGAGCGGTACAACCTGCCGCACGAGGAAAGTTACGTGGATGCCTGCCACTTGTGCTACCTGGCTCGCGAGATACTACGAGAGCGGTTCCCGGAGTGCTTGGCGCCGGGACAAATGTATGGAGGGGACTGAATTGACAACCACAATTGCACTGGCCGGCAAGGGCGGCACCGGCAAGACCACCATCGCCGCGCTCATCATTCGCTACTTGATCGAGGAACAGAGCGGCTCCATCCTGGCAATTGACGCCGACCCCGCCACCAACCTCAACATGGTGCTGGGGATGGAGATGGGCGCGACCGTCGGCAGCATCCGCGAGGATATGTTGATCCAGGTGCAATCCAGCGGCGCGCTGGCCGGCTCAATGCCCGGTGGAATGAGCAAGCAAGATTACCTGGACTACGAAGTGCAGATGGCGATAGAGGAAGGTGATCGGGTGGACCTGCTGGTGATGGGCCGCCCCGAAGGCCCCGGCTGCTACTGCGCCGCCAACCAAATGCTGCGCGTGATCGTGGACCGCTTGAACAAGCAGTACGACTATGTAGTAATTGACAACGAGGCCGGGATGGAACACCTTAGCCGCCGCACCACTCGCGACGTGGACGTGTTGCTGCTGGTGACTGACCCCACGCAACGGGGAATCGTCACGGCGCAGCGAATGGCAGAGATGGTACCCGGACTGGAAATTGGCGTGGGCCACACCTACCTGATCGTCAACCGGCTGCGAGGAGAGATGCCCGCGCCGCTGGCCCAGACCATTGAACAAACCGGGCTGAAATTGGTCGGCGTGGCGCCGGAAGATCCGGCAATGGCCGAGTTCGAGTTTACCGGGCGGCCGCTGGTGGAACTCCCAGCAGAGACGGCTGTTTATCAGGCGGTGCAAAAGATTGCAGAGAGCGTGATGGGATAGCGAGACTTGCCAGCGCATAGTATTTATGCCACAATTGTAGCGCGTAAATGCCGCATCGGAGAGGCAATCTCCACAGGCCGCTTGTTTTGTTCGAGCAGAACGTTTCTACGAGTGAGCACGCGCGAAAATCAACTAGTAAAACAAGGAGGTAGCTAGAATGTACATAATTGGTGAGAACATTCACATCATTGCGCCCAGGGTCAAGAAGGCCATCGCCGAGCGAGACGCCAAATTCTTCCAAGACATGGCGGTGCGCATGGTGGACGCCGGGGCGAGCGCAGTTGACCTCAACATCGGCCCGCAGAAAAAACACGGTCACGAGATTCTGCCCTGGCTGGTCGAGACCGTCGAGAAAGTGGTGGACGTGCCACTGGTATTCGACACCACCAACCTGGGAGCCATCGAGGCGGCCTGCGAGACGGTGAGCAAGGCTCAACCCATCATCAACTCCACCGACGCGCGGGCCGAGCGCCTGGCGAGCGTGCCGGCGGTGGCGAAAAAGTTCAACACGCGCCTGGTCGCGCTGACGATGGCCGAGGGCATGATCCCCGTCGGCGCGGACGAGCGGGTGAGCATTGCACTGGAGACCCTGATCCCACACATGTTGGAGATTGATTTCCCCATCAACGACCTGATCATTGACCCGTTGGTATTGACCGTCTCGGGCTGCCAGGAATACTGCCCAGAGTGCATCGAGGCGGTGCGCACGATAAAGTTCGCCTGGGATCCGCCCCCATTGACCAACGGCGGCCTCTCCAACGTCTCCAATGCCGTTCCTAACGAGATGCGCCCGTTGCTCAACCAGACGTACATGGTGATGCTGATGGGCGCCGGCTTGGATATGGTCATCGCTGACCCGCTGGACAAGGAACTGATGGAGTGGATCCGCGTGGTCGAGGAGCGGGACGAAAGCAGTGCGCTCAACAAGCTGCTGCTCAAACTGCACGACCGGGTGGAGGCGATGGAAGAATTGCAGCCCGACGACGTGGACATGTCTGACCCGCAGCAGGCCGACATCTGGAAGACGGTACAAGTGCTGCTGAACAAGGTGATCTACACAGATTCGTACCTGCGCGTGTAGTAGCGCGATGTGCGAATAACGCATTACGGAGGATATATGCCTGCGCAACTACTTGACGGAAGAGCGACGTCGGCCGCGATCCACGATGAGGTCAAGGCCGGGGTAGAGAAACTCAAGACTGAACACGGCATCGTGCCGGGGCTGGCCACGGTACTCGTGGGAGAGGACCCCGGCTCCAAAAGTTACGTCGGGATGAAGCAAAAGCAGTGCGAAAAGGCGGGGATGCATCCTTTCGCACGTCACCTGCCGGAGGACATCAGCCAGGAAGAACTCGAAAAGGTACTAGGGGAGCTGAACGCCGACCCAGATGTGCACGGTATCCTGGTACAACTGCCGCTCCCCGACCACCTGGACGAAGAAAGCGCCTTAGCGGCCATCGCGCTCGAAAAGGACGTGGATGGTTTCCATCCGGTCAATATAGAGCGCTTGACCCTGCAAGGGATGGAACCGACGTTCGCACCGTGTATGCCCTTGGGCTGCGTCGAGTTGCTCGACCGCTACAATGTCGAGATCAAAGGGAAAGAGGCCGTGGTGCTAGGCCCCAGCAACATCGTCGGCCTGCCGGCGGCGATGCTGTTGCTTCACCGGGGTGCGACGCTCACCATCTGCCATCCCCACACGGAGAATCTGGCAGAGATCAGCAGACGGGCCGATATCCTCGTCGCCGCCATAGACCAACCCAGGATGGTGAAGGCTGAATGGGTCAAGCCGGGGGCGGCGGTAATCGACGTCGGCTGGAGCCGCGTGAAGGACGAGACGGCGAAGAAAGGATTTCGTGTCGTGGGTAACGTGGACTTTGACGCGGTCAAAGAAGTGGCCGGGTATCTCACACCGGTACCGGGCGGCACCGGGCCAATGACCATCGTGTTACTTTTGCAAAACACGCTTCTCTCGGCCAGGCGAGTGGCCGGTCTGATTGACTGAGGAACAGGGAAAGAAACCTGGTTTTTACCGCTTTGCTTACAGAAAAACCTGGTTTCTGAGAAATCGGAGACAGTATGCGAACCCAACTCTCGATTGACAAAGTGCGCGGCCCTTTTGTAACCAACGTGGAAGAGATCAGCGGTCAGGACTTGCTGGATTGTAACCAATGCGGCAAATGCAGCGCGGGCTGCCCGATCGTGGGAGTGATGGACATTCTGCCCAGCCAGGTCATCCGCATGGCGCAACTGGGAATGGAGGAGGTGCTGGAGAGCAACACCGTCTGGATCTGCGCCTCCTGCCTGACCTGCGTCACTCGCTGCCCCAAGGGGGTGGACCTGCCCCGGCTGATGGAGGCGCTGCGCCAGATATCACTGCGCGAAGGGGTATCTAAACTTGACCTAGACGCGCTTCCTCCCGATCTGGTCAAGGCCGTGCCTCAACTCGCCATCGTCGGCGGGTTCAGAAAATACATAAAGTAGATTGGGAGATGGTAATGAGTATACCGTACTATCCGGGTTGCACGCTCTCTACAAAAGCCAAGAACTATGATCGCTCAGGGCGGGCGGTGGCCGAATCGCTGGGGATGCCGTTGGAAGAACTGGCCGAGTGGCAATGCTGCGGAGCCACCTTCCCCCTGGTACTGGACGACTCGCTGGCTCTGATCGCCCCGACGCGCATACTGTACCAGGCACAGCAGGCCGGTGAGCGCGCGGATTCTCCGAAACCGTTAGCGACACTGTGCGCCATCTGCTTCCACGTCCTGCGCCGCTCCCAGGCGTTGCTGGAGCGCGACCCCGAGATGCTGGAACGCATCAACTGGTTCACCGAACAGGAATACAAGGGCAAAGTACACGTCGCGCACTTTTTAGAGATCCTGCGCGATGACCTGGGCTGGGAGGCGCTGGCTGAAAAAATAGCGCGTCCACTGACCGGGTTGCAGGTGGCCCCCTACTACGGCTGCCTGCTCCTGCGCCCATACGACGAGGTCGGTCTGGACGACCCCGAAAACCCGATCATCATGCACGACTTGGTGCGGGCGCTGGGAGCGGAGCCGGTGGACTTTGCCCACAATATCGAGTGCTGCGGTTCCTATCTGACGGTCAAAGAACCTCAAGTCTCAGAAACGCTCTCGAAGGACATTGTGGCCTCGGCGCGGGCGAGCGGCGCGCAGGCCATCGTCACCGCCTGTCCGCTGTGCCAGTTCAATCTGGATTACCCGCAGCGAGAGACGGAGGCCGGCCAGACAGGCGACGAGATACCCATACTCTACTTTACTCAACTGATGGCTATCGCGCTCGGCCTGCCGGAGGAGACGTGGGGGTTGGAAGACAACTACGTGGGGCTGAATCTGGAAGCCGGAGAGCAAGGGGCATGATCGAACGAGCACTGGTGATCGGCGCCGGAATCAGCGGGATGCAGGCCGCGCTCGATATCGCCAACAGCGGTTACGAGGTCCTCCTGGTCGAGAAGGAGCCGACTATTGGCGGGCACATGGCGCAACTCTCCGAGACCTTTCCCACGCTGGATTGCTCCTCGTGCATCCTGACCCCCCGCATGGTCGAGGTGGGGCAACATACCAACATCCGCCGGCTCATGCTCAGCCAAGTCACGTCCGTCGAGGGAGAGGCGGGCAACTTTCAGGTCAAGATACTCCGCCATCCCCGCTACGTCATCGAGGACAAGTGCATTGCCTGTGGCGCTTGCGCCAAAGTTTGCCCGGTAAAAGTGCCCAGCGAGTTCGAGCGCGGAATGGCCGAGCGCAGCGCGATCTATATGCCTTTTCCACAAGCCGTGCCAGCGATCTACCATCTCGACCGGGACGTTTGCGAGGACTGTGGAAAATGCGCGGAAAAGTGCCCGGCCCAGGCCATTGATTACGACATGCAACCCGAGACGCTAGAGATTGGGGTGGGCGCCATCATCGTCGCCACGGGCTATGAGCTTTACGACGGCGAAGCGGTGCAGGCCTACGGCTACGGGTCGCACCCCGACGTGCTGAACGGGCTGGAATTCGAGCGATTGCTCTCCGCCTCCGGCCCGACCGGCGGGGACGTGATCCGTCCCTCTGACGGCAAGGTTCCTAAAGAGTTGGTCTTTATCCAGTGCGCCGGCTCTCGCAACCCAGAGCACGGCATGCCCTACTGCTCCAAGGTCTGCTGCATGTACACTGCCAAACAGGCCATCCTCTACAAGCACCGCGTCCACGATGGACAGGTCTATTCATTTTATATGGATGTGCGGGCCGGCGGCAAGGGGTACGAGGAATTTGTTACCCGCGCGATGGAGGAAGACCGCACACTCTACATTCGCGGGCGCGTCTCCAAGGTCTTTGCCCAGAACGGCAAACTCATAGTGTGGGGTGCGGACACGCTGACCGACCAAAAGATCGAGATCGCTGCCGATATGGTGGTGGTGGCATCAGCAATCGTGCCCTCGGCAGGCGCGCGCCAGGTAGCGGAGATGTTGGATATCGAGGTGGACCAGTTCGGATTTTACGTCCCCTCAAACGAGGAAATGACGCCGGTCGAGAGCAGAGTGCCGGGAGTTTTTCTGGCCGGCGTAGGACTGGGGCCGCGCGACATCCCAGAGACGGTGGCCCAGGCCTCCGGCGCGGCGGCCAAAGCGCTGGCTTTGTTCGGAGCGGCAAAGGCGGGTGTGCAATGAGACCCAAACTCTTTATCCCCGGTCCGTGCGAGGTGGACGAGGATGTGCTGGCGGCTATGGCCCAGCCCACGCTCAAGCACTATGGCCCCGAGTGGCTCAAGGTCCACCACGAGGTGCTGGGACTGCTCAAGCGAGTATTCCAGACCGAGAACGATCTCTTTATGCTGCCGGGAGCGGGGTCGGCCGCGCTGGACATGGCCTTTGGCAGCCTGCTGGCCACTGGCGATACGGTCATCATCGGCAACAACGGCTTTTTTGGCAATCGGATGGGAAGGATAGCCTCCGCCTGCGGCCTACGGTCAGTCTTTTTCATCGCGCCCCAGGGCCAGCCTTTGAACCCCGACGATCTGCGGCAAACCCTGGCCCAGGAGCCGGAAGCTCGAGCGGTGGCCATAGTTCACCACGAGACCTCTACCGCGGTGCTCAATCCGCTGCAAGAACTGGCGCAAGTAACCCACGAGGCCGGGCTGCCCATCATCGTGGACGGCATAGCCTCCCTGGGCGGCGTAAACCTGCCGGTGGACGAGTGGAACATTGACGTCTGCGTGACGGTGGCGAACAAGTGCCTGGAATGTCCGCCGGGTCTGACCTTTATCTCCGCCAGTCCCAAAGCGTGGGAGTGGGTGGATAGGAACAAGAGTCAGACTCACGGCTGGTACCTGAACCTGAAAACGTGGCGCAAGTATGCCGCCGATTGGGGAGATTGGCACCCCACCCCGGTCACGATGCCCACCAACAACGTGCTGGCGCTGCGGGCGAGCCTGCGACGAATCCTGGACGGCGGATTAGAAACCCACTTTGCCCGCTACCGCCAGGCGGCCCAGGCGGTCCGGCGCGGACTGGCAGCGGCCGGTTTTGAGATGCTGGTGGCGGAGACTTGTGCCTCGCCCATCGCTACAGCCGTAAAAGCTCGACCAGAGTTCAAGGTGAGCGAGTTGATCGAGTATTTGGCCCAGGCCCACTCCATCTACATCTCGGGCGGGATCGGGCCGCTGCGAGGGAAAATTTTCCGCGTAGGGCACATGGGCAAAGCAGCCACCCCACCCTACCTGATGGAATTTCTCTTTGCCGTGGAGACATTCCTGCGCAAGAAGGGATTCAAAGTTCCTGTAGGGGTCAGCCTGGTTGGCCTGACAGAGGAGCGGAAAAGCAAATGAGCCGGATTGGGGTATTCGTCTGTCACTGCGGGATCAATATAGCCGGCACGGTAGATGTGAAACGGGTAGCCAAAGAGATGCGCCAGCACCCGGACGTCATCTATACCAAAGATTACAAGTACATGTGCTCCGAACCGGGGCAGCGATTGCTCAAGGAGGCCATTGAGAAACGCGGCCTGGACGGAGTGGTGGTGGCGGCCTGTTCTCCCGCGATGCACGAAAAGACCTTTCGCGGGGCCTCGGCGTCGGTGAGGATGAACCCCTACCGCTGCGAGATCGCCAACATCCGCGAACAGTGTTCCTGGGTACATGCGCAGGAACCGGAGCGGGCCACCGAGAAGGCGCTCGACATCATACGCACTCTCGTGGAAAAGACCGCGCGGGACGAAAAGCTAGAGCCGTCCAGCCTGCCGCTGACCAAGCGGGCGATCGTCATCGGGGGCGGCCCGGCCGGGATGCAAGCCGCGCTCGATGTCGCCAGCGCCGGATACCCGGTTGTGCTGGTGGAGCGGGAAGCTAACCTGGGCGGCAAGATGGCCCAACTCAGCGGCACCTATCTCAACTTTAACGCCGCGCCCGACCTGTCGCAGCGCAGGGTTGAAAAAGTTCTCAACCACCCCAACATCGAGGTATTGACGAGCGCAGAGGTGGCAAAGGTCGAGGGGTACGTGGGGAATTTCGAGGCGGAAGTTCGGGGTTCGGGATTGGGGAATTCGGAATCCCGAACATTTGACGTGGGCGCTATCGTGGTTGCCACCGGATGGGCGCCCTACCCCCAGGAGCGGCTGCCAGAATACGGCGGCGGCAAGATAGCGGACGTGGTGGATGGGCTGACGTTTGAAAAGATGTTGCAGAACAGCGCGGCGCCCCGGCGTCCCTCCGACGGGCGCGTGCCCCGCGAGGTGGTGTTCGTTCAGTGCGCTGGCTCCCGCGACCCGGAGCGCGGCGTGCCCTATTGCTCCAAGGTCTGTTGCATGTACGTCGCCAAGCAGGCGACAATGTTCAAAGAGCGCGTGCCGGAGGGTCAGGCCTATGTCTTTTACATTGACATCCGCTCGGCGGGCAAAGGATACGATGAGTACGTACAGCGGGCGATGGAGGAACAGGACGTGCTCTACCTGCGGGGCAAGGTGAGCAAGATTTTCCAGAATGGGGCCAAGACAATCGTATGGGGCGCCGATACGTTGAGCGGCCAGTCGGTAGAAGTGGCCGCCGACCTGGTGGTGCTGGCGACGCCGATGGCGCCCGACCCACACGCTACGGAACTGGCCCAGACCCTAAGAATCGGCATTGACCAGGACAACTTTTTCAGCGAAGCGCACCCCAAACTGCGCCCGGTCGAGAGCCTGACGGCGGGAATGTTCCTGGCCGGGGCGGCGCAGGGGCCAAAAGACATCCCAGAGACAGTGGCGCAGGCCTCGGGCGCGGCGGCCAAAGTGCTGCAACTGTTCTCCCAGGATGAGATGATCCAAGAGCCGACCGTGGCTTACGTCATCGAAGAAGTGTGCTCCGGGTGCGGCGTGTGCGTGGGGGCCTGTCCCTACGATGCGCGGGCGCTTGATTCGCTGCGCGGCGTCGTCAAAGTCAATGCGGCGCTGTGTCAAAACTGCGGGGCCTGCGTATCGGCCTGCCCTAACAAAGCCAGCCAGATCTATAACTGGACGCCGGAGCAAATCCTGGCGATGGCAGACGTGGTGGGTTGGTAAAGACAGACAATTAATTCGAGGAGGCCGAAAATGACAGATATGTGGGAACAACTATCCCGTTATCGAAAAGTCAAACCGCTGCCCAACGGCGCGCGGGTGTTGCTGCGCCCATTGACCAAGGAGGACAAACAAAGCTTGGTGAACCTCTTCGCCCGGGCTTCTCAAGAGGATTTGGAGTATTTCCGCGACGATGCGGGCGATCCGGCCGTGGTGGGGAGTTGGGTAGACAGTCTAGATCTAAAGCGCGTCTTTCCGCTGGTGGCCGTCGTGGATGACAAAATCGTCGGCGACGCCACTCTTCACTTCCGCGAGCGGTATCACCGTCACCTGGCGTGGGTGCGCATCTTTCTCGACCGCGACTACCGCCGCCAGGGTATCGGCACATTGATGCTGCGCAGCCTGATTGAGATCGCGCGCCGTTTGAACTTGCAGCAATTGTACACCGAAGTTGTGACCACCCAGGGACGGGCGATCAAGGCTTTCCAGGATATGGGCTTTCAACAAGAAGTGACACTGCGCGACTACTTCCTCACCAGCGATGGGGAACCACTGGATATGGCGATCCTGGCGCTGCGTCTGGTAGACCGTTCGGGAGAATTCTAGAAACCAGGTTTTTCCAGGAGGAAGCAATGACGATTTCCATAAGCGAATCGACGGGAACTGACCTCACGTTCAGAGACGCCGTGCGAGAGCGCAGCGGCGAGGACATTCACGCCTGCTTCTACTGTCAAAAATGCACCATCGGCTGTCCGACGGCCTTTGTGATGGATTACAAGCCGGCCCAACTGCTGCGGTTGATCCAATTGGGACAGAAGGACAAGGTGCTCGGCAGCTCGGCTATCTGGATGTGCGTGGCCTGTGAGACCTGCGGCACGCGCTGCCCCAACCACATCCGGCTGGCGCCGGTGATGGACGCGCTGCGACAGATGGCGCTGGCCGGAGATTACAAGCCAGAGCCGGCCATTTACGCGCTGCACCGCGCCTTTCTCGATAACATCAAGCTGTTGGGGCGCGTATACGAGTTGGGCCTGGTAGCGGAATTCAAAACCTTGAGCCTGTTGGCAGGGGGGCCGGCGACCTTGTTCCGTGGACTAGGCGCCGACATAAAGATGGGCACCGGCCTCTTTTTCAAGGGCAAGTTCGGGATCGTGCCTGAGCGGATCAAGCGAATGGATGAAGTGAAAAAGTTGTACGAGGAGGCCGTCCGTGAGCGTGGATAACAAACATCCAAGTAAAACCATCGAGTACTCGTATTATCCCGGCTGCACGGCGGAGGGCACGTCAGTCGAGTTTGACCGTTCCGCCAGGGCCGTATGCGAGGCCGTGGGGATTAAATTATTAGAGTTGGAGGACTGGAGTTGCTGCGGGGCCTCGTCGGCGCACAGCCTCAATCACGAGCTTTCGCTCTCGTTGCCGGGGCGCAACGTGGCGCTGGCGCAGGAGGCGGGGCTGGATACGGTCATCCCCTGCCCGGCCTGCTACCAGAACAGTATGGCGGCTGACCGGGCCTTTCGTCAGGAGGAGGACTGGCGGCATAAGATGGAGTCGCTGCTGGATTTTGAGTACACGGGCCAGGGGCGGCCCCGTCATCTGTTGGATGTGTTAAGCCGCGACCTGGATACAGACGCGGTCAAAGCAAAAGTGATCAAACCGTTACAAGGGCTAAAGGTGGCCTCTTACTACGGCTGCGTGCTGGTGCGCCCGCCAGAGGTAACAGGCTGGGACGACCCTGAGCACCCGATGACGATGGACACACTGCTCGAAGCGGCAGGCGCGACGCCCGTAGATTGGTCGTACAAGGTGGATTGCTGCGGGGCGAGTATGACGTTCCCCATGGGTAGCGTGGTCATAGACCTCTCGACCAAGATCGTCGAGGGGGCCATCGAGGCCGGGGCCGATTGCATCGCTTCCGCTTGCGGCATCTGCCAGATCAACCTGGAAACGCGGCAAGCGGTTCAAAACAAGATGCCGATCTTTTACTTTACCGAACTGATGGCGCTGGCGTTCGGCTTGCCCGGTGTGGAAAAGTGGTTGGGCAAGCACACTGTTGACCCGCGTCCGTTGCTGCGAGAGCGGAATTTACTCGCCCGTTAGCCATTTACACGATGGAAAAAACACTGGCAGTTATCAACCAGGAGATCTTTCAGAAACGCTTTCTGAACGATGCCGACCGCCAGGAGTGACTTGTGAAACAGATTTATCCAGACATCTCTGACATTTTAGCGGCCAAGTCAAAGCAAAGACGGACGCTCGTAGCATTATCTTGGGAAGATAAAGTGGCGATTGTTGAGCGGATGCGCGCGTTGCTGCCAAAAGGACAGTGGAAAAATAGACCGGCCGTCCAGCCCGATCCTCCACTCGACGCCTCTGCGAACACGCTATAACGCCATTTCAAATTGAGAGGAATTATGACCAATAACAAAGAAATGCAACCCAATCAATCCATTTTGGTCGTGGGAGCCGGCATCGGCGGGATGCAGTCGGCGCTGTTGCTGGCCGAAGCCGGGCACAAGGTCTATTTACTGGATAGCGCGCCCGGTATCGGCGGTTCGATGCACCTGCTCGATCTGACCTTTCCCACCAATTCCTGCGGCCTGTGCCTGATGCTGCCCGGACGAGCCGCCTACTGTCCCACTATTGAGTGCGACCTGCACCGCAACATCGAAATTCTGTCCTACGCCGAGGTGATGGGTGTGGAGGGAGAGCTGGGAAACTTTACCGTCACGGTACGGAACAAACCGCGCTACGTGCACGTGGAGGCGTGCAACAACTGCGGACTGTGCGTCGACGTTTGCCCAGTGGAGCGGCCCGACCGGTACGAGGGCGACTTACACTCCGGCAAGGCGATCTACCGCCCGCCGACGCGCGCGATTCCGCCCGCCTACGTCATTGATATGGATTATTGCACCCGTTGCGGCAAGTGCGTCGAGGTCTGCCCTGTAGAGGCGATTGAGTTGGAGATGGAGGAAAGCGAGTCCCAGGTCAACGTCGGCGCCATCATCCTCAGCCCCGGCTTTGAGCCTTTCGACGCGCGCCTAAAGGGAGAATACGGCTTTGGCCACTACGATAACGTCCTGACCAGCCTCCAATTCGAGCGCATGGTCAGTTATTCCGGCTCGACCGGGGCCGACATCGCGCGTCCCTCCGATGGGCAGACGCCCAAACGAGTCGCCTTCATCCAATGCGTCGGTTCGCGCGATGACGCCATCGGGTGTGGCTACTGCTCCTCCGTCTGCTGTATGCACACGGCCAAACAGGTGGCGGTCGCCAAGCGGCTGCGGCCTGATCTGGACGTGACTGTATTCTTTATGGACATCCGCGCCCACGGCAAGGATTTCGACGAGTATTTCGACAGGGTCGAGTCACTGGACGGCGTGCACTACCGGCGCAGTATTGTTTCTTCGGTTCACCAATACCAGCAGACGCGGAATCTAAAGCTGAATTGCGTGGCCGAGGACGGAAGCCTTCGGGACGAGGATTTTGATATGGTGGTGCTGGCGGTGGGCTTTGCGCCGCCGGTGGACGCCCAACAGTTGGGGCAATCGCTGGGAATCGAGTTGAACCAATACGGCTTTGGCGTGACGGACACCTTCACCCCCACCGAAAGCACGCGCCCCGGCATCCTGGTGAGCGGCGCGTTCCGCGAGCCAAAGGACATCCCCGAGACGGTGGTGGAGGCTTCGGCGGCGGCGGCCAGCGCGGCGCGTCTGCTGGGAAGCTCTTTGGATGAGGAAAAGGTAGAGAGAATAGATGAGAAAGAAGTAGATGAGTTGGCCTGGCCTCGTGTGGGCGTCTTTCTCTGCGATTGCCGGGGCGAGATCGGCGGGGTGATTGACCTGGAGGCGCTGACTGCTCACACGCGCGGCCTTCGGGATGTGGCGCTAGTGCAATCGCTGGACAACGCCTGCCTGGCCGGTGGAGCGGAGCAAATTATCCAGGCAGTGGAGGAGCACGAGCTCAATCGAGTGGTGATCGCGGGGTGCGCGGCCCGCCTCTACCAGACCGAGTTCGAGAAGATGATGCGCCGGGCCGGGCTGAACCCCGGCCTGCTGGAGCGGATCAACCTGCGCGGCGAGGTCGCCTGGGTACACTCTAACGGCAATGGCGCCGGCAAGGCGAAAGAACTGGTAGAGATGGGGGTCGCCTCCGTCCGCTTGAGCCAGCCGCAGCAGCAGGCGACCAAAGAAATGTCGCAGCGGGCGCTGGTCATCGGCGGGGGGCTGGCGGGGCTGACCGCCGCCTCGAGCCTGGCTGAGATGGGACACGAAGTAGACCTGGTGGAGCAATCGGCGGAACTGGGCGGGCAATTGCGCAACACCCGCTACACGCTGGAAGAGGACGACCCCGGCGCGGCCTTGAGTGCGCTGATCGAGCAGGTCGAGGGCAAGGAGCGCGTTCACATCTACAAGGAAGCGCAGGTGGAGGCGGTCTCTGGCGGCGTCGGACAGTATCAGACGACCGTGGCCCTCCCTGATGGAAAAGAAACGCTGGAACACGGCGCTATCATCGTCGCCACCGGCGGACGCGAGGTCGCACCAACCGAATATCTTTACGGCCAGGACGAGCGCGTCGTAACCCAACGAGAGCTAGAACACCGCATCACAAATCCCGAATCCCCAATACCCAATACCGTCGTGATGATCCAGTGCGTCGGCTCGCGGGAGCCGGAACGGCCTTATTGCAGCCGCGTCTGCTGCTCCAAGTCGGTCGCCAACGCGCTCAAGATCAAGAAACAGAATCCGCAGGCGAACGTCTTTGTCCTCTACCGCGAGATGCGCACCTATGGCTTTCGCGAGGACTATTACCGCGAGGCTCGCAGCCAGGGCGTGACATTCCTGCGCTATGAACTGCCGGACAAGCCCCAGGTCTCGATGGACGGGGACAGCCTGACGATCAGCTTGAAGGAACCGATCACTGGCGAGGAAGTGGTCATCAGCGCCGATCTGCTGGCGTTGAGCGTGGGGATCGAGCCGAACGATAACCGGCCGCTAGCCGACCTGCTTGATCTGCCGCTGGACAAGAACGGCTTTTTCCAGGAAGAATATCCCAAGATGCGACCGCTGGATTTCACCAAACGCGGCATATTTATGTGCGGACTGGCCCACTCGCCGCGCTTTGCCGACGAATCAATCGCGCAAGCGCAAGGCGCCGCGATGCGGGCGGCGTCGCTGCTGGCGCAAAAGAAGCTGGAAGCGCCGACCACGGTGGCGCAGGTGAACACCCGCCTGTGCTCCGCCTGCGGCCTGTGCGTCGAGGTCTGCCCCTACGGCGCGCGGGTGCTAGAGTCGGGCGCTCCCTACGCCGAGGTGATTGATGTGCTGTGCCAGGGCTGCGGCGCGTGCGCGGCCGCTTGCCCGAACAAGGCCACGCAACAGGTGGGAAGTTTTGCGCCCCAGGTGTATCAAATGCTGGATGCGGTGGGGCTTGAGGGACAGTAAATATGGAACGACATAAACCAGCAGCATTGATCATCGGCGCCGGCATCGCCGGCATCCAGGCCGCGCTCGACATCGCCGACGCGGGCTACCCTGTCTACCTGGTTGAGCGGGAGCCGAGCGTGGGCGGGCGTATGTCGCAGCTCGATAAAACCTTTCCCACACTGGATTGCTCCTCCTGCATCCTGACCCCCAAGATGGTGGACGTGGGCCGCCATCCCAACATCGAGTTGATGACCTATTGCGAGGCCGTCTCTGTCGAGAAGGAAGGTGACACATTCCGCGTACAAGTGCGCAAAAAGCCGCGCTACGTGGACGTGGACAAATGCACCGGCTGCGGCGAGTGCGCGGCAGCGTGCCGCATGAAAGGGCGCGTGATCAGCGATTTCGATGAGGGAATCGCCAAGCGGTCGGCCATCTACGTGCCGTTTCCCCAGGCGGTGCCGCTAAAGTTTACGATTGACCCCAACTCTTGCCTCATGCTGACGCGAGGCAAATGCGGCAAAGGGCCATTGTGCCAGGAAGCGTGTACAGCCGATGCGATTGATTTCGAGCAGCAGGAAAAGTTTGTAGACCTGGACGTGGCCGCCATCATCGTCGCCACCGGCTATGATTTGATAGACCCGCGTACCAAGCCCGAGTTCGCCTACGGAATCTACCCGGAGGTGATGACGGGCATCGAGTTCGAGCGGCTCTCGTCCGCCTCCGGCCCCACGATGGGTGATATTACCATAGACGGCAAAAAGCCAAAGGACGTCGTGTTCATCAAGTGCGTCGGCTCCCGCGACTCGCACACGGGCGTGCCCTACTGCTCCCGCTTTTGCTGCATGTACACGGCCAAGCACGCCCACCTGGTGCGAGATAAAGTCCCCGATGCCAACATCACGGTTTTCTATATGGACGTGCGGGCCTTTGGCAAAGGATACGAGGAATTCTACGACCGGGTGAAACAGGAACAGGTAATGTACCGGCGCGGAGAGCCATCAGAGATATACCGGCGCAACGGCAGAGTGGTGGTGCTGGCCGAGGACACGTTGCTGGGGCAGCCTATCGAGGTCGAGGCGGACATGGTGGTGCTGGCGACGGCGGCCGTCCCCCGGGCCGACGCGGCGGAGACAGCGGCACTGGTGGGGTTGGAAATGTCGCCGGACGGATTCTTCCAAGAGGCGCATCCCAAGCTCCGCCCGGTAGATACGGAGGTGGATGGCGTCTTTATGGCGGGCTGTTGCCAGGGCCCCAAGGACATTCCAGATACAGTCGCCCAGGCAAAGGCGGCCGCATCATCGGCGCTGGGGGTGCTGGCGCGACGCGAGAAACAGCTCGAGCAAATGGATCGGGAGGATGGCATTGAAGACAAAAGCAATGACTGAACAATTAGAACTCTTTGGTTGTATTCAATGCGGCAAGTGCACCGGCGGCTGTCCGGTGGCGCGCAAAACGGTGCTAAACATCCGCAGCATGATTTACAATATGCTGGTTGAGCCTGAACTGGACGTAAAGGCGCACGAAGAGTTGTGGGACTGCACCTGCTGTTTCACCTGCGTCGAGCGCTGCCCCAAGGACGTGCGGCCGGCGGACCTCATTATCGAGTTGCGAGGTCAATTGGTGGAAAGTGGGCGCATCCCGGAGACGATTGGAGCGGCGCTGATGGGCACCTTCCGCCAGGGGAATCCCTCCGGCATGGCGCGGGAGGATCGGGCGGCCTGGGTCAACGGCACAGAGGTCAAAGCCGCACAGGAGGGATGCGAACTGCTCTACTACGTGGGCTGCACCCCGGCATACGACCTGCGCGTACACACCGTCACACGCGCGCTGGCGCGGGCCTTTACGGCGGCGGGGCTAGATTTCGGCACGCTGGGCACTGAGGAGAGTTGCTGCGGCAACGAGATCAAGCGTATGGGCGAGGCGGGCCTGTTCGAGATGCTGGTCGAGGAGAACAGCGAGTTGTTCCGCAGCGTGGGCGCGAGCCGGTTGGTGACCACATCGCCCCACTGCTTTAACACCATCAAGAACGAGTACGGCCTGGACGGCATCGAGGTGCTACACTATACGCAACTCGTTGCCGCGCTGATCGAACAGGGCCAATTAGAGCTATCCAACGAGGTAAATAAAAAAATCACCTACCATGACCCTTGCTTCCTGGGCAAGCAGAACCACGTCTTTGACGAGCCGCGCGCCATCATCCAGGCCATCCCCGGCGTCGAATTGGTGGAGATGGACCGCAACCGCGAGCGCAGTCTGTGTTGCGAGGGCGGCGGCGGGCGCATGTGGGCCGAGGGGACGAACCTGGAAGAGCGGCTGGCCTTCCAACGGGTACACGAAGCGGCCGAGACCGGGGCTGAAATTCTGGCTGTGGCCTGCCCTTTTTGCCTGCTGACGCTGGAGGACGCGGTCAAGGTGCAGGGATTGGACGAGCAAATACAAGTGATGGATATTATGGAGCTTGTGAATTTGTCCTTGGGTGAGGAATAGGATGGCGCAAAAACCTCGCATCGGTGTATACATCTGCCACTGCGGCACAAACATCGCTGCCACTGTGGACGTGAAACAAGTGGCCGAGTTCGCGGCGACCCTGCCGGGCGTCGTCGTGGCTCGCGATTACCTCTACATGTGCTCCGACCCCGGCCAGGGATTGATCCAGCGAGATATTGAGGAGCAGGAGCTAACCCGCGTGGTAGTGGCTTCCTGCTCGCCCCGCATGCACGAGCCGACCTTCCGAGGAGCGGGACAGCAGGGGGGCCTGAATCCTTACCTGGTGGAGATGGCGAACATCCGCGAGCAGTGCTCCTGGGTGCATAGCGATCGAGGCCAGGCAACGGAAAAGGCCAAGTGGCTGGTCGCCTCGGTGGTAGCCAAGTCCGCCTTGTTAAAGCCGTTGGAGGAGCGGGAGGTGGACGTTACGCCTGGGGCGGTCGTCGTAGGCGGGGGCATCGCCGGGATGACGGCCGCGCTCGACGTGGCCGACGCCGGCTTTCCGGTCTACCTGGTGGAGCAGAGCGGTCGCCTGGGCGGGCGGATGGCAGACCTGAATCGCACCTTTCCCACCCTGGAATCGGTGGCGAAACTGATGGGGCCATTGATCGAGCGCGTCCAAACTCACTCCAACATCACGGTTTTGCTAAACTCCCAAGTGACGGGGGTGGAAGGATTCGTCGGCAATTTCGAGGTCACAGTATCGGGAGAAATCCCCAATCTCCAGGTAGGCGCCATCATCATCGCCACCGGCTATGACGTTTTCGACCCGCACCGCAAACCCGAGTTGGGCTATGGACAGTACCCCAACGTCATCACGTCGCTAGAGATGGAACAACGCTTGGCTGCAAAAGACCTGACAGGTTCCGGAAAAGCTATCAAGTCTGTAGCCTTTATCCAATGCGTCGGCTCGCGGGACGCGCAAGTGGGCAACGAGTACTGCTCGCGGGTCTGCTGTATGTACACCGCCAAGCAATCTCTCCAGGTGAAGGAACTCTTGCCCGATGCCGACGTGACGGTCTTTTACATAGATGTGCGCACTTTTGGCAAAGGGGCCGAGGAATTCTACGACGAGGCGCGGGCCACGGGAGTGCGCTACCGGCGCGGCAACATCTCCGAGGTCATCCGTCACAATGGCCGGGTGGCGTTGATAGGAGAAGACACGCTTCTGGGCCGTCCCTTTGACTTTGAGGCGGATCTGGTGGTGCTGGCAGTAGGGATGGAGTCCCGCGCCGATGCAGGCGACCTCTCCAACCTGCTCAAACTGGCGCGCTCATCCGACGGCTTCTTTATGGAACTACATCCCAAGCTGCGACCCGTGGACACGGCGGTGGACGGCGTCTTTCTGGCCGGTTGCTGCCAGGGACCCAAAGACATTATAGACACCGTCGCTCAGGCCAAGGCGGCCGCCTCCTCCGCGCTCATCCCGCTCCTGCGCGGCGTGGTGCCAGTGATCTCAGAGACGGCGCTGGTGGACGAGGAATGGTGCGCCGGGTGCGGAATGTGCGTAGACGTGTGCCCCTTTGGCTCAGCGTCCCTCGACCCGCTGTGGGGAGTCTCGCGGATCAACGCGGTGCTGTGCAAGGGATGTGGGGCGTGCGCGACGGCCTGTCCCTCCAAGGCCATCCGCTTGCAGCACTTTACCGCCGAGCAGGTTCTGGCGCAGGTGGATGCGTTGGTGGGATGAATGTTAAAACACGGAGAAATCCGTCAGACCATTGATAGAACTCTATCACTAACGTGGAAATTTGATATTTCAAGGGGGCAATATGGCTGAAGACAATTTCGAACCAAAGATCGTCGCCTTTCTGTGCAACTGGTGTACGTACACTGGGGCCGACCTGGCGGGCACTTCGCGCCTGCAATATCCGCCCAACGTGCGCATCATCCGCTTGATGTGCTCCGGCTCGGTTGACCCGACCTACGTACTCAAGCCGCTGCTGGACGGGGCCGACGGCGTGCTCATCGGCGGCTGCCACCCCGGCGACTGTCACTACCAGTCGGGCAACTACAAGGCGCGGCGGCGCATCATCGCGCTCAAAGAGATCCTCAAAAGCGCCGGGTACGACGATGACCGGGTCTGGCTGCGCTGGATCAGCGCCAGCGAGGGCGGCCGCTTTGCCGAGACGGTCACGCAGATGACCGAGGCAATGCGGGAGAAAGGGCCTAATCCGATGCGCCGGAAGTGGGCGGTATAAGAAACCAGGTTTTTGTGTAAGCAAAGCGACAAAACCTGGTTTCTAAAAGGAGACACAATGAGAACTTTGATACCTGTCGAAAACAACGATACACTGACCGCTGTGCGCGGGTTCCTCAAGCAGTTGCTGGAAGCTGAGGTAGTGGATGCGCTTCTGCTGCCGATGGAGACCCCCGCCGGCACAATCACCCCCGCGCTGGTGAGCAACCCCGACCTGCTGGACGCGGCCAACCCGCTGGCCCCGGTGATGGGACTGAACGCGGCGCGCGTGGCGGGCCACGTCTCCATCCGCGAGCCGCGCGCCAAGATCGGCGCAGTGTTGCGCCCCTGCGAGCTGCGGGCGCTGGTGGAACTGGTCAAACTCCAGCAAGCCAGCCTGGACGACCTGGTGACCATCGGCGTGGACTGCCTGGGAACCTACGATGTGCCGGTCTACGCAGAACTGGACGTGGACATGGCGGCATACCTGGCAACAGCCCAGAGCGGCGAGTTGACCCCACAAGAGGGATACAGCTTCCGCGACGGCTGCCAGATGTGTGAAAAGCCCCACGTCGAGCAAGCCGACATCACGCTGGAACTCTTTGGCGCGGATCTGACCATCGGCGTCCCGGTTAGCCTGCCAGACGAGATGGCCGAAAAGTTGGGACTGTCGGCGGCCAATGGGGATGGAGAGCGCGGCAAGGTAGTAGAAAAGCTGGTCGCGGCCCGCACTCGGGTACGCGACGCCCGCTTCACCGAGATCCACCAACAGCTCGACCAGGAGGGTGTTGAGGGGGTTTTTGCCGCCTGCGTGCGCTGCCACAACTGTATGACCGTCTGCCCCATCTGCTACTGCAAGACGTGCCTGTTCAAGAGCCCCGTCTTTGACCACGAACCGGCCCAGTACATGAACTGGGTGCAGCGCAAGGGGGCCTACCGGCTGCCGGCCGATACGACCCTCTTCCACCTGACTCGCCTCAACCACATGGCGCTCTCCTGCGTCGGATGCGGGATGTGCACCAGCGCGTGCCCGGCGGATTTGCCGGTGGGCCAGGTTTTTCGCGCCATTGGACAGCAGGTGCAAGCAGTGTTCGAGTACGTACCTGGGCGCGACATCGAAGAACCACTGCCGCTCGTTACCTTCAAAGAGGATGAGTGGATGGAAGTGGGGGAGGAGTAAAAACCATGGAAGAACAAAATGACCTGATCCCCGTTTACATCATGGGGAAACAATACATGGTACCGCCGACGTTGACGATCATGAAGGCGATGGAATACGCCGGCTACCAACTCATCCGCGGTGTGGGTTGCCGGGGCGGCTTTTGCGGAGCATGCGGCACAGCCTACCGCATCCTGGGCGACCCCAAGCTCTACTTTGGTCTGGCCTGCCAGACTGTGGTGCAGCCGGGTATGTACCTGGCCCAGATCCCATTCTTCCCGGCCCCTCGCGCTACCTACGACATCACCAAATTAGAGCCTACGGCGACCACGCTCTTTAGCCTCTACCCGGAGGTGCTGCGCTGTCTGGGCTGTGGGGCCTGCACCAAAGCCTGCCCCCAGGATATTGACGTGCGCAACTACATGGCGGCCGGCATGCGGGGCGACATCGCTGCACTGGCCGACATCTCGTTCGACTGTATCATGTGCGGGCTGTGCGCGGTCCGTTGTCCGGCGGAGGAAGCCCAGTATAACATCGCCATCCTGGCCCGTCGCCTCTACGGCCGCTACCTGACGCCCCGCTCCCAGCATTTGCAGGCGCGGCTGGGGGAGCTAGAAGAGGGCAAGTTCGACGCGGAGATGGCAGAATTGAAAAAGCTGAGTAAAGAAGATTTGGTCGCGCAATACAAAGCGCGAGACATTGAACCCAAGTAGGAAACCTGGTTCCTGGGAAGAGGAGTAATAAAAATGAGCGGTTATCCGCCTGAAATGCAAGATTCCATCCGCAAGGTCGAGGCCACCCGCGCTCGGCGGATCAAGGAGACCGTCACGGCGATGAGCCTGGAAGAACGAGAGGCCATCCTGGAGGGTTTCCATCCCGATTACAAAGACGAGACCTTTCACGCTATTCGAGTGGGAGCCAGCAAAGGTCAACGTATGCCCATCGAACTGGCCAAGATTGTCGAGGGACACCCCCACATCGGGCCGGACTTTGACCTGAGCGCGCCCATAGCAGAGACCGACGTGCTGATCATCGGCGGCGGCGGAGCAGGAGCCTCGGCCGCGCTCCTGGCACAGGAACAAGGGGCCAAAGTGACTCTGGTGACAAAGTTGCGCTTTGGCGACGCCAACACGATGATGGCCCAGGGCGGCATCCAGGCCGCCGACCGACCGGAAGATAGCCCCGCCATTCACTATCTGGACGTGATCGGCGGCGGGCACTTTACCAACGTTCCTGAACTGGTCGAGGCGCTGGTGATGGACGCGCCGTTCGCTATCAAGTGGCTGGAAGACCTGGGTATGATGTTCGACAAAGAGAGCGACGGGACGATGGTAGAAGCGCACGGCGGTGGCACCAGCCGCAAGCGCATGCACTCGGCGCGGGACTATTCCGGCGCAGAGATCATGCGCACACTGCGAGACGAGGTGCGCAACCGGGAAGAGAGCATCACCGTGATCGAGTTCGCTCCCGCCATCGAACTGGTGCTGGACGATAAGGGACAGGCTGTTGGAGCCGTGGTGATGAACCTGGAGACCAATGCCCAGCAATACATCAAGGCCAAAACGGTAGTGATGGCGACCGGCGGGAGCGGGCGGCTGCACTACCAGGGCTTTCCCACGACCAATCACTACGGCGCAACGGCCGATGGGATCGTGCTGGCCTACCGGGCCGGCGCGCCCCTGGGCTACCTGGAATCTATGCAGTACCATCCCACCGGCGCCGCTTTCCCGGAGCAGATCGTCGGCCTGCTGGTGACAGAAAAAGTGCGCGGGCTGGGAGCCAAGCCGGTCAACAAGCACGGCGAACTGTTCGTCTATCCCCTGGAGCCGAGAGACGTGGAGGCGGCGGCCCTCATCCGCGAGTGTCAGGAGCGAAATAACGGGCTAGTCACCCCCACCGGGCAGCCCGGCGTCTGGCTGGATTCACCCATGATCGAGATGATCCACGGCCCCGGCGCCATCCAAAAGGCATTGCCGGCGATGGTGCGCCAGTTCGGTCGCTTTGAGATTGACATCACGCAGGAGCCAATGTTGGTCTATCCCACCTTGCACTATCAGAACGGTGGCGTGCAACTAAAGGCCGATTGCTCCACCGAGATACCGGGGCTGTTCATCGCCGGCGAGGTAAGCGGGGGAGTGCACGGCCACAACCGGCTGATGGGCAACAGCCTGCTCGAGATCACCGTCTTTGGACGGCGGGCCGGGCGTTCGGCGGCCGTTTACGCGCAGGGAGTAAAACCGGGAAAGCCCACGTTGGCACATCTGGATATCTGGAACCAGGAACTGAAGGAGACAGAAGTAGACACGGGAGTAACCTCCCCTATTCTGCTTCCCGATTACACGAGGCGGGAATAAACAGCTACTGCAAGCACACTTAAAGCACGCTTAGTTTAAGGAGGTCAGAAATGTACCCCCAGTACCCACCACAACAACCCATCTACTACGGTTCGCAATACAGCGGGTGTCTCAAGTTCATCTTGTACGCCATCTCGTTCTTCATCCCACTGGCAGGCGTGATCATCGGGGTGATATTTCTCTCACGCCCCGATCCTGAGTCCAAGAGCCTGGGACAGACTTGCCTGATACTTGGCATCATCTCGTTTGTGCTGTCCTGTTGCCTGGCTGTGGTGTTTGGAATCGGGCCTGTGTTCATAATTCCTTTCCTGGACTCGGGCTATTAGATTCGTTAAAACGTACCTTTTCAATAATCCGGGGTAATGTAGGCCGGCAGGCAAAGGTTGCACGCATTCCGACTTACTCTCGCCCCCACTTTTTGAGAAGATACGTTAAAACCGAACTTGAATTAATAAAACTAGAGCTGCGCCACCGTCCAACTCACGTGGATGTCTGGAACCGAGAGTTAGAGAAGTTGGGAGTGGATACGGGAGTTGTCTCACCTATCCTGCTGCCCGGTTACACACGGCGCGTATAATAAACCTGACAGAGTGAGAATATTAAGGAGGAATCGTATGAAGAAGGGAAGTTGGATTCAGAACTATCCCAAGGGGCTAGAGCGACTATACAAGTTTGCTGAACGTGTTTTCTTGGGCCTGGATGGGCTGTGGTCGGGTCTCGGCTATGATATGAGCGAGAAGCTGATCAAGCCGGCCGAGGACCTGTTCAAAACCGTCGTCTTTGAGTGCAACGAATGTGGGCAGTGCGTCTTGCATTACACGGGCATGACTTGCCCCATGAATTGCCCCAAACAGTTGCGCAATGGGCCATGCGGCGGCACGCGCGTCAATGGTCACTGCGAAGTTGAGGAGGATATGGAGTGTGTGTGGCTCAACGCTTTTGAGCGCTCGGTAAAGATGCCTCTCTACGGCGAGGAAATCGTAAACATTGAGCCGATGCATAACTGGATACGTGAGGGAGAATCCGCTTGGATTAACATGCTGCGTGAGAAAGATGGGACTTATCAGGATTCGACCCCGGAAAAACTTGAACTGGCTGATAGAGAGCTTTGGGAGTAAAACAATGATAAAAAACAATGAGATGATAGCCGGTAGCAACTTGGAGAAAGTACTTCGTGCCGGGCACTTTGCCGTCACAGGAGAGCTTGGCCCCCCCACCAATGCCGATAAGAGCATCATTGATGAGAAAGCCGAGCATCTCAGGGGCGTGGTGGATGCTGTTAATATCACTGATAATCAAACGGCAGTCGTGCGTATGTCGTCTATCGCCGTGGCTGCGATGTTGATTGAGAAGGGGCTGGAGCCTGTTGTCCAGATGACGGCCCGTGACCGCAACCGTATCGCCATCCAATCCGACCTATTGGGCGCGTGGGCGCTGGGAGCTAAAAACCTGCTCTGTCTCACGGGCGACCACCAGATTTTTGGCAACCATCCCGAGGCCAAGGGTGTCTTTGATATGGACTCGATCCAGATGCTAGCGATGATGCGCGATATGCACGAGAAAGGCATCATACAATCGGGCGATGATATTGATGTTCCCCCCACCTTTTTCCTGGGCGCGGCAGCCAATCCTTTCGCGCCGCCTTACGAGTACCGCCCGTACCGGCTGGCCAAAAAGATTCAGGCTGGTGCGAAATTTATCCAGACGCAGTGCATCTACAACATGCCGCGTTTCAAAGAATATATGCAGCGCGCTGGCGATATGGGTTTGTTGGACAATGTCTATGTGATGGGAGGCGTAACACCCTTAAAGAACGTTGGAATGGCAAAGTATATGGCCAAATCGGTTCCCGGTCTGGATGTCCCCGAAGAGTACATAGACCGTATGCGCGGCGCGACCAGTGGTATCCCCAAGGAGAATAAAAAGGCCCGCCGCCAAGCCTTGCGTGAGGAAGGTATCGCGATCTGTGTCGAGACGATCCAGCAACTCCAAGAGATCCCGGGCATGCATGGTGTGCATATTATGGCTATCGAATGGGAGTCGGCCGTGCCCATCATCGTCGAGAAGGCAGGGTTATTTCCACGACCGAGTGTGTAGGGGAAATCGTTATGGCTCTATTGACCAAAATCGCCATCAGCGGCAAGGGAGGGGTGGGTAAGACCACCCTCTCTGCGCTTTTGGCCCACATTTACGCCGAGCAAGGCCGCGACGTGATCGCCATTGACGCCGACCCGGCCGGCGGGCTGGCCGAGGCGCTGGGGTTTCCGCCTGACATGATCGCCCAAGTGACACCGGTAGCCGAGATGGACGAGCTGATCTACGAGCGCACGGGCGCCAAGCCCGGCACATCCGGCGGCTTTTTCACCATCAACCCCCGCGTGGACGATATCCCCGACCGGTTCAGCATCTCCCACCAGGGGATTCGCTTCCTGCGGCTGGGAGACATCGAAATCGGCGGCAGCGGCTGTATCTGTCCCGAAAGCGCGCTGCTCAAGGCGCTGATTACCCACCTGCTGCTCTACCGCAACGAGATGATGATCCTTGATATGGAAGCCGGAGTGGAACACTTGGGCCGGGCGACGGCGCGGGCGGTGGACGCCTTCCTGGTCATCCTGGAACCGGGACGGCGCAGCCTGGACACGGCCAGGCGCGTGCGCCAGTTGGCAGGAGACATCGGCATCAACCAAGTCTACGCCGTGGGCAACAAAGTGCGCGGCGAAAGCGATTGGGCTTTTCTCCAGGCCGAGAGTCCCGTGCCCACACTGGGCTACCTCTCTGCCAATCCCGAATTGACCGAAGCCGACATGCGCGGCGAGGGTATCTTCGACGCCGCTCCCCAAGCCGCTGAGGAAGCGCGAAAAATTATGGAGGCGCTGGAGGCGCTGTGAGACAAACGGCCATAAATGGAAAGAGGGCAGGTTTTTTCGCAAGCAACGCGGCAAAAACCTGGCTTCTGGTCTCGCTGCTTCTGTTCTATGCCATCCCCGCTTACGCCGACGAACTCCCCCCATCGGTGTTTGTGGAGGGGGTGGTCGGTCATCCCCAGGAACACAACCTCAGTTGCGAGTCCCGCTCGGCGACCGACCTGGCCGCTTTCTGGGGCGCGACGTTTACTGAGGACGACTTTTTCCGCCGCCTGCCCAAGTCCGATAACCCCAACCGTGGCTTTCTGGGTGACGTTGACCTGCCGCCGGGAAGTATGCCGCCCGTAGGGTACGGTGTCTACGCCGAGCCGGTCGCGACCAACCTCCGCAGTTTTGGGCTGGATGCGCGAGCCAGGCGGGAGTGGAACCTGGATAGCCTGAAAGCGGAACTGGCCGCCGGAAGACCGGTCATCATCTGGTCAACCTACGATATGCGACTGCCGGGCGTAGAGAATTGGACATCGTCGGACGGCGCGACTTCCGTGATCGTCCAGTGGCAGCACACATTCGTCGCCGCCGGCTATGACGACGCCCCTGACGGGGGCAGCATCTACCTGGTGGACGCCTACGACGGCGCAACCAAGCACTTTGGCTACGAAACGTTCGACGCTGCCTGGGCCCAGTTGGGCCGTCAGGCCGTGACAACGAACGGGCCATTGAGCCAATTTGAGAGGAGGGTGTGGAAGGCAGCAAAGGGAGACACTCTTTGTCACCTTGTCGTGAATGGCCGATGGTCAGTCGGCCCTGAATGATTTGGAGGTGCTAGATGGACAAAATGACCAAAGCATTTATCGAACTGGTCCGCCGGGCGGCGACCGACCTGCCGGCAGATGTGGAGGCGGTGTTGCAGGCCGCCCAGGCCCGTGAGGAACCCGGCTCCGCAGCAGCAGGAGCATTGGGGACCATCCTGGAAAACGTGGCGTTGGCCCGCGCCAACTCCACCCCCGTCTGTCAGGATACGGGCACACCCATTTTCTACGTCTACCATTCCCTGGGGACGAGCACGCGCGAGTTGCGGGCGCAGATCGAGGCGGCGGTGGCCGAGGCGACCGCCCGCTCCTACCTGCGGCCCAACGCGGTGGACTCGCTCAGCGGGCGCAACAGCGGCAATAACCTGGGAGTGGAATACCCCACTTTCCATTTTGAAGAGTGGGAGGAAAATTATCTCCAGGTCAAACTGCTCCTCAAGGGCGGCGGAAGCGAGAACGTGGGCATCCAGTACAAACTTCCCCACAGCCCGCTCAAGGCCGGGCGCGATCTGGAAGGAGTGCGCAAAGTGGTACTGGACGCGGTCTACCAGGCGCAGGGCAAGGGATGCGCGCCGAGTGTGCTGGGCATCGCCCTCGGCAGCGACCGGGGGTACGGCTACGTCCACGCCAAGGAGCAGCTCTTCCGCCCGCTGAAAGACGTCAATCCCGCGCCAGAGCTGGCAGAACTGGAAGATCGGCTGCTGCGCGATTGCAACGAGCTGGGCATCGGACCGATGGGTTTTGGCGGCCAGACGACCGTCTTTGGCGTCAAGATCGGAGCTTATCATCGTTTGCCGGCCTGTTATTTTGTCAGCGTTGCTTACAACTGCTGGGCCTGCCGGCGGGCGCAAATGACAGTGCAAGATGAAAAAGTGGAGTACAGCTAATGGCGACATACGAATTACAAATTCCAATTTCTGAGCAAGAAATCCGCGCCCTCCACGTCGGCGACACAGTCTACCTCTCCGGCGTGATGACCACCGGGCGGGACGCGGCGCACAAGTACCTGATTGATAATTTCATCTGCACAGACAGCGTGCCGGAGAGCGAGCAACCGCTATACGAGGAACTGCAACAGTTACTCGATGGCGGCCTCATCTATCACTGCGGGCCGGTGGTGCGCCAGGACGAGGAGGGTAAGTGGCACTTTGTCGCCGCCGGGCCGACCACATCCATCCGCGAGGAGCCTTACGAGGCGGACGTCATCGCTCACTTTGGGATGCGGGGCGTCATCGGCAAGGGCGGTATGGGGCCGGGGACGCTGCAAGCTTGCCAGGAACAGGGCGCGGTCTACTTTCACGCCGTCGGCGGGGCGGCATCGCTCATCGCCAATTCGGTCAAAGAGGTGGTAGCGGTCCGCAAGAAGGAAGAGTTCGGCGTGCCTGAGGCTTTTTGGATCATCCGCGTTGAACGCTTTCCGGTGGTGGTGACGATGGACAGCCACGGGCAGTCCATCCACGACGAGGTGGAGGCGGCATCGAAGGAAGCGCTGGCGCGGCTGGTGGCTGAAGGATAAGGGAGGTCAACGTTGAAATACTGGCGAGAACCGCTGGATTTGAAAGACATCCGAGTGCCGCATGGCAAAATCCACGTGCTGACCGAACGGTGCAAAGGCTGCGGTTGGTGCATCGAGTTCTGCCCGCGCGGCGTGCTGGAGGTTTCCGACGAAATCAACTCCAAAGGGTATCACCCGCCAAAGGTGATCCAAGACCGCACTGGGGCCTGCGTCAGTTGCGGGCTGTGCGAGTTGCTCTGCCCAGAATTTTCCATTTACGTCGAGCAGACGGAAGGCGAGGCGGTGCTTTTATGAGCAAAGCAAACCACAAAGGGGTGTTGAGCGGCGAGTTTTTTATGCAAGGCGACATCGCCTGCGCCGAGGGAGCCATCTGCGCCGGCTGTCGCTTCTTCGGCGGCTACCCCATCACCCCGGCCACAGAGGTGGCGCAACGTATGAGCGAACGGCTGCCTATCGCAGACGGCGTCTTTATCCAGATGGAGGATGAGCTGGCCTCGATGAACGTCATCCTGGGCGCTTCCTGGGCTGGGCAAAAGTCAATGACGGCCACCAGCGGGCCGGGTTTTTCACTGATGATGGAGAACCTGGGTCTGGGCATCATGCTAGAGACGCCCTGCGTGCTGGTCAACGTCCAGCGGGGCGGCCCCTCCACCGGTCTGCCGACGCTGGTCGGTCAGGGCGATATGATGCAGGCGCGCTACGGCTCTCACGGCGATTATGCCATCATCGCGCTGGCCCCCTCTTCGCCGCAGGAATTGTTCGATCTGACCATTCACGCCTTTAACCTGGCCGAGATTTACCGTACGCCGGTGTTGGTGATGACCGACGCCGAAGTCGGCCACATGACGGAAAAAGTCGTCATCCCACCGCCGGAAGAGATCGAGATCGTGCCCCGGCGCAAACCGACCTGCCCGCCAGAGGAGTATCTGCCCTACCGCGTCGCGCCCGGCGAGTGGGTCTCGCCGATGGCGGTCGCCGGCGACGGCTACCGCATTCACACCACCGGTCTGACTCACGACGAGCGCGGCTACCCCGCCACCACTGGCGATAGCGCCCAATGGTCGCTGATCCAGCGGCTGATTGACAAGATCGAAAAGAACAAGGACGACATCATCATACTGGAAAAAGACGGGCTGGATGACGCCGATGTGGTCATAGTCTCTTACGGCATAGCTGCCCGTACCGCCATCTGGCCGATGCAAATGGCCCGCGAGGAAGGCATCAAAGTGGGCATGTTGCGGCTGGTGACGGTCTGGCCCTTCCCTGACGAGCAAATCTGCGAGTTAGCCGGTCAGGTGAAAGGCATTGTAGTGCCCGAGATCAACATGGGGCAGATTGTGCGCGAGGTGGAGCGCTGCACGGCGGGCCAGGCAAAGGTGCTCTCGGTGCCCCATCCGGGAGGCGACATCCACGACCCGCAAGAGGTGCTCAAGGCCATCCGCGAGGCGGCTGGACGTGAGGTGAAGGAGTAGACAATGGGACTTGGAATGAACGGCTACCGGCTGGACAAGTCAATAGAAACAGACATCAAGCCTGAAGGACTGGTAGAAGAGATCCACGGGCGCCACCCAATGGATGACCTGCTGCGCACGGAACGGTTGCCGCATATCTGGTGCCCCGGCTGCGGGCTGGGTACTGCGCTGACCTGTTTCCTCAGCGCGCTGCGCAAGTCGGAACTGGATTTGGACAAGGTGGCGGTGGTATCGGGCATCGGCTGCACCGGACGAGTGGCGGGTTACGTGCGGCTCGATTCGTTCCACACCACTCACGGACGGGCCGTCCCCTTTGCCACCGGCCTCAAACTGGGCAACCCTGAACTGAAAGTGATCGTCTTTTCCGGCGACGGAGATTTAGTGACCATCGGCGGCAACCACTTTATCCACGCGGCCCGGCGCAATATGGATATATCCGTCATCTGCATCAACAACTTTAACTATGGCATGACGGGCGGGCAGGCCGGAGCGACGACGCCCATCGGCGGCTACACCTCCACGTCGCCTTACGGCAATTACGAGTACCCCTTCAATGTCTCCGCGCTGGCCGCGGCCAGCGGAGCGGTCTATGTGGCGCGCTGGACGGTGCTCCACGCCCGGCGACTGGAACGCGCTATGGTCGAAGCGTTGCTCAAGCCCGGTTTCAGCCTGGTGGAAGTGATCTCGCCATGCCCCACCGGCTTTGGCCGCCGGCACAAGCAGCGCCAGGGCTTGGACACGATGCGCTATTACCACGAGCACGGCGTCATCCGCCACGGCGCCGACCCGCGTGAGACGGATATTGGGTTGGGCGGCGCGATAATCGAGGGAAAGTTCGTGGACGTTGACAAGCCAACCTTCCTGGAACAGCGTACCCGGCGGCTGGAGCAGGTGTTAGGCAAACGCGAGTAGCCGCGGTTTCCATACCGCGAGGAGGCAAAGGGTGGATAGACTAGAAATACGGCTTTCCGGTTTTGGCGGACAGGGAATCATTCGCAGCGGCGAGATTATTGGCAAAGCGGCCGTTCTTTACGATAGCCGGTTCGCCACCTTCACTCAGAGCTATGGGCCGGAATCGCGGGGCGGGGCCTGCGCGGCCCAGGTAGCCATCGCCGATGACCCTGTGGAATTGAGTTACCCGCACGTCATAGACCCCTCGATCCTGGTCGTCATGTCACAGGGCGCCTACAACAAGTACGCGCCCGGCTTTCGGCGCGGCGGTCTGCTCATCGTAGACGACAGTCTGGTGGAGTTGGGCGAGGAGGCTGAGGGAATGAAGGTGCTAAAGATGCCCGCCACGCGCCTGGCCGAGGATTTGGGCCGCCGCATCGTCGCCAACGTGGTCATGCTAGGCTTTGTGGCCGCCGTAACCGACATCGCCTCGCCGGAGGCTATTCGGCAGGCGGTGCTCGATTCGGTGCCCAAAGGCACGGAGGAACTGAACGAGCGGGCATTTGAAACCGGGTTTGAGTATGGGCAAGAGATGAAAGTAAAAGCATGAAAGACGTTCTCGTCATCGGCGGCGGCATCGCCGGCATCCAGGCCGCGCTCGACTTGGCCGAAATAGGCGCGCGCGTTCACTTGGTGGAGAAAAGCCCCAGCATCGGCGGGCGAATGGCCCAACTGGACAAGACCTTTCCCACCAACGATTGCTCCACTTGTATTCTCTCGCCCAAGATGGTGGACTGTGCTCGCCATCCCAACATCACCATCTACACCATGTCTGAAGTACAGAAAGTGCGCGGCGAGGCGGGCGATTTCACTGCGCGGGTGCTCAAAAAAACCCGTTACGTGGACGAGCGCGCCTGCACCGCCTGCGGCGACTGCGCCGAGGTCTGCCCCGTCGTCAAGCGGGACGAGTTCCAGATGGGACTCTCCACCCGCCGAGCGATCTATATCCCGTTTGCCCAGGCCATCCCCCAGGCTTATCTGAGGAATCGCGAGGACTGTCTGGGCGGCGACCCCATCGCCTGCGGGCGCTGCATCGAGGCCTGCCAAAAGCAGTGTATTGATTTTGATATGCAGGACGAGGTGATTGAGCTATCGGTGGGAGCCATCGTCATAGCAGTCGGTATGGAGACCTTTGACCCGGTGGCGCTGACCGAGTACGGCTACACCCGCTATGAGAACGTCATCACCGGACTAGAGTTCGAGCGGCTGATCTGCGCCAGCGGGCCTTCCGGCGGGCGACTCATTCGCCTCACTGACCGTGAGGAGCCAAAGGTGATCGGCTTTATCCAGTGCGTCGGCTCGCGCAGTTTAAAGTACCAGCGATTCTGCTCCTCGGTCTGCTGTATGCACGCCACCAAAGAGGCTGTCCTGGCCCGCGAGCACATCCCCGATGTCCAATCGCACATCTTTTACACCGACCTGCGCGCCTCCGGCAAGGGCTTTCGCGAGTACATCAACCGCGCTCAGCGGGAGTACGGCGTGGAGTACATTCGCAGCCGCGTGGCCCAGATCGAGGAGGACGAGGATGGGCGGCTGGTCTTTCACTACGAGGACGCGGAGACCTCCCGCCCGCAACAGATGAAGGTAGACCTGGCGGTACTGGCTACCAGCATCATCCCCGGCCCTGGCGTGGCCGCCCTGTCAGAGGTGCTCGACCTGGAGTTGGACGAGTATGGCTTTTTCCGCACCAATCCCTTCTCACCGACCGACACGACGCGGGAGGGAGTGTTCACCTGCGGCGGCTGTCGCGGCCCGTCCGACATCCCACAATCGGTGGCTCAGGCCAGCGGCGCGGCGGCGCGGGCGGCGCAGTACGTGATGGAAATGGAGGGTATGTAGTCGCGGTTTCCATACCGCGTCCACGTTGCGTCAAGTACGTAGCCGCGGTTTCCATACCGCGCTATTCCACAGGAGACGAGGGTGACCTCAGAACCAATTCGTGCTAGAATCCGACGGCTCTACGTGCCCAACGCACTATACTTCATCACCGCTGTCACACAATGGCGACGGCCAATCTTTGCCAATGAACCAGACCTAGAACTACTACGCGAGACGATGCGTAAGGTGAAAGAGATTCACCCATTTCAGATGCAAGCCATGCCTTTTTGCCCGACCACTTTCATCTATTGATATTTATTCCCAGCACATCAGACATTTCGAAGGCACTGCACTCCATGCAGCGAAACTTCACGTTGAACTACAAGGAAACACATGGCATAACGCGCAAGATCAAGTTGTGGCAACGGGGATTCTGGGATCACGTAATCCGTGACGAGCGTGACTTTGCCAATCATTTCCACTATATTCACTACAATCCGGTCAAGCACGGTTGTGTGTTGAAACCAGAAGATTATCCCCACACCAGTTTTCACGAGTACGTGAAGCGGGAATGATACAAAGTTGGCTGGGGGCATGTTGAGCCAGAAACATTAGAGGGGCTTGACTTTGAGCAAATGTCTCTTGAAACGCTGAGGGAGTAACGTAGCCGAGGTTTCCATACCTCGCAAGCGCGCTATGGAAAGCGCGGCTACATGTGTTGGTCAAGCTAATTATGGCTGGAAGGGAAAATTTCCCATGAAAGACGCACTCGTCATCGGCGGCGGCATCGCCGGCATTCAAACATCACTTGACCTGGCCGACATGGGCATCCAGGTACATCTGGTGGAGCGGCTGCCCTCAATCGGCGGGCGAATGGCCCAACTGGATAAAACCTTTCCCACCAACGATTGCTCCACCTGCATCCTCTCCCCCAAGATGAACGACTGCGCCCGCCATCCCAATATCACGCTCCACACCTACACCGAGGTCACGGCGCTCGAAGGCACGCCTGGCGCTTTCACTGCCAGGCTCATCAAGCACCCCCGTTACGTGGACGAGACCAAATGCACCGGCTGCGGCGAGTGCGTCGCCAAGTGCCCGGCCAAGGTGCCCGATGCGTTCGATATGGAATTGCGCGAGCGGAAGGCTATCTACCTCTACTTCCCGCAGGCCATTCCCCAAGTGATGACGATTGACCCCAACTACTGCATCTACCTCGACCGGGGCAAATGCGGCGCGTGTGTCAAGGTCTGCCAGGCGGAGGCGATTGACTTTGAGCAAACGGCGCAAGAGATAGAGCTGGACGTAGGCGCGGTCGTCGTCGCCACCGGCTACGAGTTCTTTGATCCACGAGGACTGGCGCAGTTTGGCTACGAGCAGTGCGCCAACGTCATCACGGCGTTAGAGTACGAGCGGCTCATCAGCGCCTCCGGCCCGACGGAAGGTCATCTGCTGCGGCCATCCGACGGGCAGCCGGCGAAGCGCATCGGCTTTATCCAGTGCGTCGGCTCGCGGGACGTGCGGCATCGGCGTTACTGCTCGTCGGTCTGCTGCATGCACTCTAGCAAACAGGCGGTGCTGGCCGCCGAGCACGACACCGAGGCCGAGTCCTACGTCTTTTACACCGACTTTCGCGCCTCCGGCAAGGGCTTCCGCGAATACGTGGCCCGCGCGGAGCGAGAGTACGGCGTGCATTACGTCCGCAGCCGGGTGGCTCGCATCACCGAGGGAGAGAACGAGGATCCAATCATCCATTATGAGGATGTGGAGACTTCCCGCCCGGCCAAGATGACGGTGGACCTGGCGGTGCTGGCGACCAGCCTGATCCCCCGGCCCGACACTGCAGAACTGGCGCGAGTGCTGGGTATTGAGGTAGATACTTACGGCTTTGTCGAGACCGACCCGCTCGCACCGGTGGATACGACCCGTGAGGGCATCTTTGCCGCCGGATGCTGCCGCGAGCCGTCTGACATCCCAGAGTCAGTGGTGCAGGCCAGCGCGGCGGCGGCGCGGGCGGCGGGTGTTTTACCGCAGAGATCGCCAAGAGCGCAGAGGAAGTAAGAGATGTCAGAGAAGGAGACTCGATCACATAACAGAGAGCATTATCGGGGCAGCTATCGCGGTTCACCGGGTGTTGGGGCCTGGTCTCTTGGAATCTGCCTATGAAGCCTGCCTGGCATTTGAGCTCACGGAACGCGGGTTGAAGATTGAGCAACAAAAGCCATTACCAGTGATCTATCGTGAGGTGGAGTTAGATTGCGCCTATCGTCTAGATCTGCTTGTTGAAGAATCGGTCATTGTTGAGATTAAATCTGTTGAGCGATTAGCACCAATCCATCTGGCTCAGTTGCTTTCCTATCTAAAGCTTTCTGGCTGCAAGGTTGGTTTACTGATGAATTTTAATGTCAAGATACTGAAAGACGGTATTCGGAGAGTAGTGAATAATTTCCCAGATTCTCCACGCTCTCTGCGTTCTCAGCGGTAAAGATAATATGAATCAGCAACCGAAAATCGGCGTCTTTGTCTGTCACTGCGGCTCTAACATCGCCGGACACCTGGACGCAGGCGCGGTGGCCGAGTACGCGCGGACACTGCCGAATGTCGTCTTTGTCCAAGAGAACATGTACACCTGCTCCGAGGCCGGCTTGGCCGACATCAAGAACGCCATCGTCGAAGAGGACCTGGAACGGGTGGTGGTCGCCGCCTGCACACCCCGCACCCACGAACCGCTGTTCCGCGAGACCTGCCGCGAGACGGGGCTGAATCCCTACCTGTTCGAGTTCGTCAACATCCGCGACCAATGCTCCTGGGTGCACATGCGCGAGCCAGAACTGGCTACGGAGAAGGCGCAAGACCTGGTGCGGATGGGCGTGTCCAAAGCTCGCCTGCTACAACCACTGGAAGAACAAGAGGTGCCGGTGGAACCCTCTGCACTGATCATCGGCGGCGGGATGATCGGCATGACGGTAGCTCTCAACCTGGCGAATCGGGGCTTTGAGGTCAAGCTGGTGGAGCAGGAGCCAGAACTAGGCGGCCTGCTGCTACGGTTAGATAAACTATACCCCACACAGGACGACGCGCAACCATTGGTCGCGACCCGCGTCGCCGAGGCGCAGAGCAACCCACGCATCAAGGTCTTTACCTCGTCAAAACTGCGCGAGGTGAAAGGTTTTGTCGGCAACTATGAAATCGTCGTCGGAGATAACGAGGGACGGCAATCCAGCTTTACCGTCGGAACCATCATCGTCGCCACCGGCGCGCAGGTGCTCAAGCCGGAAGGGATGTACGGCTACGACGGAAAGCGCGTCATCACCCAGTTGGAGATGGAGTCACTGTTAGCGGAAAGTGGAAAATCCCTAATCCCCAACCTCCAATCCGTCGTGATGATCCAGTGCGTCGGCTCCCGTATCCCAGAGCGGCCCTACTGCTCCCGCGTCTGCTGCACCACGGCCATCAAAAACGCGCTAGAAATAAAGTCGGCCCGCCCCGATGCCGAGGTCTACATCCTCTACCGAGACACTGAGACACAGGGCACGCGCTACGAGGCATATTACACCCGCGCCCGCGAGGCCGGTATCCAGTTCATCCGCTACAGCCTCCAACATCCACCGGAGGTTTCCAAGAAACGGGTGGTGGTATACGATGAACTGCTGGGCGCCAAACTGGGCATTCCCTATGATCTGGTAGTACTCTCCACCCCGCTGGTGGCCCGTGAGGGCGCGCGCGAACTGGCCCAACTGCTCAAGGTTCCGGTGGATGAGCACGGCTTTTTCCTGGAGGCGCACGTCAAGCTGCGCCCGCTCGACTTTGCCACCGACGGCGTCTACGTGGCTGGGACGGCCCGCTGGCCGGGCCATCTGGAGGAGACCATCACCCAGGCCTATGGCGCGGCGGCGCGCGCGGCAACGATCCTCTCCAAAGACCGCGTCACCTCGTCGGGCGTCGTGGCGCGGGTGAACGAGGCCCTGTGCCGGGGATGCGGCTGCTGTGTGGAGATCTGCGAGTTTGGCGCGCCGTCGTTGGTGGAGGCAGCGTCAGGGCCTGCCCTGAGCGGAGTCGAAGGGGTGGAGGTGGCCCGCGTCAACCCGGTGATGTGCAAGGGATGCGGAGTCTGCGCCTCGGTCTGCCCCACGGGCGCGATGACGGCGATGCACTTTACCGACGAGCAGGTCATCGCGATGGTGCGGGCGGCGCTGGCAATCGAGTTACTAGTGGAGGAGGTATGATGATGCGCAAAGAAAAGGGGACAAGGGGACAAGAAGACAGGGAAACAAGGGGACAGGGAGATAAATGGATTCATTCCTTGCCTGCCTATTCCTTGTCTACTCGTTTACTTGTTTACCTATCCGGCAAGGAACCACGTGAGCAAGCCGAGACTGCCTATGACCGCATTCCAGCCACGAATCGTCGTTTTCGCCTGTAACTGGTGCTCCTACGCCGGGGCCGATCTGGCGGGCGTCAGCCGTATGCAGTACCCGCCCACCACGCGCGTTATCCGTGTGATGTGCTCAGGGCGCGTGCAGCCGGGGTTTATTCTGGAGGCCTTTAATCACGGAGCCGATGGTGTGCTCATCACCGGCTGCCACCCCGGTGACTGTCACTATATCTCTGGCAATGATAACGCCGTCGTCGCTGTGGAAAAGACGGAACAACTCTTAAAGCTACTGGGTATTGAGAGCGGTCGATTGCGGCTAGAGTGGATCTCGGCCGCCGAGGGCGCTCGCTTCGCCCGCATCATGACCGAGTTCACTGAGCAGATCCAAGCCCTGGGGCCAAGCTCCCTGGGCGCGGTATGACCAGTATGCGTGTCGAGGTGGACCAGAGCGGCAAAATGGAAGTGCTGAGGGTTGATACGGCTTTGGCCTTGTCCAATGGGATTACAGCATCTATTCTCATCCCAGCGGCCGTCAAGCGAGAGGTTTATCGGCAGTTAAAGTATCGCGGTGTAAAACACAATATGATCGTTGCGCGGATGTTTGCCGCTGGCCTGTTTCTGCTTTTGCGAGATTACTTGGGGAGCATCACAACAGTGATCATTGATGTCGAGTACGAAGGTTGGGACGCTATAATTAGAGGCCTGTTACTGGCTCGTATCCGAAAGGTGTCGCCGTGCATACATAAGGATCAAATCGGTTTCGGATACGTAGGGAAGAAATCCCCAGCGCACAAAGTGGCGTTGGAAGTATTCAGAAAGAAACATGCACCTGGAAAGAAGATAAATGCTCAGGGGTTGTTATCCCTCTGCTGATAAAGCAAAAATCGGGAGGGCGTCTGTATCAGGACGCTCGCAGCCTGGCTACACCGTCCGGTCAAGGATAGGAATCACCAGGCCCCCCGACTTTCGATTACATTTTACCACGTGATAATCAAGCTGTCAACAGGAACCACTGATGATTTTCAAAGACATTCTTCGCCAGACCAGAGCCACCTACTGCCTTGACTGCGGCAAATGCACCGGCAGTTGCCCCGTGAGCCGGGTGGACGTCACCTACTCGCCACGCTCCACCATCGAACGAGTGCTGGCAGGCCGGCCGGAGGCCCTGATCAACGACCAGCATCTCTGGTCGTGCCTGACCTGCGGCCTGTGTACCACCCGCTGCCCATCGGACGTGGACTATCCCGCTTTCGTCGTCGCCGCCCGCGTCGAGGCGCGCAAGACCGGCGCGGAGGGGGTCTACGCCCACAACGCCATCATGCAACAGTTGATGGGGATCATGGGACAAACGATGCAGCAGAACCGCACCGGCTGGCTGACTGATGATCTGCAAACCGCGACCAAAGGCGACGATTTCTACTTTGTCGGCTGCCTGCCCTATTTCGACGTCATCTTTGCCGACTTGGGAATAGTCTCCACCGACGCGGCCCGCGACACAGTGCGGCTGCTGAACGCGATTGGCATCACGCCGACAGTCAGCGGTGACGAGCGCTGCTGCGGGGCCGACTTGCTGCTCAACGGCGACGAGGAGGGTTTCCGCAAGCTGGCCGAGATCAACGTGCAGACCATCGCCGCAAGCGGAGCCAAGCGGGTGATTTTCTCCTGCCCAGAGTGTTACAACGCTTTCCGCAACGACTATCCCCGCTACGTCGGCCCGCTGCCCTTTGAGACGATCCATCTCACCGAGTTGTTAGCCGAGCACCTGGACGCGCTCAAATTGGGCAAGTTGGCGGAAACCGTCACCTATCACGACCCGTGCCGCTTGGGCCGTTACCAGTCCATCTACGAGGAACCTCGGGCGCTCATCCAGGCCACGGGGGCCGAGTTGACAGAGATGCGCAATAACCGCGCCCAAGCTCTCTGCTGCGGGTCTGTTGGATGGGTCAATTGCGGACAATGCGCCAAGGGAATTCAGATGACCCGGCTGGGTCAGGCCCAGGCTACTGGCGCAGGGCGGATGATCACTGCCTGCCCCAAGTGCCGCATCCACTTGAGTTGCGCCTTGCAAGACGCAGGGGACAAGATTGCCGTGGAATTGGAGGACCTCACGGGGCTGCTGGTGCGGGCTATGGAGACTAGAAGCAAGGGACTGGATGCAAAACGTGAATCAAGAATCTGAAATCAAAAATCCGAAATCCGAAATCATAGACGCCAGCGCCTTTGACCCCCACTTTCGGGACGAGATCGCCGCCGAGCCGGGGGGGGAGCGCATCCGGCGCTGCTACTCCTGCTCAACCTGCACCGCCGGCTGCCCCGTGGCCGGCGTCACCGACAAGTACAACCCGCGCCGCATCATCCACATGGCGCTGCTGGGGATGCGCGAGCAGGTGCTCACCAGTGAGTTCGTCTGGCTCTGCTCCGTCTGCTACACCTGCTACGAGCGCTGCCCGCAGGATGTGCGCATCCCGGAACTGATGAACGCCATCCGCAACATCGCCGTGCGCGAGGGGCATATCCCCTCCACATTCACCATACAGATGGAAAAGCTGCGGGAGCACGGCCGGCTCTATGAGATTGACGACTATGAAAACGAGCGCCGCGCAGAGTACAACCTGCCTCCCATCCACGAGGAGAAAACAGCCGTGCATCAGATTTTGAACAAGACGTGCCCGGAAACGTGCGCGGAAGAGGAGGCATCGTGACCGGCCAATACGCGCTTTACCTGGGCTGCACCGTGCCGGTGCGGGGAATGAATTACGAAATGTCCGCCCGCAGGGTCTCGGAACGGCTGGGCGTCGAATTGATAGACATAGACGGCTTTTCCTGCTGCGGTTTTCCCGCCAAACCGTTGGACTGGCAAGCCGGGCTGCTGATGGCCGCCCGCAACCTGGCCCTGGCGGAGGCGCAAGGGCTGGACATCCTAACCCTGTGCAGTGCCTGCACCGGCACGCTCACCGAGGCCAATCACCGCCTCAAGGAAGACGCCAAACTGCGCGCCTGGACCAACGAGCAACTGGCCGATCTGGACCACGTCTACAAAGGCACGGTGCGAGTGCGCCACTTTGCCCGCATGCTCTACGAAGAAGTTGGCGTCAAGCGGCTACGGGAAGAGGTGACAGTCAATCTGGCCGATTTCAAGTTCGCGCTGCACTATGGCTGTCACTACCTCAAGCCCTCGCACCTGTACGACGGCTTCGACGACCCGGAGAACCCCCAAAGCCTGGATCGGCTCGTCGAGGCCACCAGCGCGCGCGTAGCGCGCTACGAGGACGAATCTCAGTGCTGCGGCGGCGGCATCCTTGGATTCGATGAGGAAACTGCGCTACTATTGACCAAACAAAAACTGGATCACGTCACCGCCGTCCAGGCGGACGCGATGGTGCTCATCTGCCCCTTTTGCTCGATTATGTACGAGGCCAACCAGCGCCGCGTGGAAAAATTCTACGAGACCGAGTACAAACTGCCGGTGCTCTACTACCCCCAAATCCTCGGCCTGGCGATGGGCTTCTCATTGGAGGAGATGGGCATCAAGCTGAACCGGGTCAAGCCACGCAAGTTGATCAAGTTTGCAAGTAGGCAGGTGGGCAAGTGAATGTTGATGCAGTGCTGTTCGATTTCGACGGCACGCTGGTACACTTGAACATTGACTTTAGCCAGATGCGGGCAGACGTGGAAGCGATCCTGCCCCGCTACGGCCTTTCTGCGGACAGCAAGGCGTCCCGCTACACGCTTGAACTGATCGCCGAGTGCGCACAAGCTCTCACCACGCGAAATGGAGGAGAAGAAATAGCGGAAGCGTTTCGGCGGGACGCCGAGGCCGCCATACTTGCCATCGAGATGGGCGCAGCCGATACTGCCCAGGTACATCCCGGCGCGCCGGAGTTGTTGGAGCGACTGCGCGAGCGCGGGATCAAGATCGGCATCGTCACCCGCAACTGCCGGGCGGCGGTGGAACACATCCTGGGGAAAAACACGCTGACCTACGACGTATTGCTCACTCGCGACGACGTCGCAGCGGTCAAGCCGCACCCGGAACATCTGCTGGCCGCGCTGCGACTGCTGCAAGTCGAACCCCAGCGCGCGCTGATGGTGGGCGATCACCCGATGGACATACGCGCCGGCCGGGCAGTGGGAGCCAGAACCGTGGCCGTCCTGACCGGCTACAGCTCGGTAGAGCGGTTTATGCCAGAGAATCCCGATCTTGTTTTGGGACAGGTCGGAGAGTTGGTGACGTATCTAGAGAATTATCACCACAGAGACACAGAGAGCACAGAGTCTTTTTTATAAGTCACTTTTCTTTTCTCAGTGTCCTCTGCGACTCGGCAGTTTGACGGGAGACTAACGGTGTACTATGAAAAGGAATTGACAGGCCGAATCATTGGGGCAGCGATTGAGGTTCACCGCGCACTCGGTCCCGGTCTGTTAGAATCTGCATATCAGGTATGTCTGGCTCAAGAGTTGTCTCTACAGGGCTTGATCTTTGAGCGAGAGAAGCCATTGCCCGTTGAATACAAAGGTCTACAACTGGACTGCGGATACCGTCTCGATTTCATTGTAGATGGCAAAGTGGTTGTAGAGTTAAAAGCTGTAGATAAAATTCACCCAGTTCACGAGGCGCAGTTGTTGACCTACTTGAAACTTACTGGCTGTCGAGTCGGTCTGCTCATCAACTTTAACGTGCCAGTGCTAAAGAATGGCATCAAGCGAATGGTGTTATAGATCAAACCACAAGGACACGGAAATTCTTATTTTTCTCCAAAACCCTCTGTGTACTCTGTGTCTCTGTGGTTATTACACGAGGAGGTAGCAAATTGCCTGATAACGACCTACGGACTGGTACAGTTCGCCGCATCGGCGTTTTCGTCTGCGACTGCGGCCTGAACATCGCCGGCAGCCTGGATACGGAAGCGGTGCGCGAGTACGCCGAGAGCCTACCCGACGTGGTAGCAGCGATCCGCAACCGCTACACCTGCGCCGATCCCGGCCAGCAAGAGATCAAGAAAGCGATCGTGGAACATAACCTCAACCGCGTGGTCGTGGCTTCCTGCTCCCCCCGGCTGCACGAACCGACCTTCCGCAACTGCGTCAGCGAGGTGGGCCTCAACCCTTACCTGTTCGAGATGGCCAACATCCGCGAGCATTGCTCCTGGGTACACTTGCAGGATCGGGAGGCGGCCACCCGCAAGGCCAAAGACATCGTGCGGGCGGCGGTGGCCCGCGCCCGTTGGCTCTACGCCCAGGACGAGGAGCAACTGCCCGTCACCGACGCAGCATTAGTCATCGGCGGGGGCGTCGCCGGCATCCAGGCCGCGCTCGACCTGGCCGACGCCGGTCACCAGGTCTATCTGGTGGAAAAAGAGCCGTCCATCGGCGGCATTATGGCGCGGCTGGACAAGACCTATCCCACCATGGACTGTAGTATATGAATTCTCGGCCCCAAGATGATGGATGCCGGTCGGCATCCCAACATCACCCTGATGGCCTACAGCGAGGTCGAGGACATTTCTGGCTACGTCGGCAACTTTAAGGTCAAGGTACGCAAAAAGGCGCGCTACGTGGACGAGACCGAGTGCACCGCCTGCGGCGACTGCGTCCCCGTCTGCCCCATCGTCAGCGCCGACGAGTTCCAGGCCGGACTCTCCACCCGTCGCGCCATCTATATCCCCTTCCCCCAGGCCGTCCCCTCCTCCTACATCATCAACGGCGACGAGTGCATGGGTAACAACCCCATCGCCTGCGGCAAGTGCCTGGAAGCGTGCGACAAAAAGTGCATTGACTTTGATATGCAGGACGAGATCGTCGATCTGGACGTGGGCGCCATCATCGTCGCCACCGGCATGGACGTCTACGACCCCACCCCGCTGGACGAGTACGGCTACACCAGCTACGCCAACGTCATCACCAGCCTCGAGTTCGAGCGGCTGATCTCGGCCGGCGGCCCCACCGAGGGCCACTTTGTGCGCCCTTCGGACCAGACACGGCCCAAGCGCATCGGCTTTGTGCAATGCGTCGGCTCGCGCACCGCGCTGACCGACTCGAACCCCGACGGGCAGCGTGGCAATCCCTACTGCTCCAATATCTGCTGTATGAACACCATCAAGGACAGCCTGCTGCTCAAGGATCACTACCCAGATACGGACATCTCGGTGTTCTACATGGACATCCGCGCCTTTGGCAAGGGATTCGAGGACCTCTATATGCGCTCCAAAGCGGAAGGCGTCCACTACATCCGCGGCCTGCCGGGCGAGGTGGAGGAAGTGGACGGGACAGGCAACCTCACGGTCTATGCCGAAAACACCACCGACGGCAGGCTGGAAACGCACGAGTTCGACCTGCTGGTACTCTCGATAGGAACCACCCCTCGCAAGGAGACTGAGCTGGTGCGCCAATTACTGACCCTCTCCCGCACGAGCGATGGGTTCCTGATGGAGGCCCACCCCAAGCTCAAGCCGGTGGATAGCCCGACCAAGGGCGTCTACATCGCCGGCTGCGCCGAAGCGCCAAAGGACGTCAAGGACTCGGTGACGCAGGCCAGCGCCGCCGCCGCCCGCGCCGAGATTCTGCTCAACGCGCCACAGATCCAGGTGGAGGCGATCACCGCCGTGGTGGACGAGGACCTGTGCAAAAAATGCGGTCAGTGCGCGAGCGTGTGCCCCTTCTCCGCCATCCTGTGGGAGAAAAAGGAGGTGGCGAGAGTCGTCAGCGCGGCCTGCGCCGGGTGCGGCACCTGCGCGGCAGAGTGTCGCTTTGACGCGATCACGATGCGCCACTTTACCGATCAGCAGATCTATGCCATGATTGACGCCATCCTGGAAGATGATCCTCAGAACAAAATACTGGCTTTTGCCTGTAACTGGTGCTCTTATGCCGGGGCCGACACCGCCGGCACCTCTCGTTTGCAATATCCGCCCAACGCTCACCTCATCCGCACCATGTGCTCCGGGCGCGTGAGCACCGACTTTGTGTGGTACGCCTTCCGCAAGGGTGCGCCACTGGTGCTCGTCTCTGGCTGCCACTATGCCGACTGCCACTATATTGACGCCAATCGCAACACCGTCCGCCGCGTGGACGCGCTGTGGGAGGGACTGGAGAAACATTCCGTCCGCCCGGAGCGGCTGCAACTCGATTGGTGCAGCGCTGCCGAGGGCCAAAAGTGGGCCAAGATCATGCGCGAGATCGAGGAACTGCGCGCCGCCGTCACGCCGGAGGAAGTGGAGAAGACAAAAGAGGCGCTGAAGGACAAGAAAACGCCCATCACCAGCAAGGTGTGGAAGTTGAAGGAGCCGACGCCGGCCACGATGCGCTGCTACCGCTGCGGCCACGAGTGGGAGGTGACGTTCGATCTCTCCGCCGGCGGGGAGCGTATGTGCCCGGCGTGCCGCAGTAACAGCGTGCGGGTGGTATTGTAAGGACGAACCTTTGTAGCCGCGATTTCCCAATCGCGTGGATTTTCAGGCTCTCAGCCCTCGTTCCCGAGGGCGGTGTGGGCGAGAGC
>DUEK01000129.1 GCA_011192155.1 Thermoflexia bacterium
AACTAGTTTTTGTCAACCGGCTCAAGTGTTGCTCGGTCTGGATCACCGGATTCAGGCCGAGAGATAAGATGGCTTGTCTCCATTTGGGGATATGGGAAAGACGTGGTAAGATTGCATCATTGAAATACCCTTGTCGCATGCCCAGGCTGCCATAGATGACCAATTTCCAGGCAAAAGGAGACGACGATCAAAATGATTGAACTCAAAGAGTTACAAAAAGTCATTGAGCAGAATTTGGTCGTAGATATTGAGGCATTGACTGTAAGAGCCGGTGAGATTGCCGCGCTGGTCGGACCGGCGGGCAGGGGTCAAGCAACGTTGCTCGAACTTTTGCTTGGGCGATCCAGACCGACAGTAGGCTCAGTACGCATTGCGGGAAGCGATCCGTTCGTTGACAGAGAGCAGTTCAGTCACCAGGTCGGGGTGCTATTTGCCGAGAACAGTCTCTACGAACGCCGCTCTCCGCTGGCAAACCTGGCCTTTTATTGCCAATTACACGGGCTGCCCAAATCACGCGCCGAGGATGCGCTGATGCAGGTTGGCCTGGCCGACCACGCCAACGCGCGGACAGAGAAACTCTCCCCGGGCCTGGCGCGGCGGTTGGCGTTCGGGCGCGCAATTTTGCACGACCCCGTGGCGCTTTTGCTCGTCGATCCCTTTGCGCGATGCGACGAGGCGTCCATTTCTCTACTGAGCCGCCTGATGCGCAAGTTGGCCGAGGATGGCGCGGCGCTGCTCATCCTGGCAGGCGACGCGACCAATCTCCACGCCCTCTGCGACGTCATCTATACGCTAAGTCAGGGCCGGATCGTCAAGGCGCACAAGCCGGAGGAAGATCAAGACGTACAACTGCCCTTCAAGATCCCCGCGCGGCTGGAGGACAAGGTTGCCCTGGTGAACCCTGCCGACATCTTGTACGTGGAAGCGGATCGAGGTCGCGCCTTTCTCAAGACTGCCAGCGACCGGCTGCCAACCCAGTTCACGTTGACCGAGTTGGAGGAGAGGCTATCGCGCAGCGGTTTCTTTCGCGCTCACCGGGGATACCTGGTGAACTTGCAGCACGTCAAAGAAGTCATTCCCTACACCCGCAACAGTTTCAGCCTGCGGCTGAATGACGCCGCCAACACCGAGATTCCCCTCAGCAAGTCGGCGGCGGCCGAGTTACGGGAGTTGTTGGGCTATTAGGCTTTTCTCTCTCAGTTCAACCCTCTCATTACTCCATTCAACCCTGCCCAAGCGCCTTTCGGCGCTTTTTTGTTGCAATACGGATTCTAGTTTGGTATACTAGAGCCAGATTAGAAAGAGATTCAATTGGGAATCTTGTCCTATCAAATTAGTAGAGGAGAAAAGTAAAGTGAAATCAAAAGTTCTAGCCATTCTCACCGCTCTTGCTGTCTTGAGCCTTGTTTCTGGCCTGATCGTGGGCGTAGCGCTTCGCGACCCTGAGCAGGGAGATGAAGAGTCGAGCGCCGGTATGATTGCGATATTCGCCGGCAGTTTCGCAGCAATAACTGCCAGTTCCGCAGCAATTGCCAATCGTCGGAAATCAGACGCCCAGCACGATGAGCAAGATCAGGCATAAGCATTAGAGGGGAAAGAAACCCGGTTTTTCGGAAAAAACCGGGTTTCTCCACCACAAAAGGAGCACAACTATGGAAACAATCAAAGTTAGCAATTTGACCCGCGATTACGATGATTTGCGGGCTGTGGATCACATTAGTTTTGAGGTCGAGACGGGTGAGGTGTTTGGCTTTTTGGGGCCAAATGGCGCGGGCAAAACCACGACGATCAAGATGCTCACCGGCCAACTGCGCCCCACGTCGGGAGCGGCGCGCGTCGCCGGGTGCGACGTGGTCGATGAGCGGCAGCAGCTCAAGCCGCAGATCGGCGTGGTGTTTGAGCATCAGAATATTTACGAGCGGCTGTCGGCCCGCGACAATCTGCTCTTTGCGGCTCGATTGTATGGCGTGCAAAAGTCGCGCGTGGAAGAGATGCTAAAGCGGGTGGGCCTGGCCGATCGCGCCCGCGAAAAAGCGAAAAACTATTCGAACGGTATGAAGCAGCGATTGTTGATCGCGCGCGCGCTGTTGCACGAACCGAGGGTGATTTTTCTCGACGAGCCGACCCGCGGACTGGACCCGAACATTGCGCGTGGGATTCGGGCCTTTATCGAGGAATTGGCCCAGCAGGGTGTGACCGTCTTTTTGACCACGCATTATATGGAAGAAGCCGACCATCTCAGCGACCGGGTCGCCATCGTCGACCAGGGCCGCATCGTCGCGCTAGACACACCCGCGCGATTAAAAGTGGCGCACGGCGATGGGGAAGAGACAACGCTGGAAGATGTTTTTGTCAAACTAACCGGGCGCAATTTTGCACAGCAGTGGGGAGACGAGTAGGTGAGAGGGTGGAAAGAGCACTTGCGGATCGTCTGGGCCATCGCGGCCAAAGATGTCGGCGAGGGTATCAGGAATAAAACGATCCTGGGCAATATCGTTGCGATGGTTTTTCTCGTCTTGTTCTACCGGTTTGCGCCCGTGTTGGAAGGTGACGACCTGCCCAGACTGATCGTTTATGATCAAGGGCATTCGCGCCTCGTTATTGAGATGGAGAACAGCGATCAGTTCAAGTTTTACGAATTGTCGTCTCTGGACAGAGTCGAGTTATTCGTAGGAGAAGCGAGCGAGGTGAGATTGGGTCTCGTTCTGCCAGATGGCTTTGACCAGGCCCTGGCGGACGGCCAGCCGCCGGTGCTCGACGGTTATGTAGCGCATTGGGCCAGTCGTTCTGAGGCAGCCGAAATCCAGGCGTTCTTTGAGGGGCAACTCGCCGAGTTGAGCGGCCAGGCCGTGCGCATCAATATGGAGAATGTTGTTTATCACCAGGTCGGGTGGGGCGGATTCAGCTTTTTGACGGCGCTCGGCGGCGTGGTGGCCCTGGTTTTGATGGGCACGACTGTGACACATTTGATGCTGGAAGAGAAGCAAGCCAAGACGATAGACGCTCTGATGGTATCTCCGGCGAGCGCGGGCCAGATCGTGATGGGGAAAGCGGTCGCGGGGTTGGTCTACTGCCTGACGGCCTCCTCGATGGTGTTCGTTTTCAATGCGGTGGTCGTCGTCAACTGGGGGCTGTTGGTACTGGCAACTATATGTGGCGCTTTGTTCACCGTCGCGCTGGGGCTGTTGATGGGAAGTCTGTTTGAAACGCGGCAACAAATGACCATGTGGGGATTCGTGTTGATCTCGGTTCTCTTGCTGCCGGTCTTTATGGTCATTATGGGCGATATTTTACCAGACGTGGTGGCGGTAAACTTGCGCTGGTTTCCAACCGTCGCCCTGTCAAGGGTGATGCAAATGTCGTTCTCTGATAGCGCGCCGCTGGGCCAGGTCGTGACGAACCTGGCAACCGTGCTCGTGGGGGCTGTGCTGATTTTGATGGGTGTTGTGTGGAAAACCCGTCAGTCTGACCGATGATTATAAAGGAGCAAACAATGAAGCAAACTAGTAACACATTTAGAGAGTATGTACGCATTATTTGGGCTATCGCAGCCAAGGATATCGTAGAGGCTGTAAAGAACAAGAATACACTGACGGTGTTGATATCGGTGCTTTTTATCGTGGGCTTTTACCGGGTGATGCCGGCCTTGACGAATGAAGACGACGCGCCATGCATTCTCCTCTACGACGCGGGCGATTCCAGGTTGGCGACCATGCTCGATAACAGTGACGCTGTCACGTTGTACTCGTATCCTTCGGAGGAAAAGTTGTACGAGTATCTGGGACGGGGCAGTGTGCCGGAACTGGGGTTGGTCATTCCCGCCGATTTTGATCAAGCTGTGGTGAACGGCGATCCGCTGGCGCTCGAGGGTTATGTGATGTATTGGGTCGGCAAAGATGATGCTGCCGAACTGGAGCAATTTGCCAAAGCGCACATCGCGGAACTGCTCGACGCTCCCGTCGATATACGGACGGCGGGAAACACGGTCTATATGCAGCCGGACTCTCAAGGAGGCGCTATGGCCATTTTGGGCATCATCTTTGTGACCATCATGATCGGCATTGTCATGGTGCCGCATCTCGTTATAGAAGAAAAGAAAACCAAGACGATGGATGCACTGTTGATCTCTCCGGCCGGACCTTTTGAAATCGCGATGGGCAAGGCGGTGTCTGGTTTGTTTTATGGCATGTTGGCCATCGCCGTTGCCCTGGCGCTCAATTCTTACTTGATCAGGCAGTGGTGGATGGTCGTCGCGGCGGCGCTGTTCGGATCGCTGTTCACCATTGCGCTGGGCTTGCTCATCGGGACGTTTGTCGAAACACGGCAGCAGTTGACGATATTTGCTTTTCCGTTGATTATGCTGATGTTTATGCCGCCAGCTTTGATGATGCTAGGCGACCTGATACCGAAATGGGTAATTGAGATTTGCCGGTGGGTGCCTTCGTCGGCGTTGTTCAGGCTGCTGCGCATCTCGTTTTCAAATCAGTCGGGGTTCGCGTTGTATGGTTCTCAATTTGCCTTGTTGTTGGGCAGTATAATCGTAGCGTTTGCGCTGGTGGTGTGGCGCTTGCGCCAGGCGGACAGGTAAAAGTGGAGACAAAGACGATGCAAAATAAATTATCCCGTTCAATCCGTATCATCTGGGCCATCGCGCTCAAAGACATCGCCGACGCGGTTCGCAACAAGATGACGCTGTCTATGATACTGGGTGTCGGGTTTATCATGTTATCGAGTATGCTGATGCCTTTTCTGCTAGGGCTAAAGGGCACGCCGACCGCCATCGTATACACAGCCGAGAAATCTACTTTGGTTCGCGGGCTGACCGTCCGCGACGAGTTCAGACTGCGCCCCAGGGATTCGGAGCAAGAGATGCGAGATGAGGTTGGCGAATCTATGATCCTGGTGCTGGGGCTGGTGCTGCCGCCAGAATTTCACGAGGCGGCGGGTTCTGGTGAGGTTGTGCGGGTGGAGGGGATGGCGCCGCATTGGGCCGACCCGGACGAGGTGGCGGAACTGGCGGCTTTTTTCGAGCAGGTGTTGAGCGAGGCCAGTTGGCAGACTGTCGAGATTGACGTGGCCGGGAATGTGGCTTATCCGCCTATGGATGCGGGGGGACAGCCCTTTCTGTTCGCTATGAATTTTACCTTGATGATCTTGATGATCGGATTGTCGTTAGCGCCTTATCTGTTGATCGAGGAAAAAGAGACGCACACCTTTGATGCGCTGATGGTATCGCCAGCTAGCCTTAGCCAGGTGGTGATGGGCAAAGCCTTGACGGGGTTGTTTTACTGTGTGACGGTGGCGCTGGTCGTCGTTCTGTTCAATGTCAAGGTATTCGTTCATTGGGAGGTCGTTGGCCTGGCGGTGTTGTCGGGTGCACTGTTTGCCGTGTCTGGTGGTTTGCTGGCGGGCGCGGTGGCCAAGAATCAGGCGACGATCAACTTGTGGATGGGTTTGATGAGTTTGGGGTTGCTGCTGCCGATATTTTTGTCCGCGTCTGACAGTTCCCGGATTCCGGCCATTGTCCGGACGATTGCGCCCTGGGTTCCTTCGGTGGCATTTCACAAGTTGATAGTTTATTCGATGTGCGGGAATCTGCAACATGCGTCTATCTGGTCGAATGTGGCGATTCTGGTCGGAGCGGCGTCGATCTTGCTGATCCTCGTGGTGTGGCAAGTGCGGCGTTCTGACAAATAATGCAATAGTTTAGACCTCCGAGGTTTCGGAAAACCTCGGAGGTCTTGGAGAAAATAATGCGATTCAAAATTCTAGCAGGTTTTACTCTATTGTGCGTCTTGTCGGCGTGCGGCGGGGCGTCTGAAACGCCAATGGCGATGATACCGCCGACCACAACGCCCACGCCCAGACCGACCAGCACGCCAGAGTTGATCTCGACGGCCCGGTTCGACGAAAGCGCATGTTCATTCGTCTTGCCGGAAGACTATACGCAGGGCGAGAATGTGACGTGCGGCTATTTGGTTGTGCCGGAAAACCGCGACCAACTCCCGTCGCGCGCCATCCGGCTGGCGGTGGGGATTTTTCACCCTGAAGGCGGGGCGCGCTACCCTGACCCGATTATCTATCTATCCGGCGGGCCGGGCGGGAGTGTGCTGGAAACCCTGCGCTACCAGTTTGAGGATTCCTTTGCGCCTGTGCTGAAAGCCGCGCAGCGCGACCTGATTATATTTGACCAGCGCGGCGTGGGCCGCTCCGAACCTGCGCTCGATTGCCCAAATCTGACCGATCTGTCATTGGAACTGCTCGACGGTGAATTGGATGGGCGGCAGGTGGGCGATGAGGAAGCGGCGGCGTTGACTGTGGACGCTCTGCAAACTTGCGCGGCCAATCTGAGCCAGATTGCCGACCTCACCGCCTATAACAGCGCGTCAAACGCGGCCGATGTGCAAGACCTGCGCCGGGCGTTGGGGTACGAGCAGGTCAATCTGTGGGGCATCTCGTATGGCACGCGCCTGGCGCTGACCGCGATGCGCGATGTCCCTGAGGGGATGCGCAGTGTGGTGTTAGACTCGGTTTATCCGCCGGATGTCGATCTATACCTGGAAGGCCCGGCTAATTTCAAGCGCTCGCTCGACCTTTTGCTAGATAGCTGCGCCGCCAACTCGGTCTGCAATGAGAACTATCCTGACCTGCGTGCCGTCTTTTTTGATACTGTAGATCAGTTGAACGCGCAGCCGGCGGCCAGCACGATCACCAACACGCTGACCGGGCAGGCGTACACCACAACGCTGACCGGCGACACGCTGCTGGGCTTTGTGTTCCAGGTGTTGTACGAGACAGAGTTCAAGTATCTGCTGCCGCAGTTGATCTATGACGCTCGTGAAAATAATCTGCTAGTGTTGGACCGTATTCGCGGCGCGCTGATTGCCAATATGACGGTGTCAAGCCGGGGGATGATGCTGGCGGTACAGTGCAACGAAGAAATCCCCTTTAGCTCAGTGGCCGAGTATGAAGCGGCGTTGGCCCGTTACCCTGACCTGGCCGGTTTCTATGAGAACACCATTATGGGCAAAATGGCGTATCGTGCCTGCGCAGGGTGGGATGTGGGTCATGCGGCGGCGATTGAAAATCTACCTGTCTCTAGCGACATTCCCACGCTGGTGATGACAGGCGAGTTTGACCCGGTCACGCCGCCGGCCTGGGGAGCGCGCGCCGCCAAGACATTGACCAACGGTTACTTTTTCGAGTACCCCGGTGTGGGGCATGGGGCCAGCGTCGTCGCCGGTTGTCCACGCGACATGATGCTCGCTTTCTTGAGCAACCCGGCGGCTGCCCCAGACGATAGCTGCATCGCCGGGATGGGATATGCGCAATCCGACAACGAGTGATGAATCAGGCGCGTTGCGGGGATGGGGAGGATATGATAAGATAGGGATGTCTGGAATGTCTTATTCATAGGTTGGCCGCGAAACGTCACCAGGGAGAGCAGAATGCCCACGCCACTCCTGCAAACCAAACTCTATATCCCCCCGGTTCGCCCGGAACTGGTCTCGCGCCAGCGCCTGATCGAACAGTTGAACGCGGGGCTGCACCGCAAACTGACGCTCATCTCCGCCCCGGCCGGCTTTGGCAAGACGACGCTGCTGAGTGAATGGGGCGCGGGCTGCGGGCGGCCCGTCGCCTGGCTCTCGCTGGACGAAGGCGACAACGACTCGGCACAGTTCTGGGCCTACCTCATCGCCGCCCTGCAAACGATCCACGAAGGTATTGGAGAAGCCACTCTGGCAGCGCTCCAATCCCCTCAGCCACCATCTGTTGAACCGCTTTTAACTGACTTGATCAACGAAATCGCCGGACTTGCAGATTCCTTTACCCTCGCCCTGGATGACTTTCACGTGATCACCGATCAGCAAGTCAACGATGGGATCACTTTCTTACTGGACAACCTGCCGCCGCAAATACACCTGGTTCTTTCCAGCCGGGCAGACCCCCCTTGGCCGCTGGCTCGCCTCCGAGCGCGCCGCGAAATGACCGAACTGCGTACGAGTGACTTGCGCTTCACGTCCCAGGAAGCCGCAGCATTCCTGAACGAGGCAATGAGGTTAGACCTCTCGCCGGAGGACGTGGCCGCGCTGGAGGATCGCACCGAGGGCTGGATCGCCGGCCTGCAAATGGCGGCCCTTTCAATGCGAGGCCAGACCGCGGAGCGTGTAGCCGATTTTATCGTCGCCTTTAGCGGCAGCCACCGTTTCATCCTGGATTATCTGGTGGAAGAAATCCTTGATCGGCAATCCAGCGACACCCAGGAATTCCTGCTAAAGACTTGTATCCTTGAGCGCATGACCGCCCCTCTGTGCGACGCTATTACAGACAGCAGCGACAGCCAGGCTATCCTAACCCAGTTGGAACAGGCTAATTTGTTCCTGGTTCCCCTGGACGACGAGCGGCGCTGGTATCGTTATCACCACCTTTTCGCCGATTTGCTGCGATACCACCTGCACCAGGCGCAGCCGGACCTGGCGCCCACACTGCACCACCGGGCCAGCGCCTGGTATGAACAGAACAGGCTGGTTACTGAAGCGGTAAGTCACGCATTTGCAGCCGGGGACATGGAACAAGTCGCGCGTCTGATCGAGGGGAATGCCCTGTCCATGATGGGCCACGGCAAGTTGACTACCATCGTAAAGTGGCTGGACGCGCTGCCGGATGAAATGGTGCGCTCCCGACCGTGGCTCTCCATCGCTCGCGCCTGGACGCTCCTGTACGGTGGACAGTTGGCTGCTGTTGAACCGTTGCTTCAAGATGCCGAAAATTCTTTGCGAGATATCGAACGAGATCGAGTCGCGCACATAAGAGGTCACATCGCCGCCATCCGTGCCGAGGCTGCATACGTCCGAGGGGAAATGTCCGATGCTGCAACACTTGCCCACGAGGCGCTGGAATGCTTGCCGCCGGACGATTCAATGGCGCGCGGTTTTGCTGCGGCCCACCTGGCTTATGCGCTCTACTGGAGCGGGGATCTCGCGGCGGCGGACATGGCGTTGGCTGATGCCTATGCGATTGCCCGTACAACCGGCGATAGCCACATTGCCGTGATGGTTCTCTGCGACCTGGCCACCGTGCGGATTGATCGAGGGCAGCTTCACGGAGCTGTGACCGCCATCAATAGCGCGTTGCAACTCGCAGATCAATATGCAGGACGGGGCGGTCAACTGCCGCCGTCTACCGGGCACGCCCACACCTATATGGCTCGCGTGCTGCTCGAATGGAACGACTTGGAAAGCGCACTGCGGCACGCTCGAAAAGGGAACGAACTTTGCCGACTATGGAGGCAGCCAGAGACCTTGACGAGCAGCTATTACAGCTTGGCCCGGGTATTGCAGGCCAGCGGAGATGCAAAAGGCGCGCTCGACGCGATTCAAGAGGCAAAACAGCTCGCAACCGCTCTCTCGCCCTGGATCGCAGCCCGCGTGTCGGCATGGGAGGCGCTCGTTCGGCTGGTCGACGGAGACTTGAGTGCAGCGGACCGTTGGAGGCGAGAGAGCGGATTGAGCGCCGACGACCAACCTGGCTTTCAACAGAGGTTTTTGTATCGTACCCTGGCGAGGGTTTTGACTGCCATAGGCAGGGAGCAGTCCAACGCATTGCTTTTGGACAAAGCAGCCGGGCTGCTATCGCGGCTGTTTGAAGAGGCAGAGGCGGCAGGAGCGATAGGGTATGCAATCGAGGTTTTGGTGCTGAAAGCGATAACTCTCCAGGCGCAAGGCAAGATGGATCAAGCCCTGGTTCCGTTGGAACACGCCCTCTCCCTCGCCGAGCCGGAAGGTTACGTGCGTGCCTTCATAGACGAGGGCGCGCCGATGGGCGAACTGCTGCGGCAAGCGGCGGCTCGAGGGATCAAGTTGGACTATGTGAGCGC
>DUEK01000013.1 GCA_011192155.1 Thermoflexia bacterium
GGGTTGCCCCAGGCCGGGCGTCATCCCACCGACCACTGGCTGCCCGGCGAGGTGGTGGCGGACCCGTACCGACTGGAACTACCCGCCGATGCACCCGCCGGTGAGTACCGCGTGCTGGCGGGGTTGTATGACCTGGTCACGCTAGAGCGACTGCCCGTGACTGACGCCAACGGCAGCCCTGTGCCGGATGATGCGATCTTGATTGGAACATTCAGGTAGGGGCGACCCGCTGGGTCGCCCAAAGCACGAAAAGCGAGCTAGAGTGAAGACCAAGAACATACTGATCATAATCCTGCTGCTCTTTGTCGTCCTCGGCGCGATCTACAGCGTCATCGTCCCGCCCTTTGAGGCGTCCGACGAAAAGTGGCACTACCCGATGGTCAAATACATCGCCGATAACGGCGCGCTGCCGGTGCAGGAGCCGGGCGTCGAGACCCCCTGGCGGCAGGAAGGCAGCCAGCCGCCACTCTACTACGCGCTGGCGGCGGCCGCCACCTTTTGGATTGACACGTCCGATATGGACGCGGTGCGCCGCATCAACCCCTACGTAGACGCCGGCGACACCCCCGATGGCAACGTCAACCTAGTCGTCCACAACCCGGCGCTGGAAACCTTCCCTTGGCGCGGGACAGTACTGGCAATCCACCTGATACGCTTCCTCTCTGTGCTGATGGGCGCGGCGGCGGTCTATTTGACCTATCTCATCGCGCGCGAGGTCTTGCCCGACCGGCCTGCGCTGGCGCTGGGCGCGGCGGCGATCCACGCCTTTACGCCAATGTATATTTTCATCTCCGCCTCAGTCAACAACGACGCCCTGACAGTGCCGTTGTGCAGCCTGGCGCTGCTGATGTTGCTCCGATTGCTGCGCCAGCCAGACCCTTTGGGTTTTCCGAAACCCAAAGGGTCTCTCCACTTGCTGCTGGGAATCGCGCTGGGTCTGGCCGCGCTGACCAAGACCAGCGCGCTGCCACTGACCGTGCTCACGGCGTTGGTCGTCATAATACGGGCGGCGCGAAATCGCTCCTGGCGTGAGTTCTTTGTCGGCGGGCTGGCGACGCTGCTGCCATTCCTGGCTATCTCTGGCTGGTGGTTCTGGCGCAACCTGCAACTCTACGGCGACATCTTTGGCCTCGATGTCTTTATCGAAATCCTGGGCCAGCGAGACGTGCCCGCCGACCTGGCCCAACTGTGGCGCGAGCGACACAGCTTCCTGGCCGGATACTGGGGTAACTTTGGCGGCCTCAACGTGCCTATGCCGGCCTGGACCTACACCGCCCTCAACATCGTCGCAGTAATGGCCGCGCTGAGCCTGATCACGCATTACGTTTCACGTTTCGAGCCATTCGCAATTCGCCATTCGCAATTCGCAATTTGCCTCCTCTGGGGTCTCAGCATCCTCATCTCCTGGTCGCAATGGGCTTCCGTCACCTGGTCCTCGCAGGGACGATTGGTGTTCTCCGCCATCCAGACTTGGTCGCTGCTACTGGCGCTGGGAATCGCGGTTTGGTTTCCGCGCCGCTGGGGACGCTGGGCGGTGGCAGCCTTTGCTGCGTTCTTGTTGGCCCTGACAGTGTTGGCTCCCTGGCTCTGGATCCGACCCGCCTACGCGCTGTCCAAACCGCTGACCGACGCCCAGGTCGCCGCCATCCCGCGCCCGATGGGGACCGATTTCGGCGGTACAATGAAGCTGCTGGGATACGATCTAGAGACGGAAGCGGTCAAGCCGGGCGGGCAAGCGGCAGTGACCCTGTACTGGGAGGCGCTGGCCCCCACCGGCCAAGACTATGCCGTGTTCGTGCATCTGCTGGGCGAGCACGAGTTGCTGGCAGCGCAGCGGGACACCTTGCCGGGGCTGGGCCTGCTCTCGACGACGTGGCTGGAACCAGGTTACCGCTGGGCCGACCGGTACGTCATACAAGTTCCCGAAACCGCCTACGCGCCGGACGCGATCCAGATCGAGGTGGGGCTGTACGACGTGACTACCGGCGCGCGCCTGCACGCCAGCAGCGGCGGCGATAACGCGCGCTTTGGAGAGATTGAGCTATGCGCTCGCGCGGGCGAGGTTCCCAATCCCATTTCCATCAACTTTGGAGACCGCATGGAGTTGGCGGGCTACAAGCTAGACCGGCGCGCGGCCCAGCCGGGCGAGCCGGTCACACTGACGCTCTACTGGCGCGGCCTGCGAGAGATGGAGGCCAACTATACCATCTCGACGCAGTTGATTGACCCGGCGCAGCGCAAGGCGGCCCAGCACGACGGCTGGCCGTTGGACGGAGTTGCGCCGACGACGATCTGGAAGCCGGGCGAGTTGGTCGTTGATACGCGCGCGTTGACCATTTTCCCAGACACTCCACCGGGCGCTTATGACCTGCGGGTGTCCGTGTACTTGTTGGAAGAAGATGGAATTGTTCACTTGCCCGTGATCTCGATCAAGGGAGAGATGCTTTTTGATTATCAACTCCTGACAAAAGTGCGCGTGATGCCATAGTATGATGGACATTTCAGACCACGTTCAAAGCCAAATTGAGACCGTGCCCCGCAAACCGGGCGTCTACTTGATGCGCGACGCGAACGAGGACGTCATCTATGTGGGCAAGGCGATTGACCTGCGCAGTCGCGTGCGTTCCTACTTTCAGCCCTCGTCGTGGGAGTACGACAAGGTGCGCGCCATCGTCTCCGAGATTGCCGATCTAGAGTTTATCATCACCGACTCTGAACTGGAGGCGTTGATTCTAGAGGCCAACCTGATCAAGCAGCACCGTCCCCGCTACAACGTGCGTCTCAAAGACGACAAGCGCTACCCCTACATCAAAATCGCGTGGGCCGATCCGTTCCCCAGGGTGTTTATCACGCGCCGCATGGAGCAGGACGGCGGCCGCTACTTTGGTCCCTACACCTCCTCCTCGGCCGTCCATCAGACGCTCGACATGCTGCGCAGATCATTTCCCTACCTGACCTGCAATCGCACGATCACGGGCGAGGACGAGCGGGCCTGCCTGTATCACGACATCAAGCTCTGCCTGGGGCCTTGTACCGGCGCGGCGACACGGGAAGAGTATCGGGCGATGATCCGGGGATTGTCCCGTTTCCTCGAAGGTCGCAGCGAGGAGGTGATCGCCGATCTGGAGCGGCGAATGAAAACTGCGGCGGATAAATTGGACTTTGAGCGGGCGGCCGCCTTGCGCGATCAACTCCAGGCCGCGCAGCACATTATCGAGCGGCAAAAGATCGTTTCGTCGGCCGGCGCCGACCAGGACGTGATCGCTTTTGCCCGCGAGGAAAACGATGCCTGTGTACAGGTCTTTTTCATCCGCGGCGGCAAACTCCTGGGCCGGGAGTACTTTGTGCTGGAGGGGGCGCAGGATGAGAATGAGCGTGAGGTGATGGCCGCCTTCCTCAAGCAGTTCTACGAGGAGGCCGCCTACGTCCCGCCAGAGGTGCTGCTGCCGGAGCGGATCGAAGAAGCAATGGTTATCGAGCAGTGGTTGAAAGGGAAACGCGGGGCCAAAGTGACGCTGCGCGTGCCCCAGCGGGGACAGAAGCGGGAGTTGGTGGCAATGGCGTCCGAGAACGCCGCCGAGACGCTGGCCGCCTTGCGCACTCAATGGCAGGCCGACGCCCACAAGCACGAGCAGGCGCTGGCTGAACTCGAAGAGGTGTTGGGACTAGACAAGTCCCCGGTGCGCATCGAGTGTTACGACATCTCTACGACGCAGGGGACGCAGACCGTCGGCAGCATGGTCGTCTTTGTACACGCCGTGCCGCGCAAATCCGACTACCGGCGCTTTAACGTGCGTGGTGTGGATGTGGATAAACAGCATCTGCAAGACGATTACGCCAGCATGCGCGAGGTGTTGCAGCGCCGTTTCCGTCGTTGGCAGATCGCCACGTCGGACGGGGTGCTGGGCAAACGCGATATCAAGGGCTGGGCCAAGTTACCCGACTTGCTCATCGTGGACGGCGGCAAGGGTCAGTTGAGTGTGGCGGTCGAGGTGCTGAAAGAGTTCGATCTGTTCGGTCAGGTGCCGGTGGCCGGGTTAGCCAAACGGCGCGAGGAGATATTCCTGCCAGGGCGGCCCAAGCCTGTCCTGCTGCCCCGACGCTCACAGGGGCTTTTTCTCGTACAGCGCGTGCGAGATGAGGCGCACCGCTTTGCCATCACGCACCATCGCCAGCGGCGCCGCCGGGCGGGCGTCGCCTCTCAGTTGGACAGCATCCCCGGCATAGGGCCGGCGCGGCGCAAGGCGTTACTCAAAGCGCTCGGCTCGCTCGACGGTATCCGCGCCGCCAGCGTCGAGCAACTAGCCGCCGTTCCCGGTATCTCTAGTGTCGTCGCTCTGGCGATCAAGGAACACCTGTAGCAATCCGTTTTATTCTCATTCCGTTGTGAAAATCGGGGTATTGTGGTATAGTTCCGCCAGGGGGGCAAGTTAGCGAGAGGGGGGTAGTTTGACGGTGGTGGATGTGGTACGCTGGGTTGCCTATGCGCTATTGATCGCTTTGGTGATCCCGGTGTACCTTGCTTTTGTACAATTCAGCAAGACGCGCCGCGCTCAATATTATTTTCAGCGCCGAGACGCTTTCAAACTGCTCAGGCGCTGGATGGGACTGGCGTTGGTGATGTTGATAGCGGCCATCATTCTGTTGACCATAGTCCCGCCCCTGCTGGCCTCTATCGCCCCTGCGCCCACTCCTACTCTGACTGCGCCCCCGACGCGCGCGCCTACGCTTACGCTCACTCCACTCCCCACCCGACCGCCGACCGCTACCCCCACCCGCCGCCCCACGGCGACCCCGCCCACGATCCCAACGCCCACATCGTCCGTGCCGCTGCCCGATCCGGCGTTCAGCCCTCTCCCCTCGGCCGTGCCGGCCGGTGAGGGCGCGCACATTACCCTGGTCGCTTTGGCGCTCGAGAGGGACGGAAACGGCCAGCCCGTGAATCCGGGCAACAAGTTTCCCCCCGGCGACCAGCGAGTGTATCTGTTCTTTGCCTGGGACAGTATGCAGAATGGGAATATGACGACCTTTGCCTGGTACAAGGACGGGGAATTTCTCGATTTCTGCTCGGATACGTGGCTTTGGGGAATGGTTGAGGGGCGAGACTGGGGCGAGCGTGGGCATACCTCGTACTATTGCAAGCTGCCCGCAGGCTGGGAGCCGGGCAGTTACGAGATTCACGTTTTCATTGAGACGCGGCTGCAGGGGGTGGCTCAGTTTGTGATTAAGGAGTGAGATGCTTACGCAGAGGCACATTGAGGAGACACGGAGGCGCACAGAGAAGAATCTTAACCTCTTCGTGTATCTCTGCGAGTTCTTTGTGCAGCCCTGTGTAAAAGCGTAAAGTGTGCGAGTGGTTGAGCTTTAGGGCAGCAGCAACACCAGAATCAGCGCCGAGACCGCCGGGACGGTCAGGTTATCAATCCCCCATGGTGAAACCGCCTCGACTGCTGTTGCACCGAGCGCGGTTGCGGCAGCGACCCACACGGCGGTGAGCGGGTCGGCGGCCCCCAGCAGTAACAACGCCGCCAGCGTCGCTGCCCAACCGGCGAGGAACATCACGCCCGATCCCTCCAGCGAGCGGGTGCTTCCCAGGACGGTGTAAGTGCGCCGCCCGAAGCGGCGTCCCAGCACGGCGGCCAGCGCGTCCCCCCACGTCATCGGCATCAGGCCCGCCACAAGCAGGTGCGGGCGATCCCACAGCAGCCAGATCAGGGCCGCGAACGAGATGGGAAAGTAGATGGTGCCCAGGTTCTCTTTATCGCCGGTCTCCATGGCCTTGAACGTCCCCTGCCGGTAGGAAAAGGCGTTGATGAGCACGAACGTCAGCGGCGGGATGATGGCTAGCGCACGGCTCTCGAACAAGAGCACCGTCCCATAGACCCACATACCGACGGCGATGTGGATGAACTTGCGGGTGAACTCGGCCGGATAGCCGCGCCACTTGCGCAAGCCCTCGGCCGCGCCGATGGCGGCGACTACGTAGATGAAGGCGGTGAGAAGGGTGATCCAGTTTGGGTTCATTCAGGACATCCTCAGACTAACGAATCCGCCGATGCAGATCAGATAGGCTATTGTGGCCAGAATCTACATCCATCCGCCTTGATCGCGGACATCAAAATACCTTCGTTAATAAACCGCTTGTCGCCTTTGGTATTTGTCTGAAGTTCACCGCCAGCATGATGGATAGCTATTACCTGCCACAAGTCGTTGAAAACAGGGGAGCCACTGGAGCCGGGCATTGTGTCCGTGGTGTAGTGCAGCCGATGCTTCCACAGGCCCACCACCTGGTTTGCGGTGAGAACGATTTGTTTGGGACCACCGTTAGGATGTTGGATGATGATTACGTGCTCTCCGTGTACAGGATCAGCATGCGGATTAAGCAGGACACGTCCCCAATCATCCAACTCTCGGTCATCGGGTTTAGTCAGCACACCAACAATGGTGTAATCCAGTGCTGTGTTGGTGTGAAATCGCTCAGGATCCAGATGGTAGCGGAAGGTCGTTAGCGGGTTCCCCCTAGTATCCAACTGATAGTTGAACTCGGCCTTCGATTTGGCCGCAATGGCCGAGTCAGGGAGGACGTGGTGGTTCGTCATCAATAAATTCGAGCCGATCAAGAAGCCTGTCCCTAGACCATTGGGAGTGAGAATACGACAGATACTTTTGGCTACCTGTATCCCTTGTTCAATCCAAGAGATCTGCTTGAGGTTGTTGACTCCAAAGATTTTCTCTAGTTTGACTTGGTCCGGGATGAGGGTCTCTCTGTCTATCATCACTGGCGGTGAGAAGGGTAACCTGTCTCTACTTATCTTCTTTGGGATTTCTTTGATGAGGGCCAATACGTTGTCTTCTAGTTTGGCTTGTTCTACCCGAGCTTCCTCTCGGGTGAGAGTACCCTTTCGCTCCTCGCGCTGGATGCGGTTGTAGCGCGCCATATCCAGAATGGCTTCGTTATAGAGGTCACCATCACTGGCGGCCAAGTAGTTCTTCAATTGGTCAAGGGCCAATTGTAGTTCACCCTGAGCGATTTGCTCCCGAATGTTTTGAAGGAGCTTTGGTAGAGATGCTGTAGTCATTGCTCTATCCTAAATGGTGAATGAGTTCAAGAATATTGGTCGAGATCTGACCAAGTCCGGCATTGTAGACATCGAGTGTAATTATGCCCCGTCGCTTTCGTTCTTCCAGGTCTGTGAGTTGCCGGAGCAGTGGAACAGCATAGAATTGATAGCCGTTTATGCCATGTAGCATTTCTAGCGCTGCTCTCAGGTCGTTCCCTATAATGAATTCCTCGATCTCGTCCACGGTTTTTGTGTCAAGCTTCACGCGCGAGGAACGGCTGCTAACCGGGCAGATCTGGTCGAGTTCTTGTCCCAGTTTCAGATCAGTTGGCCGAAGCCCCCTTACAGTGTCGCAGAAGGTGCAAATGGCATCGGACCCAAAGTTACTGACGAGCACAGCGATCATATAGCCCAATGTTTGTCTCTTTGTGTTGTTCGTAAAACCTGTTAGCGGCTGAAAACCTTGGAAGCCTGGATAGCTGTAAAAGTTAGTTAGCTCTTGTCTCACGCTTGTACATTCGTCCTCTGACAGGTAGCTATCGAGTATATCAAGTAGTTTACAGACTATTGCTCTGTCTTCGATAGCGCATTCAATGGCATCGAAAAGGTCGTTTAGGTCAAATTTGTTTGGGTCAATTCCTTTGGAGAACAAATCATAGATTTGATACTGATACCGCCCAAACCTGTTCAAGAGCCGGTTGGGGTAGCCGCTGACGACGATGGAGGGTGTCAGAGGGCTATAGCGGACGACGGCGGCTAGGACTCTTTCTCCTAGGAAGTCACTCTCAGTCACGAGGTGAAGATTGAGGAGGACTGCGTCAAACTCTGTTCTTTCCAACAACCCTTCAGCCTGTTTTACTTGGTCCACTACTTGGACTTGGTACCCCATCGATCCAAGACCTTGCGAAAAGATTCTGCTCCACTTTTTTCTGTTTTCCACAACTAATACCGAGTGCATTGTTCTATCTCCTACTCACAGGAAGTATAACAGCATCAGAGATGCACCATTTGAGCTTGTTGCACCAACTCTCGAATGGTATCCCGAAATTGAACGATGTCGAGCCCTTGGGGAGGATTTTTGAAGGTAAACACCTCGGCTCCAATCTGTTGGACGTGCGTCTCGGTACCTGGCGGAGCATAGCCCGTCATCACAAGAACACACGTCCTGAGACCCGCTGTCTTGATCTCTTGGAGGAGTTCTAGTCCCTGAATATCATAGCGACGCTCGTCAAGTAGCCGGATGTCCAGAATAGCAACGTCGAAATCTTTCGTCAATAGGAGCGCACGGGCTTCGTCCAGGCTACTCGATGTCTGCACCTGGTGACCATCCGCTTGCAGCAACTCGTCCAGGGTCTCGCGCCAGTTTTTCTGATCGTCAACGATCAGGATTAGCCCCTGTGAAGATGGTGTAGCCAGATTCATGTCTTACTCCTTCAATCGTTTGGCAGCAGGCAACCGGATATGCACCGTGGTCCCTTTGCCTACCTCGCTGTCTACAGTAATCTCCCCACCCAGCGACTCGACCGTGTTCTTGGTCCGCCATAGTCCGTAGCCCAAGCTCGATCCTTTTGTAGTATAAAAGAGGTCAAAGATGTTATGTAGCACATCCTCTGGGATCCCATATCCTTCGTCTTTTACTTCGATCTCGACCCATCCTTCACCGATTTTGTCCTGCTTATATGCTGTAGAGATATCAAATCGGCCTCCCGTATTGACCATAGCTTCGATTGCATTCGTGGTCACGTCACGAATTGCTTCTTCTAGTTCGGCCTCGATGCCCAACACCGGTGGCAACTCGGTCTCCAGGTGTTCATCATAAACTTTTACAAAGTCCGGGGTTTGAAGGCGAATTTCTCTAACGATGGTTGCGACCAAATCGTGCACATCGATGAGTTGAGGTTGCGGTATCTCTTGGGTAGATTCCTGTAGGCGTTGGCTTGCCATGAGGAGTTCGTTGGTGTCGTCCATAATTCCCTTCAGGTGGCGGCGCAATGATCGCCGTGCCTCGGGATATTTATCGCTCAGTATCTCGCGAATGCGTTGTACTCGGATCGGAATTGTCCCGGCCATATTGTTGATTCTATGCACAAAGTCTGCTGCCATATTGGACATAGTGCGGACTCGCTCCAGTTGGCGGATCTTGTCCTGTGCCTCTTCTAGAATGCGGATCGTTTTGCGTTGGTCGGCATACAGCCTGGCGTTCTCAATCGCCACTGCTGCCTGACCAGCAATCGTCTGCAGCACCTCCTCATCATCCTTGTCGTAGACGTTCTCGTACTCGTCATTGCGCAAGACCACCACGCCCAGCACCTTGTTCCCCACCATCATCGGCACGCCCATCCACGATCTGGGGGTCTTACCGATGTATTCTGTGGCGATAGTTTTGTATGCCTTTTCGACGTCAGACGGACGGTACGGCAGTTTAGTGCGAATGACGTATTCGGTCAGCCCGTGTCCAGCCTTGCGCGGCTCCCATCCCTTTTCGTGCTCCGTGTCCACCTGCCGTTTGTTATCCATCGCCAGCCCAAAGCGCACCGTCCCATGGATGACGCTTTCCTCCGGCTTCTCTGAATTGTATTCATCTGGTTGCTCTGAATCCGGCTCGTACAGAGCAATGTACATGTCGCTGGTGTCCATCAGCAGGCTGGCTTGCTCGTAGATTAATTCCAGAATCTCCTGTTCACTCAGCCGGATGCCCAATGTCAATCGTCGCCCTACTTCGTTCACGGCGCGCAGATTGGCGATCTTACGCTCCAGCCGCTCGTGCAGCCGCACGTTCTCGATTGTCAGGGCCGTCTGGCGCGCTATGGTGGAAAGCACACGAACCCCACTATTGCCAAAGGCTCGGGCCTTGTACCTGTTTTCGACCACAAGGGTACCAATCACCCGGCCCTCGACGGTCATAGGAACGCCCAGCCAGGACAATGGGAGCTTACCACCATCCGGCCAGTATCTTATTCCTTCACCTTCGAGCCTTTTCCTCAGGTCGCGTTCAAAGAGCAGTGGCGCTTTCTGTTCAATGGCACGGTCAGGTAACCAAGCATGTCCTTGATATGGTCGGGGTATCCAGGAAGCCTGATCCGTCTCTGCCATGTTGCCACTGTCCACGACCAACGGGAATTCGAGTTCCGCTTTCACCGGGTCATACAGTGCAACGTAAAACCGATCCACTTCCAACAGCCGCTGCACTCCTTTGTTGACCGACATCAGGATGTTTATGATTCTCTCAGTAGCCATAGATGCCCCCTTCTTGCGTGGGATGGGCTAACTCAACAACTAATTTGCTCCCACTACTGCCCGTCGCCATCGCGCGTGCGCCGCCCGATACGCTTGCTGGCTAAACCGGACCTGCCTTTGTGTCAATATGACTTCCAGCAATGGCTCCGGAACGCCATGCCGTTTCTCAAGGTCCAGCATGTCCTCGCCGCTGATGTGCCTCTTGCCTTGCCTCGTCAACAAACGATCAAGTTGACGGCGACCCGCTTGCAACGTGCGCTCAAATCGTCCTCTCTCGTCAGTTACATATTCCAATAATTTGTTTTGAGCGGACGAAAGCCGAGGATGTTGGTCTGTGTAGAGGTCCAGCGTAGACTCAACCAGAGACCGGATAAAGGCCGGATCCGGGATATCCAAAAGCTTCTGGCTGGTCAGCATCTCTCTCACCAATTTGCGCATCAGGCGGGCACGCCCCCCCTTGCCCGGCGGCGGAGCGCCATCGGCCACCAGAAACAGGAGGGCGCGGATGTGATCCACCAGAATGCGCTCGTGCCTGATACGGTCGGCTACCGGCAAGGCCTGCGCTTGGGTAAAGTCGCGCACGTGCTCGATCAGGGGCTGGACGCTGTCAATCTCGAAAACCGAGGACGCTCCCTGCAATAGCATCGCTACCCGTTCCGTGCCCACCACCGTCTCGGTGAACGGCTCCTCCAACGGCTTTACGATGGCGGTATCGTCGTCTATGTGCAGCGTGATAAAGAGCGTATTCAGGAACTCGACGAACCGCCCACAACCACAGCCAGGGCAGCACGTGGCCCCGCAACTCAGATGCGCGCCCCGGTCAAAGAACACTTCTGTATTCGGGCCACACTTGGGCACGTGCTCCGCACCCACCACGCTGGCGCCTTGCTTCCAGAAATTGTGCTCAGCACCCAATCCTACGATGCGATCAGGAGGCACGCCCGCTCTGCGCCAGGCCTGGTACGTCTCTAGGTCCGGTCCAAAGGTGTGTCCCGCCACCTCGTCACCGGCAAAATAGGTCACCCATAGCGAATCGGGATGGAAGCCATACGCCTTCGTCAAGAGTCCCCATATCCGGGCGATGGTGTCCCGCTTGCTCACTGGCCCAAAGGTGAACGCCCCAGGCATCTGGAACAAACTGAGGTGAATGTCGCTCTCCCCCACGTTGACCAGATCAAAGTAACGGAAACAGTTCTGCAACAGGGCGTAGCGATCCCCAACTCTGCCTCCCCTGAGCATCGCTGACGTCTCAACCTGAGCCAATCCCGCGCTCATCACAAACGACATCGGCACGGACGGATCCAGCAGCGAACTGCCCGGTATGACCTCGTACCCATCAGCCTGATAGTATTCCAGAAAACGTTGTCCTACTTTAGCCGAGTCAAGTGCCTGCCTGGTTGGTTTCACGGTGAGCATACCTGGGATCCCCCTGTTGGATTCGCGAACTTTTCGCTACGCCACATCGAGCAATGTGCTTTCGCTGAGTTCCTCTGCCAGTTCCCGGAGAGTATCCAATTCCTGGACCCGTTGTTCCAGTTGCTGGACGAGCCGGGCGTTTTGGAGGGCTATAGCCGATTGGCTGGCGATTGTCTGGAGCACATCCTCGTCATCCTTGTCATAGACGTTCTCGTACTCGTCATTGCGCAAGACCACCACGCCCAGCACCTTGTTCCCCGCCATCATCGGCACGCCCATCCAAGATTTGGGAATCTTGCCTATGTAATCTTGAGCAATGGTTTTGTACGCCAGCTTGACGTCGGATGGACGTAATGATTGTCTGGTGCGAATGACGTATTCCGTCAGCCCGCGCCCTGCCTTGCGTGGCCCCCATCCCTCTTCGTGCTCTACGTCCACCCGCCGCTTGTTGTCTCTTGCCAACCCAAAGCGCACAGTCCCATGGATGATGCTCTGTTCAGGCTTCTCTCGATTGTATTCATCTGGCTGCTCGGGGTCTGGCTCATATAACGCGATGTACATGTCGCTGGTGTCCATCAACTGGGTCGCTTGTTCGTGGATCAACTCTAGGATTTGCTCCTCGCTCAGGCCAATGCTGGAAGTCAATATTTGGCCTACTTCGTTCACAGCACGCAAGTCCTTGACCTTCCGATTTGCTAACCAGTCCAACTGCTCGTACAATCTGGCATTTTCGATGGCAATCGCGGCGTGGCTCGCCAATATGGATAACAACTCCTTCTCGTACTCGCTAAACTCGTGCGGCTCGGAGTCATTTAAGAAGAGGACCCCAATGGTCTCCTCCTCGACTTTCAAGGGCGTACCGATGATAGCCCTGGCTCCCTTCTGTGCCATAGCTGGATTGACACGTTCGTCCTTTCCGATATCCGACACGGCTATTGTTTTGCCAGTGCTGACGGTTGTCCAAGTCATACCCTTCTTCTGAGACAACCGAGGGGGGAGGTGCCCAAACCCCCCGGGAATTTCGTATGAACGGGTGATAGTTTGCTTGGTCTCGTCAACCAGATGGATGACACCAGAATCCGTCCCGGTCAGTTGCATAGCACCTCTTATGATCAGGCCCAAAGTCTCTTCTACATTGAGCGTCGCACTGATCTTCGCGCTGACTTGCTGGAGAAGGTTCATCGCATCTGCCCGATCTCGCTCCTTCTCAAAGAGGCCAGCGTTCTCAATGGCGATTGCTGCTTGTTCCGCCAGCATGGTCAATATGGCTTTTTCGTCGGCCGTGAACTTGTGTTGCTCAAAGGTGTTGACGAAAAGCACGCCGAGGGCGTGATCCCTCAGTTTCAATGGAACACCAATAACTGACTTTACCTTACTGCGGGCTAGTGCCTGGGAAACGCGCTTGCTCTGGGGAACATTGAGAATCTCAACGATTTGACCTGTGCTGAATGCTTTCCAAGTCAGTCCTGTCTTCTCAGAGAACCTTGAGAAAATCAGCCCAAACTTTTCTGGAAACTCGTACGACTGGATGATCTCTCGCCCGGCTTGGTCAAAGAGGTGAATGACACTGGTAGCATCCGTCCTCGTCAATTGCACGGCACCTTCCGCAATGAGAGGCAGGGATTCCTCTATGGACGTTACTGCACTGATCGTTGCACTAACTCTCTGGAGCAGATCAAGGGTATCGGCTCGTTGTTGCTCCTGCTTTAGGAGATCAGCATTGTAGATGGCAATTCCCGCCTGCACAGACAGCGTATTCAGCAACCGTTGGTCGTTTCCATCGAAGGCGGCCACCCGATCCTGATCCGCAGAGATCACCCCAATAACCTTCCCTTCCACTCGTAAAGGAGCCAATACCATAGATCGAGGAGCGCCCGGTTTGGCCGTCATACCCGGTGAGAAACGTGGGTCTTTGCTGGCATCAGTCACCAGAGCCGAAGTGCCCTTCTGTGCTACCCACCCAGCGAGTCCCTCTCCCAAATGGAAACGGCGCCCCTCTATTAACTCAAAAGGCACACCATCTGTGGCCTGGGGCGCCAATACTTGATTGTCGTCTAACACAAACAAAGTACAGTGAGTAGTTCCCAGTGTCGTGCGGGTTGCTTCTACGATGGCCTGGAATATCTCTTGACGATCCAGCAATGTGCTGATCTGGCCTACAACCCGGTTCAGCATCTCTAATCCCTCTGCCCATCTCCGCAAGTCTTTATGGAGACGTGCATTCTGAATAGCAATGGCAGCCAAACCGGCAAAGCGTTCAAGTAGCTCAACGTCGGTGTCATTGAAAGGTCTCTGACCACTGGCATCTGAGACAGCCAGGACGGCTACAACCTTGCCTGCTTCCTGAACAGGGACATCAATGACGTTCTCGACCAGGCCTGCTAGGTTTTCCTCGTCGAAAATTGCTGCATGCTGAGCCCATTCAGGATAGTTGTTGACGTATTTGGCCCTGCCTGTTTTTATGACCTCGCCGACTAGGCCTTCGTTGAAATCTAGTTCTACTCCTACTAGATCTGGATTGGGGCTGTATTCGATGGTAGCTTTCTGTGTTTCATAGTCGCACCACCAATATGCAGCTCCGATGCCTTCGTGACCTTCACCGGCCATCAGCATGGCGGCTCGTCTGATGATCGCGGGCATAAGTTTTTCCAGGTCTAGTCGCTGGACGATGTTGAGGGACGTTTCGTGCAGAACATCCAGTAACTTGAGTCTGCCTTTGTTTTCTTCATAGAGTCGGGCGTTCTGAATGGCAGTTGCTGCCTGATTTGCCAATGTCGTCAGTAACTCTTTCTCGTAATCAGTGAATTCGTGCAACTCGGAATCATTCAAGAAAAGGACGCCGATGGTCTGATTCTCGACTTTCAAAGGCATACCGATGATGGCCATGGCTCCCTTCTCTGCCATAGCTGGGTTGACACGCTCGTCCTCTGTAACATCCGATACGGTTATTGTTTTCCCCGTGCTGACAACTGCCCAAGTCATACCTTTCTTCTGAGACAGTCGCGGGGGAAGATGTCCAAAACCTTCGGGGACTTCGTATGAACGGGTGACGGTTTGCTTGGTCTCGTCAACCAGATGGATGACACCAGAGTCCGTCCGGGTCAGTCGCATAGCATTTCTTATGATCAGGCCCAAAGTCTCTTCTACATTGAGAGTCATACTGATCTTTGCGCTGACTTGTTGGAGAAGGTCCATCGCGTCTGTTCGTTGTTGCATTTGTGCAAAGAGACTGGCGTTGTGAATGGCAATGGCCGCTTGGGTGGCTATGAGTTCAATAATCTTCCGTTCCTTGCTCTGAAAAGCGTGGCGAGTCCGATAGTTGACAAAGAGTACTCCAACTCTCTCCTTGCCCGCCCTCAGAGGCACCGCTACCGACGAGACGATGCCCTCGCGAAGAAGGAAATCCCCCAGCTTTCCTTCTTTTCGAGGCCATTCTCCCATCAACCGGGACCAGTCCCTTCTGGCGTCGGGTGCATAGAAGGGTCTCTTTCTTCTTTTGCTGAGCATCTTGAACACGGCAGATTCTTTGTGCGGCCGTATGCGACCTCTTTCCCTCAGAACGTCGGGATGTCGAATGTCTCCCCAGACAACGGGTGGCACGTTGACATCCTTCGTTTCCTCGTGATACTCGTACAAGACAATGATATCTGCCCCTGTAACGGTCCCCGCGATTTCGGCAATCTGCTTTAGAAAGCCTTCGAGGTCCCGAACTAGAATCAGTGACTGACCAACCTCAAGAAGCTTCTCCAAGGTCGCGAAACTGACGAAATCCTGCTTCTGCTGTCTGCCATCTCTCGCTGACATTTGCCTCCTCCTGCTAAGAAACAGCTTTTTTGAAAAATCCAAAACCCCGTCCCCGCTGTTTCTTGTAGCGTGAAGGACGCCGCAGGGGTTTTGGACGCTAACAAGAACGAAACGAAAATCAGTTCGTAGCGACCTATCTATTTCAGGGAAACTGGTTACCTTTCCACCGGCAACATATCAAACGGCACATTTCCCCTACTCTCGATTACTTTGGAGAAGGGGATTGTAGACACTTCGAAGCCAAGTTGGAGCAACCGTTCGTTCATAGAAGGTTCTCCACGACAGAGATCACAAAGATAGAGATTGAGGGGTGAAGCATAGGGGCGCGAGGGAGCGGACAGAAGCCAAGCTCTTTGTAGTAATCCACAAAGCGCCGCCGAATCTCGCTAGAGTTCATACTGGGGATCCTTTACAACTGCCTACACAACGGAGACGTTCATAGAATAGCACATTTCTCTGAAGCGTGCAAGTCGTTTTGGCCTCAACCTCCGTTGTCATTCTAGTGTATCTGTGTAGATTCAGGCCAGCCGACGATAGACGATGAAAGATGCTGCGAAAACCAGCCCTACGCGGGTCTCAACAGCGCGGTGACATAGCCGACCTCGCCCATATCCTCACCACCGATCACTGTAGCATCGGTGCGGATAAAGTTGATTTTGCCACCAGCGCCGCGCTCAAATTCGCCAAACTCTGGCCCGGCGAGCGTTTTTAGCACGCCGGGGCCTTCCCTATCGGCTTTTTCCTTCCAAACCACCAGCGCGTAATCCCCGCCGCCGCCGTTCAAGATTTCGCGCGCCCCATCAGGGATTTCCAGGGCGTCATACCTGGCACCAAGCACCAGGGAGATGGGTAGAGAGCCTTTCAACTGTTGCAAGCGAAACGATTTGCCATTGACTTGCAGCTCGTTCCCGATGGCGTATTGCTCGATTTCTAGTTCCGCTATGGCAAACTCGTCCCCGTCGGCGTCCGAGGGGATGATGGGCAGCCAGATGCGCGTGGCGAGGTTGGCGTCTGCGCGGGCCCGAACTGCGGTCAGGTACACGCCCAGGGTCTCTGTCCAGCGTTGGAGGCGGGTGCAGATATCTGTCTGGCCCTGGGCATTGACCGCGGCCCAGTCCTTTTTGACTTGCTCGAACAGTTGACCCGCTTTCTGATACCACTTTAGTGCATCCATCTCGTTACCGAGCAATTGGTGCGTCAACCCAAGAGCGTAGGCAGTCACGGCCTCGTTGTGGCGCTGGCAGGGGGAGCGCTGACGTTGAAAAATGGGATACGCCTGCTGGCAAACGGTCAGTGTTGGGCCCAGTCTGCCCATCTCGCGGTGTGCGTCTGCCAGGTGGATCAGGGCCGCCGCTTGGCTGACGTTGGCGATTGGCTCCCGGCTGGCCTCTATGCTGTCCAGTGCGCGGCGCATAGCGGCTGACAGCTGGCCTTTCTTGCGCTGCGAGCGGGAGTTGCGCAATAGTTCAGCGACGAATGAGGGCAGCTCCTCGCAACAGAGCAATTCGGACGGAGTCAGTTGGGGCGGCAAGTTGATCATACATCCCTCTCTTTTCTTTTCATATCAGCGCCCTGTCCTAGTTCTGAGGGCTTGCATTTGAAGCTGTGTCGGTGCCATCGCCCAACAGTTTCTTCAATTCATCCAGTGTTCGCAATGTGCCGGGCGGCAAAAAGGCCCGTGTTCCCGGTGAGTAGGACAGCCACCACAGCGTCTCGACAAAGCGCGTGGCGAGTTTGTAGGATGAGAGCGCCTCTTCGCTGGTGACGAGCGGCCGGATCGCCTCGGTCAGCGCCAGGACCATCTCCGCCTGAGCCTGCACCTGGGCGGCCTGTAGGCGGGCCAGTTCCGCCTCCCCCTCCGCCATGCCCTCCACCGCTCTTTGCTCCCAGATAGAATACCAGGCATCGGTCCACTGGGTGGAGATTCTCTTGTCTTTGACGTCAATTTTGCCCAGGTTCACGTCGAGGATGCGAGCGCCGACCTTGTTCCCTGGCGAGAATGAATCCTGTAGTTTCTGCTCCAACTGTTTCCGTATCTCCTCCCGCGGCGACTCTTCTTGCCCCGGCTGGGGGGGTTGCAGGAGCCAATCCAGCCGGTAGCGAGCCAGCATAGAGCGCAATGTACCTTCCACTCCACTGATTATCACCCGTCCGGTCCATTTTCTCAGTTGTTCCTTGTGCTCCGGCTGGCGGATGCGTACCCAGAGGCTCGTGGCCGCGTTGAACACCGCCTCGTCGGTGTAGGGCAGGGGAGTTCCTATCCCTTTTTCTCCCAATGCTTTGACGATCTCCTCGTCAGTGGGCCGTAGGCTCTCTGTCTCGACCGGTTGTTTCGTCTGCACTTGGCCCCATTGGTCGGTGAACCGGTCGTCAATCTTGAAGGTGATGTCGGCCTCACAAGAGATGGGGATGCCGTCCTTGGTCATCGCGTTGTCGGTGAGAATCCAGCGCTGGGGGCGCAGGTCGACGACTTCCCAGATACGCTCAAAGCTATCGAGAAAGCCGAGGCAGGGGCCCATAACGCGGGTCAGGCGGCCTCCCTTTTCTAGCACCAGCGCGTTATTGTTGTGGACGACGACGAACCCTCGCCCCCCGACGCGGTCGAACAGGCCGCCCACGCCAATATCAATGTCCCCATCTTTTATGATCATGATCGGGTCGGGGGCCGTCATGCCGAACACTCTGCGGTGCAAGAAATCGTGGGCCTCTTTGACATCCTTTGTGTCGTAGAGCGTGTGCATGAAACGGGAGGCCGCCCACGGGATAGCGGCCAGCGCCGCGAGCGCGGGAAGAAAGTTAAGCGCGACGCCGGGAACCAGATTGACTATCAAGGCGATGATAGTGGGCGCAGCTTTCAGGGTGACGGATGTTTCGTCGCTCAGTATCGGCTCTATTTCGGCCATCAAGTCTGCCCGGCGATGGTAGGACTCTGTTATAGCGCCGAGGAAAAACAGGAGTGCGATCACCAGCACAAGCAGCATGAAACGATTTGTATATTCGGCAAAGAGTGTTCTGCGGATCATTGGTTTACTCCTCCGTATGGCTGGTCGAATCTGTCCCCATCTGCTTGCGCGCGCTTTGTATGACGTTGCCCGTGCCCTGGGGGAGGAAACGGCTCAACGTTGCTTTTTCGGCCAAATCTTGCAGAATCTCGATAAAATGGCCTGCAATTGCGTCCACCCCAGCTCCACGTAGCTGTTCCATACGTTCGCTGATAGCCAGTATGATGTCAATCTGGGCCTGCGCGCGGGCCTGTTCCACCAGATGCAGCCGGCGCGATTGCCCGGCGGCCCGCCGAAGCGTGATCTGGCGTGCCCAGTCGGCCTGCCAAGCCTCGATGCGCTGATCGATCAGCCGCTCGTCGGCCGGCATCAGGTTGCTGATCCCACTGCCGATGCGCTGCAAGCCCCATTCTGGCAATACCCGCTCTAATCCTTCTTGCAACTCTTTGCCAATCTTGGAACGGGGGTCCTGGCCGGGGTCTGCGTGCAACTCGAGCGGCGCGTAGAGATCGTCGAATGTGTAACGGGAGATGATCTCGCGCATGATGCGCTGGCCGGCCACCCGGGGTAGATCGTACCAGGCGTGCTTTTGCAGATCCTCCGGCATCTGGGACGGGTCCATGTGTACTATTTGTTGCGCATGCATGGCCTTAAAGACGTCGCTGGCGCGGTAGGGAAAGCCTTTCCCCAGCGTAGGAACCTCTTTGCCCGTGCCGATCTGGAACGGGGTAAAGGTGAAAACGTTGATGTCAATGCCGTCCTTGGTCCTGGCCTCCACCGGAAAGGCGCGCAGTTGCACCCGCAGGTCAACGACCTGCATAGGAGTCTCGGACATGCCGGTAAAGATGACACCGGGGCCTCTGACGCCCTTGAAGCTGATGCCGGTCGAGATGGCGACGGCGTGGTCGCAACCGGTGAGAATGATGCCCGGCCCGGCCATAAATTCGCGGAAAGGGTCTCCGTCGCGCCGCTTGATCAGTCTCTCCTCGTCCGTCAGCCAGGTGCGGTCGCCCTCGGTGCGCCGCATGATCTTTTCATCTACGACGACGTAATAGGCATAGTTGGTGCCCAGTGTGTACGATATCAGACTGCGGAGCGCTTTCCGCTGTTGCTCAAACCATTGTTTGCGGGCCTCTTTATTCTCCGGGTAGCGCATGAGAGCCCAAAAGTCGTACCATTCGTACTTGAACTTGGGGATCACTATGCCCTCTGTCGGGGGCGTGGGGAGGCCGCGCCGCTCAATTTCTGGCTTGGGAAAGGGGAGGAGAAACCCGGCCACGACAAACAGACCTAGCCCAAAGACGAGCACCGTTGGCAGCGTGACGAACAGCACCCCCAGCCACCCAGCCCGCCAGCCGATGAGGGCCGCGGTCCAGAAATAGACCCACACGACGTAGGGTATCCAGCGGCGAAAATCCTCCCAGCGGGGACCCAGACGCAGAAACAACAGCGCTCCCACGATCAGGATGAGCAGAAAGACGACGGCCGGGCTGCCGAGCGAGAACCGCCACGACAGCAGGAAATAGATGAGAACACAGAACATCCCCCCCCGGAACCACGCTTTCCTAAAAGCTGCCTTGTCGCGCTTTGAAAAATCGGCCAGTTTGAGGAGGGCGACGATAGCGGCTGTGCCCATGACCACGAGTGTTATAAAAATTGCCGTATCGTTCAAGAGTTGTGGCGTGATTTTCATAAGTGTGTACCTCTTGTTTGAGAGTGTCGTGTCTCGTTATCAGGTGTGCATCTAGGTGATCTTCTGTTTTTCGTCCTTCTTCTTTTTCTTCTTTGGCAATCCAGTGTTTGCATCGATTATTGTCTCACTGTCCGTGTCAGGCTCGTCTCCTGGTCCATTATCTTCGTCTGTCCAATACATTCTTGGTTCTGCGGGAAACTTGGCCTTGAGTGGCAGTCTAACGTTGATGCGGTAGACGTAGCACCGGTATCCCTCTGGGCACTTTGGGCTATCTGTATTTGGTGAGTGCATATCCACCTCCCCTGCACGGGCAAACTTGATGATATTATACATCATCGTGCATAGAATTTGCAAGTCTCAGTTCCGAGTTGGATTGGCGGCAATGTGCTGAATGGTGCGCCAGGGAGGTAGGGTGAACTTGAAAAAGGATGAGGAAAACTGTATAATTTGTGTGGGAGACGGTCTAGGTCTAATCAGGTGACGGGCACTGCGGTAAGTAGCCAAGAACGCTCAACAGGGTTACGCACTGTACAAGCTGGTTTAACTGGGACACTCGATCGAGTGGGGAGAAATCAAGCGTATGAATCCCAAGGAACGAGCAAGAGATTCTAAACGAGTGAAGAAAACCGACAAGGAACTGAAAGCTTCAAGACAGGCGGCGCCTGGGCAAGTAGACATAGACCATTCCAAATTGCTCGACCTCTTCGATAGAGTTGATAAAGAAGAGTTGCGCACAATCTGTTTCCTCTTAAGGATAGATTATGATAATCTCAGAGGTGAGGGTAAGAAAAGCAAAGCCAGAGAGTTAATCATCCGTCTTGAAAACCAAGGCCGTCTCAGGGAACTCGTAGAGGTTGGCAAGAGAGAACATCCTAATATCCAGTGGGACGATGTGTTGCAGACAACCAAGAAAGTCTCACCTGAACGGCCACGAAAAGATTACCCCTCCCCCCCCGCGCCACCACATAACTTTACCGGCCGCGACGCCGAACTTTCTGCACTGCGGGAGGTTCTCACCTCCAGTGATACACCCCAGGCCATCGTCGGCATGAGAGGCGTCGGTAAAACTGCTCTGGCAAGACAACTGGCGGACCAGATCAAGGATGATTTTCCTGGTGGTGTCTTTTGGGCTGATCTCCCTGCCAATGGTGGCGACCCGCTGGCAATACTCGCTGATTGGGCCGGTCTGTGCGGTCGCGGTGACTATGTGCGTGATTTTCGCACTACCAAAGCCCGTGCCCAGGCTATGCGAGGTGTCTTGGATAGGTGGGGCCGAGAGTGGGGGCGTTTGCTGGTGGTGCTTGATGACGTGCAGCCCGACTGGCTCAAAGGTGCACAGAGTCTCCAAGACGCCTGCCCCTCCGGCACCGCGCTGCTGCTCACTACTTGCGACGAAGAGTTGGCATTGGTGTTGAACGCCGTCCCGTACCCCTTGGGTGTGTTGCCGCTATACCAGGCACTAGAGTTGCTTGCTACAGATATATTGGCCGGCCGGGGGGTGGTGGAGCAGGAACCAGAGGTGGCTCGCCAGTTGGCGGAAGAAGTGGGGCGTCTGCCGCTCGCTCTGGAACTGGTCGGGAAACAGGCCCACAAGAGGGCCCGCAAACAAGGTTGGCGGTTGGCGGAGCTACTTAAACAGGTACAAGATCGTCTCATTGAGGTAAAGGATGGGGTTATCAAAGATGCGCTTCAAATCAAGGGACAACTCGGCCTCACGGCAACCTTTTCCCTGAGCTATGATGCGCTGGATTCCGACCAGCAGCGGCGGCTGTTCCGTACCCTGGGCATCTTTGCTCACGCACCTTTTGCCGTCGAGCATGTGGCTGCCGTTTTGGGATGGGAGAAGCAGAAGACTGAAGACGAACTAGACGAGCTGGTAACACTGTCATTGGTGCAATGGGAGCAGGACGAGAAAGTTGCAGAGAAGGGGAGAGACGGGGAAGAGGAAAGTACGCGCTATACCCTGCATTCTTTACTGCGTGACTATGCTGCCGCGCAACTGAAAGTCTCTGGCGAATACTCGGCCACTCGTTCCGCTTATACCGACCACTACTTGACTTGTGCCAGGAAGCACAAAGACAAGTATACCGTTTTGGAGACCGAGCATCAGAATCTTGTGCATACACTTAAACAATTCTGGGAACGAGTAGAGGAAGAACAGGCCACCGGGCAATACATTGAGATGCTCAATCATTTACGTGGTTATCTTCTTGACAAAGGCTGGTGGTTGGATTATCGTCGCCACGCTGAACAAGCCTACACCGTTGCTTGCGATTTGGGTGCATGGCGACTGGCTGCCCAGCAGTCTTCTGAGGTAGTCGATGCATACTCTCCTGAAGGGTGGTGGGATCGCGGAGATCTTGAGGTAGCAGATAGTTGGGTCGTAAAGGCGGAAGAAGCCATTGACTGCTTCGAAAGGCGACAGAACCGAGTATCTGAGGCAGCAGGGGATTGGGTCACAAGTCAGGAGAAGCGACTTGACAATCGGGATGCGAATTGGTGGCGTGCATACGTGTGCCGATTGCGTGGCAAGCTCGCGATGCGCCGCTACGAGTACAAGGAGAGCCGCCTCCATTTTGAGGATGGCCTGCAACTTCTTGATGAGTCAGCTTCAGGGAGTACAGCTATTACAAAGCTGCTGAGGGAGCATCTGTATATTTTCCTGGCCAAGCTGGAAATGAGATATAACAATCAAGATAGCGTTGACGATGTACGTCGCTATGATACCGTTCTGGAGCATTTGCGTAGGGCACTCAAAAACGCTGAAGAGCGGGGGGACGAGGAAAATCAGGCAGTCATCAAGATCACTATGGCCGAATTGATGATTTGGTGGGATGAATGGGATGGCGCTGCCCAGGTTCTTGACGAGATCTCCACGTCTAAGTTCACAGGCCGCTATGAACTTTCAGCCGAACACCTAGCTTTGCAGGCCTTCGTTCATCAGCACAAGAGCAAAGGGGCTAGTAACTATGCCAAGAAGCTTGAATTGCTAAACACCGCTATTGAGAACGCCGAGGAGTCTTTGAGGAGATTAAAACGTACTCCAACCAGCGAGTATTTTATCCATTTTTGTGACACGTACTTGCTGCTGGCCGGCCTACACCGTTGCAGACGCAACGTTGTTGGGTGTGGCAACGAGGACAACAGAAAGTTCAACGACTATCTGAGCGGGGCATGGCGTCTGATTGATGTGCGCAAGACTTCCCGTGGCGATGACGTGGGAGAGTTCAGTCTTGATAACCCTGATGCCTGCTACGAAAGAGCCTGCTACGAAGTAATGGCGGTGGAAGATCTGAGCGCAAGCAAGGTGGATATATGTAGGTTGCTATCCGATGCTGTGTTGCCTCAACCTGGATGGTACAACCGCGCGAAAACCGACTTCCGCCTGGAGACATTCCAACAAGATAAACGGCAATGGAAGATTTTTGACGAAATGGTAAAGGAAGGAATCAAGCTATCACCAGACATCATCGGCGGCAGGGAGGACTGACAATGAACTGGCTACTACTGATCTGGGTCCTGATCTGCCTGGCGGTCGCACTTCCGCTCCAGGTTTCGATCCGCCGGCAGGTGTTTCTCGTCTCCTACCTCTTCACCTCCAATCTGGAGCGCACACTGGGACTGTTTGGCCTGCTCATGCTGCCCGGCACACTGTTGCACGAAGGCGGCCACATCTTGGCCGCTCTGCTGATGGGATCCCGCCCCTCTGGACTGTCCCTATTGCCCGCGTACGAGGACGTCGGCGACGGCAAGGGAACCATCGAACTGGGATCCGTGCTCGTGAGGGACGTGGGCCTGCTCAGGAACTCGATCATCAGCATCGCGCCGACCATCGTGGGGAGCGCGCTCATTCTGTTGGTGGGGTGGCTGGTCTTTGATTTCCCAGAGGTGGGCGCCGCCATCCAGACCGGCGCGTGGGAGCGGGCGTTGCAATGTTTACTTGGTCCTTTTGAGACCGTATGGGGCTGGGTGGGGGCTTATGCGATCCTGGCCATCAGTATGAACATGCTCCCCTCATCCGCCGATCTCCAGTTCGGGGTCGGGGTGTTCCTCTTGCTGGTCGTCTTGTTCGTCGCGCTCGCGTTGCTGTACCTGGCGCAAAGCGCGGCCCTGGCCCCCGTCGTCGAGGGCGTGAACTCGATTCTGTGGTGGCTGGGCCTGGTACTGACCTTTACGATATGTTTGAGCGCGCCGGTCTATGTCCTTCTCAAGTTGTTTGCGTCTGGCGGGCAGGTTGAGCGCGGATAGCGCGGCTCAGGCACGGGTTCTGACCCCGTTTGCGGCTTTTTGAGAGCGCGCACTTTGACGCAGACACGCGCACCTACAGCCACCGCCTTGTGCTCCGTTTGTACTCTTCCCATTCCGCCCCAAACTCTTCTGCGATCATTCGCTCTTCCACTCTGATGTACATCCTATCCATCAAAATCGCAAATGCGAGTACGATCACATACGGCGTCAGCGACTCCATCAGCACGCCTATGCCTATCAGAATCAACACGAAACCCAGGTACATTGGGTTTCTACTGATCCGAAATACTCCTTCTGTGACCAGAGTGGTTGACTCTTTGAATGGTTTGACCGTCGTATTGGCTTTATGAAAGGCTTGATCCGCAATCAGGTTGATGATCACGCCCAATGCTAGTGGGATAATGCCGAGAAGGTTCCACAAGGGGGGAATGATTCTTGCCACAGGAAACGAAAAATGGAGGGCAACCATAACAACGATGGCGATCAACAAGTATGTTGTAGGCATCACGTTTTTGCACTTCATTACTACTCCTTTTTGACATGGTACATCGAGAGCGGGCGCGCGCGGCTCGTTATCCTGGCAGAGCGACGCCCGCCCTCATTTCTTTTACGCTATGCTTCAGCCTCGCCAGAGTCCGTCTCTGGCTCAACATTCTCCTCGGACGGCTCATCCCAGCACCAGGGCGGCATTGGGCCGTGCATCCAGCGCCGGTGGTCGCGGCGCGCGCCGCGACGCCCGTAGGTAGGATGCCAGTGCCTGTATCCAGGCCCGCACATCATGGGGCGAAAGGCCCCGCCCCAGATAACAAAGCGGACGAGCCTAAAGATCACGCCAAAGAACACCAACCCCAGCACGACCTTGAACAGCAGCCCCGCGCCGAACATAAAGGCCAGCGGTCGCCCGATGCGGCCAGGGCCGGAAGGCGGTACGATCTCTTCCCCTTCGGCTGCCAGTTGGCTGTCCCCGTATCCTTGCGACCATCCAGCGCGGTAGGTTACTGCACCGCCCGCGATCAACAGGCCGACGAGGATCAGCGTCGCCAGCACTCGCCACAAAATCCATTTCTCGGTCATTTTCTCACCTCCTCCAGTTTTGTTTTCAGCAATTCCCGTTTTGTAGCCGCGATTTCCAAATCGCGTCTGTTTTTCCGCGTAAAGCGCCCTGCGCGATTGCGAAATCGCGGCTACGACCTGACTTTTCCCCCATAACGGGAATTGCTGTTTTGTTTTAAAAGGCAGGCGACGGCGGAACCCAGAGGCAGACCCAGAGTCCGGTCACCAGGATGAACAAGATGATTACCACAATCAGCCGCACGGCCTTGCTCGGTCTTGCTGTTCCTGACACCCAGTTTGTTCTCTGCATAATCACACCTCCATACGCCGTTCTGCCTGCTTTGATTGTAGTATGCCACAAACCTGTGTAGGAATTATGAAGAGGTGTGGGAGATGTGGTGAAATTGAGCGAGCGAATGGTTCAGCTAGCTGCTTTTCTTCCCTCTCAGAATATGTTACAATTACAGTGAGAGGGAGGAACGATATGCCCAACGTGGTAAATCAACTCAAGCAAGTCCCACTGTTTGCCAATCTCAAAAAGGGTGACCTCAAAGCGGTGGCCCAACTGGTCAAGCGCTCGCAGCACCCGGCCGGGAGCGAGATTTGTCGTCAGGGGAGGCTCGGCAGCACGGCCTACATCGTCGAAAGCGGCGAGTTGCGTGTCATCCACGTCGACCCGCAGGGGAGGCGGCAGGAAGTCAAGCGGCTGGCGGCTGGCGCTTTTTTTGGCGAAACCTCGCTCTTGCTAGGCGAACCGCGCGACGCCACCGTCGAGGTCGTTCAAGATGCCACCCTGCTATCGCTGGACAAGGACGATCTGGATCAATTGATGCACGAGCGACCCTCTGTGCTCGAAGCGCTGGACATGAGTCCGGCGGTCGAAGGAAAGCGGCTCGCTCACCACTTTACGTGGCAAGACCCAGACGAGATCATCATCGTCCATCTGCACAAGCACAAGTGGGTATTGGCCCGCCACATCATCTTTCCCATCTTTGTGCTTTTGGTAGACCTGGTCGGGTGTGGCTATTATTGGGCGCATAATTTTGACCAGTTCTGGGTCTTGATCGCCGGAGCGCTCCTGGCTCTGGTTCCCATCGCCTTTATCACATACCTATACCTGGATCACGAGAACGATCACTACGTCGTGACGAACAAGCGGGTTGTACACGAAGAGCACGTTCTCATTTTCAGAGAGGCCCGCACCGAGGCACCCTTACGCGCCGTGCAAGATATCCAGGAATCACAAGTGGGCTTGCTGGCTCAGATCTGGGACTTTGGCGACCTGATCATTGAGACGGCCGGAGAACACGGGCACGTGGTCTTTCGCGAGATTCCCGACCCAGAAGGGACGCGAGAGGCGATCCTTGAGCAAATCAACCGCGTGCAGGCCGGATCCCGCGCCCAGGAAATGTCCGCTCTCCGCGACGTCGTGCGTCGCCACTTTGGCATTTCTGCCGACCAAGAGGAGGCAATGTCGCCAGCAGAGCCTCCCTCAAAGAAGCATCGCTTCAAGCTAAAGACGCCCGCCTGGCTGCTCGCGTTCCGGCAAGTTTTCACCTACTTTCTTCCCCCGCTACGTCACGAGCAGGGAGATACGATCACCTGGCGCAAGCACTGGATCGCTTTGCTCAAGCCCATCGCGATTCCCACACTGCTCATCGTCGCAGCTACTGTCGTTGCAATTATCACTACCTGGCGCTCCCCCGCTAATTGGATGCCGGCGCTGATCGGTTACAGCACGGCGCTCGTCTTTTTGTTCCCCTGGTGGCTGTGGAAGTTTGATGATTGGCAGAACGACATATACCAGGTGACGACCACGCGCATCATTGACGTCGAACGATTGCCCTTTTACCTGCGCGAGGACCGGCGCGAGGCCAGCCTGGGAATGATCCAGAACATCAGCCTGGATATCCCAGACTTTGTGGCCAAGTTGCTGAACTATGGCTCGGTGACTATTGAGACCGCTGGCGCCGGGGCCTTTACCTTTAGCCTAGTCAAGGACCCGCGCAGTGTGCAAGCCGAGATATTTCGTCGGGTGGATGCCTTCCAGAACCGGCAGCGTCAAGCGGAGCTCGAGCGCCGCCAGGCCGAGATGCTCGACTGGTTCTCAGTCTACGATCAGGTGCGCCACTCGAAACCTCTCACGCCCCGGCTTGCGCCTTCACCGCTACAGGAGTCTTGAACAGATGACAGTGCGCCCAATTGTAGTTTACGATGATCCACTGTTGCGCGAAAAGTCGCGGCGCGTGCAGCGCGTGCGCCCGGCAGTGCGGCGACTCATTGACGATATGGTCGAGACGATGCGGGCAGGCAACGGCATTGGCCTGACCGCCATCCAAGTGGGCGTGCCGGAGCGTGTCATCGTCGTCGAGGCGCCCGAGGAGAACGAGAAAGACGCAGAAGAAAGCGAGGGACGCGAGTCCTGGCAACTTTACGCGGTCATCAATCCCAAACTGGCGCGCAAGTCCCGAGAGATGGAAGACGGGATTGAGGGCTGCCTCTCCGTCCCCGGCCTGGTGGGGGAGGTTACGCGCCACTATGCCATCACTGTCGAGGGGCTGAATGGTCAGGGGCAGGATGTGCGGATCAGGGCAAAAGGGCTCCTGGCTCGTGTCTTTCAGCACGAGATTGACCATTGTGACGGCGTGCTGTTCATAGATCACATTGATGACCCGGAAAAGATTTGGCCGGTGGCCGAAGGGGAGGAAGAAGCAGCGGAGGCAGCTCAAGAGATACCCAAAAATCCGTCATAGCACAAGTGTATCATCTCAATACTCGAACAGCAATTCCCGTTATGGGGGAAAAGTCAGGTCGTAGCCGCGATTTCGCAATCGCGCAGGGCGCTTTACGCGGAAAAACAGACGCGATTTGGAAATCGCGGCTACAAAACGGGAATTGCTGATACTCGAACAAATTGGCAATTCACCCCACGCACGCCTTTGGGTACTGCGCCTCCTCCTAATTACGTCCACGTTTCGCCTCTGATTTTTCTGAGATACACTCTGTTCTCGCTTTATCGCCTACACCGGCTTGCCCTAATTTACGTTGCCATTGGCATTAGAAGAGGAGGACATATCGGAGCGTTACAACATTGTCCGCAAACCGGAGCTGGATACGAGTGTTCTTGTGCCGCTTATCAACTCAGAGAGGAGACCAACATGAGTGAAATAGATTCGACAGGTCCGGCCGGCAAGAGGATTTTGATCATTGACGACGAACCACTCATTCGCCGCGCCCTGTCCGATTACCTGACCGACCGCAGTTACGTCACTACGACGGCGGCCGACGGCGCGCAAGGGTTAAGTGAAGCGCGAAAAGGACAATTCCACGCCATCCTGGTGGATCTGCGTATGCCCCGCGTAGATGGACTGGAGGTCATTGCCGCGCTCAAGGCCGAGCAGCCAGAATTGCCCGTGGTGGTCGTCTCTGGGACTGGTGTGTTGAGCGATGTCATTGAGGCGCAGCGGCAGGGCGCGTGGGATTATATCACCAAGCCTATTCGGGATATGGACGAAATCGCCGTCGTCATCGAACGAGTGCTGGAAAGGGCGCGCCTGAGAGCCGAGCGCGATCGCTACCATGGCGAGATGGAACAACTCAACCGCTTGCTGGAGGCCGAGGTAGACCGCCAAACCCAGGATTTGCTGGCGCAGAACCGCGAACTGATGGCGCTCAATCGCGCCTCTTATGCCATCAGCACCCCTCTGGATTTGGACACCATGCTCAACCGCGCCATTGACGCGGCCATATCCGCGACCGAGGGCGACGGCGGCATGGTGCGGCTGCTTAATCCGGCGACTGACCAACTGGTTATTGCTGCCTCGCGCGGATTGCCAGAATCTTACCTCGCTTCGGCCCGGGCTATCCCGCTGGGCGAGGGCGTCATCGGCCAAGTGGCCCGAAGCGGTCGCCCCCGAGGGGGAAGAGACTTTGCCAATGATGTCTGGCTAGCGCCGTTGAACGAAGAATTTCACTCGTACCTGTGCGCCCCGTTGCGCGCGGGGGATGAGATCGTGGGCACGTTGGGAATCGTTATGCGGGCCGAGCGCGGCTTTGACGATCACAAGATCGGACTGCTGGCCAACATCGGCAACCAGCTTGGCGTGGCCGTGGCGCGGATCCAGTACGCGGCCGATCTGGAGCGGGCCAACGTTCAACTGGAACAGGCTAACGCCGAACTGCGCCGGCTCGACACGCTGCGCGAGCAGTTCATCCAGAACGTGGCCCACGAGTTGCGCACTCCCCTGGCGTTGGTTCACGGCTATGTCGAAATGTTGGCGCAGGGCGGCCTGGACCCAGATGAACGCCAGGTGGCCCTGAACGTGGCCTCCCGGCGCGTGCGGGGGCTGGTAGATTTGGTCGAATCCATCACCACCTTGCAAGACCTGGACAGGCAGCCCCTACGCATTGAGCAGGTCGCGCCGGCCGAGTTGATTCGGACGGCGATCCAGATGGCTGAACAACAAACTGTGGCTACGGGTATTGAGCTGCGCAGAGAGTGCCCCCCGGACATTGACTCCTTCCCCGGCGATTTTACCCGGCTGGCGCAGGCTTTGTACCAACTACTGGATAACGCCTGCAAGTTCTCGCCGGATGGGAGCACGGTCACCATCACCGTGCAGGAGACGCCAGACACGATACTCATCTCGGTCGCCGACAAAGGTATCGGCATCTCGCCCGAGGAGCAGGCCCATATTTTTGAGCGTTTTTACCAGATAGACGGCAGCGCCAGCCGGCGTTACGGCGGCACCGGACTGGGGCTAGCGATCGCTAAGGAGATCGTCGAGGCTCACGGTGGGACAATAACCGTACAAAGCAGCCCCGGCGAGGGAAGCACTTTCCAACTCGAACTGCCGGTAGCGCCCATCTCTTAAAGTTTTCTCTGACGCTTTGTGTCCGAGCCGCCGATTGCCCAAATCCAGAACACGAATGGGCAAAGAGGAAGAGAAACAATGAAAAACGAGAAAACCAATGCCGCCCACAAGCGCCGGGAAGGCCGGATACTGATCGTAGATGATGATGTGGACTTTGCGCTCAGCCTGGTGGATATTCTCGAATCTCGCGGCTATCAGGTCGAGATCGCGCACAGCGCCCAGGCCGCGCAGGAAAAGGTTCAGGATTTCGATGCCCAGGTGGCCCTGTTGGACGTGCGCCTCAGACGTACGAGTGGGATCGATCTAATTGCCTCACTAGAGGAGATACGTCCCGGGATCCTCTGCGTGACGATGACGGCCTACGCGGCGATGGATACCGCCATCGAAGCGATCCGCAGGGGCGCTTACGACTATTTGCAAAAGCCCCTCAACATACAATACCTGCTGGCGTCGCTGGAGCGATGTTTTGAAAAGCTATGGCTCGAAAGCGAGAAAGATGCCGCAGAGAAAACGCTGCGACAGCGCAACCGTGAACTGGGCCTGCTCAATCGAGTGGGGCGGGCGCTTAACTCTACCCTCGAGCTAAGCCAAGTGCTCGTCGCCGTGCTAGAAGGAGTACGCCGTTTGCTGAATATAGTCGCCTGCTCTATCTGGTTGATCGAGCCAGAGACCAACGAACTGGTCTGTCAGCAGACCATTGGCCCTCACAGCGAGGTCGTGCGCGGCTGGCGGCTGGCTCCTGGTGAGGGACTTGCCGGCTGGGTGGCCCACAGCGGTGAGAGCCTGATCGTGCCAGATACACAAGCTGACGAACGCTACTTTGAGAAAGTAGATCAGCAAACCGGGTTGGCGCTGCGCTCTGTCCTCGGTATCCCATTGCGAGTGAAGGACAATGTGATTGGCGTGCTCCAGGTGACGGACTCAGAGGTTGATCGCTTCAGGCCGGCGGACCTGGCGTTAGTGGAGGCGCTGGCGGCCTCAGCCGCCAGCGCCATTGACAATGCCTGGTTGGTCGAGTCGCTGCGGGAGCGCACCACCGAACTGCAAGCGCGCAACAAAGAACTGGACGCCTACGCCCACACCGTGGCTCACGACCTCAAGGGACCGCTAGGTCCCATCGTCGGCTTTGCCCAGGTGTTGGCGGAAGATTACGCGACAATACCACCCCAAGAGGCGCGTCGCTACCTGTACACGATCGCCCAGAACGGACGCAAGATAGGCAGCATCATTGACGAACTGCTGCTGATGTCCGGATTGCGTAACATAGAAACGATCGAGATGGAGCCATTGGATATGGCAAGTATCGTAGGTGAGGCGCAGCAACGCTTGTTCTACGAGATCGAGGAATCGCAAGCTGAGATTCTCCTGCCCGACGCCTGGCCGGCGGCGCTGGGCTATGGCCCGTGGGTGGAGGAGGTGTGGGTCAACTATCTCAGCAACGGTATCAAGTATGGGGGAAGACCGGAGGAGAACACACGCCCACGTATCAAACTAGGCTTTGACGAATGGGCGAATGGGCGAACGGCGAATGGCGAACCGGATACAGACGCCATCAGCGATTCGCAATTCGCCCATTCGTCCATTCGCTTCTGGGTACGCGACAATGGCCCTGGCCTGACGCCGGATGAACGAGCGCGCTTGTTCACGCCCTTCACGCGGCTTGGCCCCAAAGGCGGAGGAGAAGATTATGTCAGAGGATATGGGTTAGGATTATCCATCGTGCGGCGCATCGTGGAAAAGCTGGGCGGTCAGGTGGGAGTGGAGAGTAAAGTTGGCGCGGGCAGTATGTTTTGGTTTACTTTGCCGGCGCAACGTGGATAGGGATTGTATCTTGCAACTCGGGAAAATATCGACCTGTGCAATTAGAATAGCCACATCCTATTTTCCATACTGGGACACGGACAAACACGGGCTGCGCACACGGATTTTTACCGAGACTGTATCCGTATTCGTCCGTGTCCAATGATTTAATTGCACAGAGTAACTACCCAGCCGCTGCCCCCAGCCCCCGTCCCGGGGGCGTCCCATGCAGCAAATAGCCGTTCAGAATGAGGCGCTCTCGCTTACACCGCCCTCGGGGACGAGGGCTGAGAGCCTGAAACATCCAACCCTGCGGTGGGCTGAGTAGTTACCCTCAATCTTCAATTATCGTATAGTCGTAGGTGATCTCGGCCTCGCCGCGCAGCGTCGCGGCGACGGAGCAGTACTTTTGCTCCGATATTTTGATCGCGCTCTGCACCGCTTTCTCACCCAGTTCCTTGCCCCGCACCTGGTAGTGGAGGTGAATCTGGCGGTAGGTCCAGGGCGGGCTGGGTTCCTGCTCGCCGGTGACGGTGACCTCCAAGCCGGTCAACTGCTGCCGTTTCTTCTCCAGGATGGCGACCACGTCGTAGGCGGTGCATCCGCCCAGCGCCACCAGCAACAATTGAGATGGACTCATGCCGGTGCCGTTCTCCTCGTCCTGCGACGACATCACCACCGAGTGCTTGCTGCTATCGGTGCCAATGAACTGCTTTTTCTCGACCCACTTGACGCGCACTGTTTTTGCCATTAACTCGTTTCCTCCATCAACATCTTCAACTGCCTTGCCGCGCCTACGGCCTGCCCCTGCCAGTGGTTGTTCATATAGACCAGCGTCAGCGGCGCTTCCTCGTCCAACTGGCGAATCTTGGGCAGCCATTCCTCTAGTTCTTTGCCGCTGTAAGTATAGTCGTACCGTTCCCACGCCTCGTCGTGCTGCCACCACTTGGCCCGGTTGCGGCCGTGGAAACGTACATAGGCCACCGGCCCGGTCGCGACCGCCACCGGCGGCACCAGGTTTTTGAAGCGGGGCTGATCCACGCAACAAAAGCCCAGGTCGAGCGCGCGCAACTCGCCGAACGTGCGCTCGTTGATCCACTCGCGGGAGCGAAACTCGACCACGGCCGGCAGGTTGCCTAATCCCTCGCGCACGCGCTTGATGTAATCGCGGTTTGTCTGGTTGGCGTGGAAGGAGTAGGGAAACTGGAGCAGCACGCAGGCGAACTTTTTCGCCTCGATCAGCGGGGCCAGCCCCGTCACCAATTGTTCTATCTGCTCCGCAAGCGTAGCTTGCGCGGTCTCCCGCTCGTGGGTGATGCCTTTGTAGGCCTTGACTGTGAACAGGAACCCCTCAGGTACCTTGTCCGCCATCCGGCTCAACGTGCGAGCGTTGGGGATGCGATAGTAGCTAAAGTTCAACTCGCAGGTGGGGAACTCGGCGGCGTAGAAGGGGAGCCACTCCGCTTTGGGCAACCCTTTCGGGTAGACCGGGCCGACCCAATCTTTGTAGCTGAATCCGCTAGTTCCGATCAAGATTGTCATTCGGTTCCTCCTGGTGCGAAGGCCGTTGCCAGAGATGTTCGGTTCTCGGCTGGCAGGGTGGATTTGGTAAGCCGCGCCGCGCCCTCATCAAGTTGGGTAGCCCAACACCCTGGCCCTGCGAAATCCCAAATAACCGCCGTGGTTTGTCTCTCACTGGCGTGGTATCTCGGCCAAGATGCTCAATCCGAGACTCTCCAGTTCGGCGCTCTCGTGGACGGTGGGATCCACATAGTGCCACAGCAGCGCCAGCGCGACGCCGACGACGAACGCCAGCCCGATCTTGATCGCCGGGCCCGTCAATTGGGTGCGCAATCCGGGAGCAAGCGGCGTGGGCGCGGGCGCGTCCAGCAGGCGGACGGCGGGTTCGATGCCCTCCAACTGGGGAAAGTAGGCTGCGCCGCTCTCGGTCAGTTCGGCTCTGATGGCCTCGGCCACGGCGACGATTTGCTCCGCGTCGGGCCAGGAGAGGTAGACGATGAGGATGGACTGGGCGTTGTCGGTGTTGACGCGGCTCTGGATCTTGACAGCGAGATCGGGTTCGCTCAACCGCGCGGCGATGGCCTGAGCAAAGACGCCGGTTTCGGCCACGTCCGCCAGCCCGTTGGCGATGTACTCGGAGGTCAACCAGGGGTAATAGCGGTCGTAATCCTGGCTCAATCCCGCTGGCTCAGTCCCGGCGGCGAAACGCATCACTACCTGGTAGATCGGCGCGGGCGGGGTGTGGGCGAGCGCGGCATAGATGGCGATGACGAGCACCGGCGCGGCGACCAGCCACCAGCGGCGCAGCAGTATTTTCCAATAGGTTTGCAGTTCCATTAAACTTTTTCCTCGATAAATTTCATCAATCGCTGTTTGAACACGCTTGCGTCGAAGCGGGCAGCGTTCTCGACGCAAGCGCGGGGGTCTATTCCCTCGGCATCGAAGGCGCGCACTGCCCCGGTCAGCGACTCTGGCGTCGGCTCGTGGAAGAACGCGCCCGTCTCCCCATCAATCACCGTGTCGAGCGCGCCGCCGCCGCCGTAGGCGATGACCGGCCGCCCCGCCGCCTGCGCCTGCACCGGCGCGATGCAAAAATCCTCCACCCCCGGCAGGATGTAGGCCCGGCAGCGGGCGTATAGCTCTGGCAGATCCTCGTCGGGCGCATAGCCCAGGAAGGTGATATTGGGCCTCGCCAGCGCCTCCAGCGATTCCCGGTCCCGTCCGTCCCCGGCGATGACCAGCGGCAGTCCAAGCTGGTTGAAAGCGCGCACGGCCAAGTCAATCCGCTTGTAGGGAACCAGGCGTGAGACAATGAGGTAATAATCGTCGCGGGTTGGCGCGGGCTGGAAACGCCCAGTCTCCACCGGTGGATGGATGATGGCCGAATCGCGGCGGTAATAGCGGCGGATGCGGGCCTGGATTTCGTGTGAGATGGCGATAAAGTGCGTGACCTGCTGCGCGGCTCGATAATCCCAACGGCGCAGCAGCTCGATAATGGGCCGCAGCGCCCCCCTGAGCGTGGGCGGCAGCGACTCACGGGCAGCGTACCCGTCAAAGTCCCACACGTAGCGGGTGGGGGCCAGGCAATAGCAGATGTGAGCTGCCTCGCCAGTGCGCACCCCGTGGCAAAAGCCGGACTTGTTGCTCAATACCACGTCGTAACCGGAGAGATCGGTGCGGGCAAAAGCCAGGGGATAGAGGGGCAGGTAGGCCTGGTGGCGACGGTAGACGCCGGGCATCCGATCCACCCAGGTGGTGTGGATGTCCCAAGTGCGGTAGGCCGGGGGCATGGCATCGCGCCAGTACATCGAGGTGTAGATGGGGGCGCGGGGGAACATTTCGACGAGTGTCTCTAAAACATCTTCCGCGCCGCCGATTTGGTTGAGCCAGTCGTGAACGAGGGCCAGGTGCATTTGGGGGGTGTACTATGTTGTGTATACTTTACTTCGGTGGCCGATTGCATGTACGATGAGCAATTCACAGGCCGAGTTGAGCGTATAGATGACCCGGTAATCGCCTACGTGCAGTTTGTACATGCCCCGCCATTGACCTGCAAGTGTCTCAAGCGATAGGGATTCCAGGTTCTCGGCCAGCCACTTTATTTTGCGCAAAATCCGCAGGCGAACGGACCTGCCCAGTTGTTTGAGATCGTGTTCCACGCGAGGAACGAAGGTGGCTCGGTACATTGCCTACTCCATATCCAGGCGGTGGAGCATTTCATCCAGGGGGATCAACTCCCCTCCACCCTCGACATAAGCCCGCGACTCACGCAGACGAGATTCGAACTCTGGGCGTAGCTCTAGGCCCATGTCTGGGTCGCGCAGAGTTTCTAGCAACGCTTCTTTGACCGTCTTGCTGATCAGCGCCTTTAATTCCTCTATCGTTATCCGTGTCATCGTAAGAGTCATGGGCTTTTCACCTCCTGACTGGATTATACCATATATTGGCTCTGTTTACCCGGTTGTGGAAGAGTCTTGTCGTCAATATTTTCTCGCAACACCAGTTCTTGCATTGGTCTCCAACTCATCCGGTGGATGGGCGATGGCCCCAGCCGGGCCAAGGCCTCCCGATGCTGGCGCGTGCCGTATCCCTTGTGCCGGGCAAAGCCGTAGCCGGGAAAGCCCTCGTCCAGCGCGATCATCAGCCGGTCGCGCGTCACTTTGGCGACGATGCTGGCGGCGGCCACGCTCAGGCAGTGGATGTCCGCCTTCGCTAACGAGCGTTGGGGCAGGTCGAGTTCCGGCAACCGCACGTAATCTATCAACAGCGCGTTGACCCTGCCGTCCAGACCGGCCACAGCGCGGGCCATCGCCTGGCGCGTGGCGGGCGCGATTCCTATCTCGTCCACCTCGGCGGGCTCCGCCCAGCCCACGCCAACCGCCTCCGCCACTTCTCGGATGGCTGGTAGAAGCTCCTCTCTTCGCGTCCGGCTCAGTTGCTTGGAATCACGCACGCTGGCCAGTAGGTCGAGCAGGTCATCTCGGTCAAGGGGCAGCACCACCGCCGCCGCGTAGACCGGCCCGGCCCACGCGCCCCGTCCGGCCTCGTCAATCCCGGCCACGCGGGTGTGACCGGCAGCCTGTAGAACCAATTCCTCAGAGATATCGGGTTTCATTGCTGACGGTCGTAGAGACCGGCGTGACCGTTGCGCCGGATGCGGAGTACTTCTAGCACCATTTTTACCGAGTCCCTGATCGGGCTGACGCGGCTGCCCTCGCCATAGTACCAGTTGATGGGCGTCTCGACGAGACGGTAGCAGCGCCGCTGAGCAGCGTGCAATATCTCCACGTCAAAGGCCCAGCCGTCAATCGTCTGGACGGAGAAAAGATCGCGGGCCGCGTTTCGGCGAAAGCACTTGAAGCCGCATTGGGTATCTTGAATGCCGGGCACGGCCAGCAGACGGACGATAAGGTTAAAGATCCGGCCCATCAGGTGACGGTGACAGGGTTCGTTGTAGCGCGCCGCGCCGGGGGCCTCGCGGGAGGCGATGGCGACGTCGTAGTCGGAGAGGGCGGGGGGGAGGAATTTACTCACTTCCTCAATGGGCATCGCTAAATCTGCATCGCAGATGAACAGGTATTCGCCCCGACCCTCGAATATACCCTTACGCACCGCCGCTCCTTTGCCTGGGATGGGCTGATGGAGCAGAGAGACGGTGGGGTGTTCGGCCGCAATCTCGCGCACGACGTCGGACGTGCGGTCGGTGCTGGCGTTATCCACTACCAGCACCTCTGTCGAGTAGTCTTGTGCTTCGGCGAAGGCGATCACTTGCGGCAGAGTCGTCGGTAGGCGGCGTTCCTCGTTGTAGGCAGGAACGATGATCGTCAGGAATGGATTGTTCTGGTCTATGGCTGCACCTCGATTTGTTGTGGATTTTCTGTATGATACCTGTTTCGAGGGCTTTCGTCAACTCTGGTCAGGATGCGTTCGAGGTACGATTGGTCAACGGTTCGGCTACGTTGTGCCGTCCGGCACACTTCTTTTGATTATGTCCGTGAGCCACAGATGGCAAGACACCCGGCGTCTGCACACGCCGGGTGTCTGCTCTAGAGGAACAAGTAGCGCCAGATGTCAGATGCTCTACCAGATTGTTCTAGGGGAATACCCCGCGAGCACTTACTGCGCCGGCCACCCTGTCCACGGCCAGCATGTAGGCTCCCAATCGTAACGACGCCCCCTGCTTGTTGCTAAAGTCCCACACCTCCTTAAAACTGCGGACCAGGACGCGTTCCAGGTTGTCGTTGACCTCGGCCTCGTCCCAGAAAAAGCCTAGTTCTGACGGATTCTGTGGCTCAAGTCTGCGGAGCATCCTGAGTAGGCCGAAGGCCGTATCGAAGCCGAGTCCTGAGMCTGTCGAAGGGGGTGCGAAGAATACCGTAAAACGTTGTAAAAKCGCACCCCCTTCGATACGCGCTCACGCTGTTCGCGCTACTCAGGATACTCAACCACAGAAAACGTCAGAATCAGGAACAAGACAACGGTACCGGCAATCACCGCATATTCGCCGTCACTGTCCAGTATCCAGAGTCCACGGTCATCTGGAACATCCTGCGCGTCGACCACAACAACACAGAGGCTTTCAAACAGACGTTGCAGCAACTGAAGCAGGTTGGTGTTCACCTGCGCGCGATCACCACCGATGGCTGGTAAGGTGCGGAAAATAGGCTGAGCTTGTCGAAACCGGCGCCAGATATCACCCAGCATCAGGAGCGGCGTCGTGTGATGGCGACGGGAAAGAAATCAGCGCAACATCGAGCACTTTATCCATCTGCTCAACCAGAACGATATTCAATTTGCGCTGAACACGGCGGGGGATTTCGTCGAGGTCCTTCTTATTGCTTTTGGGAATGATGATCGTTTCAATGCCAGCGCGATAGGCCGCCAGCATCTTTTCCTTGAGGCCGCCTACGGGCAACACTCGGCCGCGCAACGTGATCTCACCCGTCATCCCCACGTCGTGGCGCACGGTCTGGTTGGTGAAAGCAGAGATAAGGGCCGTGGCAATCGTGATGCCGGCCGAGGGGCCATCCTTGGGGATCGCCCCTTCCGGCAGGTGCACGTGGATATCGGTTTGGTCAAAGACGCCCGCCTCAATTCCCAACTCCTCGCTGCGGGAGCGGGTGTAACTCAACGCCGCCTGCGCCGATTCCTGCATAATGTCGCCCAGACGTCCGGTCAGCAACAGGTTGCCCTTACCGGGCATGAGCGCCACCTCCACGGGTGTCAGGTCTCCTCCGGCCTCGGTCCAGGCCACTCCCATAGCGATGCCAACTCCGTCATGCTCCTCCGCCATGTTGCGGATGAATTGCGGCGGGCCGAGGTGCTTGGCGAGCATGTTGGCCTGGATGCGTTGGGGAGGAGATTTGCCTTCGGCCAGACGGCGGGCGACTTTGCGGCAAAGGCTGGCAATCTCGCGTTCGAGATTGCGCACGCCGGCCTCATAAGTATACTCGCGGATGAGGGATTGCAGGGCACTCTTGGTAAAGGCGACCGGGTGCTCATCCAGGCCATGCTCCTCCAGTTGGCGCGGAATCAGGAAGCGGCGCGCAATCTCTAACTTTTCCTCGTCAATGTAGCCGGGAAATTCGATCACCTCCATACGGTCTTGCAGCGCCGGCGGGACTGGGCTGAGGATATTGGCAGTGGTGATAAACAACACTTTTGAAAGGTCGTAGGGCACCTCAAGGTAATGATCGGAAAAGGCAAAATTCTGTTCGGGGTCCAACACCTCCAGCAAGGCCGCCGCCGGGTCGCCGCGAAAATCCGCCCCTATCTTGTCCACCTCGTCGAGCATGAACAGGGGATTGAGCGTGCCGGCCCGCCGCATCGTCTGGATGATGCGGCCAGGCAGCGAGCCGATGTAGGTGCGACGGTGGCCTCGAATCTCCGCCTCGTCCCGCACACCGCCCAGGCTCACGCGGACGAACTTGCGTCCCAGGGCCTCGGCGATGGAGCGCCCCAGCGAGGTCTTGCCAGTGCCGGGAGGCCCCACAAAGCAAAGAATCGGGCTACGCATCTTGTCGGCCGCCAGTCGCCGCACGGCAATGTATTCGAGAATGCGATCTTTGGCCTTGGGCAACCCGTAATGACGAGATTCCAGCACCTGATCCACGTGACCAACGTCCAGGTTATCCTCGGTGGTCTCTGACCACGGCAGATCAATCAGCCAGTCGAGGTAGGTGCGGATCATGCCCGTCTCTGGCGACATGGGCGGCATAGAGGACAAACGACCGAGTTCCTTATCGGCCCGCGCACGCGTCTCATCGGGCAATTCCATCTCGGCGATTCTATCGCGCAGTTCGTTCACTTCCTGGGTGTAGACGTCACCCTCGCCCAGTTCGCTCTGGATGACTTTCATCTGCTCTCGCAAAAAGTACTCGCGCTGAGACTTGTCCAGTTCCTGTTGCACCTGCGCGTGGATATGATCCTCTAGCTCAAGCACGTCCAGTTCCTTGGCCAACAGGACACTGATGTACTGTAACCGTGACGCAGGGGCTATGGTCTCTAGTACCTCCTGCCGCTCGGTCACTTCCAAATCCAATACCTGGGCCATCAGATCAGCCAGCCAACCCGGCCCATCCACGTTCATAGCAAAGACATAAGCGTCTTGGGGCAAAGAGCGGTTCAACTGCACGACCTTTTCAAAAAGCGCCAGCACCGCCCGCATCAGCGCCTCAGTGAGCGGGGTCTTGTCCGCAACCTCATAGATGGGCAAAGCACGCACTCGAATGTAGGGTTCCAGTTGAACGTATTCGACAATCTGCAACCTGCGAAGTCCCTGGCTCAACATGCTGATGGTACCATCCGGCATGCGCAACATGCGGCCAATTTCCACCTCGGTGCCAAAAGTGAAGAGGTCTTCTGGTCCTGGCTCTGCCACGTCCACATCCCGCTGGGCGACGGTGATGAGCGGCTCGCCCGTTTCGAGCGCTACCTCGATGGCCTCTATCGAACGGTCGCGGCCGACAAAGAGCGGCGTGACCATGCGGGGAAACATCACCATGTCGCGCAACGGCAAAAGCGGCGCTTCAATGACATCATCCGAAAACTCGGATAGCGCCGCAACATCGTCAAAATCCACGTCATCCAAGGAAAACGGTATCTCTTGAGGCCACTCCATCTGCGCCCACCAATTCTGAAAAGCTATATCCATCATTATTGTTCTTTTCCTATCTGGAGTCTGGCAAATTTTCAGAATGCCCACATCTTGGGGTAGGCAACAATAAAGGCTAGATATGGGGGTTCGTAGTAGCGGCTTTAGCCGCTTTTGAGCCTTTTGGACGGCTGAAGCCGTCACTACGAACAAAAACGCCAGACTCCAGTTCCTATATCAAATTTCCACTACGCCATCGTTGTCCGGCAACGGAGCGCCGGTGTGACGCGCCCACTCCTCGCGGGCGTCGGCGACGAGGTGAGTAGACCCTGTCACCAGCAAGCCCAGGCCAGCGCCCAAAACCCCTACGGCGCCCTTCATTTTGTGAGAAACAGCGAGGGCGGGGTTTTGGGTTTTTCCAAAAAACTGTTTTTGAGCGGGCCCCATCACTGCCAGCCCGCGCTGAAGCGACTTTTCCACATTCACGCTGATCTCTGCCCCACCCCCCACAGCGGCGACGGCATCGGCCAACACTGCCGGCGCTGCTGCCCGGGGATGATCGGAGCGGGTGACGATGACGTAATCACTGATCGGCAAAAATATCTCTAGCATCCCTGTGACGTCCTTGTCGGCCGAAGCGCCAAAGACCAGCACCCAGCGGCGGCCGGGAAACCATTCTTCCAACGCCACGCGCAACATCTGCGCCGAGTAGGGATTGTGGGCACCATCCGCAACCACCAAAGGCTCGCGGCTGAGTATCTCCATCCGCCCCGGCCAGTAGGTTGTGCGCAGCCCTTTACGCACATCTTCGTTGGAGATGCGAAAGCCCCGCCGACCTAAAACGTCCAGCGTAGCAATGACGCTGGCGGCGTTCTCCAATTGATGGCGGCCCAGCAAGGGAATCCAATACTCTCCATCCAACTCTGAGCCGCCGGTGCCGCGCCGGACGGTGAAAGCCTGGCCGTCTAGATCGGCGGAGCCGGGTTCGTAATCCCAATCCCGGCCAACCACTGCGAGCGGAGCCCCTCGCTCCCGACTGACCGCCTCAACCACTTCAAGCGCCTCGGCGCGCTGCGGCGCGCTGACGACCGGGACTCCTGGCTTGATGATGCCGGCCTTCTCGTAGGCGATCTCGGCCAACGTGTCGCCCAGTAGGTACATGTGCTCCAGACTAAGCGACGTAATCACGGATACTTCTGGCGTCAAGGCGTTGGTGGCATCGAGCCGCCCACCCAGCCCCACCTCGACGACGGCCACGTCCACCCCGGAGCGGGCGAAATAGAGAAAGCCCATCGCAGTGATGGCCTCAAAATAAGTCACGTCCGGTACGCGCTCGACCAGCGGGCGAATCTCCTCTACCAGCGCGATGACGTCCTCCTGCGCGATATTGCGCCGATCCACCTGGATGCGCTCGCGGAAGGTATGAAGGTGAGGCGAAACGTAGAAACCGGTGCAGTAACCGGCGGCCCGCAGGCAAGCCTCGCACAGCGCCGCAGCGGACCCTTTGCCTTTGGTGCCGGCGATGTGTACCGCCGGGAAGCGGGTGTGCGGGTTGCCCACTGCTTCCAGCAGCCGCTCGACGCGCGCAAGGTTGTGCGTCTCCGGCGTATATCGTTCGAGACGCATCTTTTCGTAATCAATCAGGCTATGGAGATAGGTGATAGCGTTTGAGTAATCCATTGGCTCTGTCAATCCTTACCAATCGGCGCGATTGTACTATTTTTTCTAAGAAATGCAAGTTGGGGAGTTGATATACTGAACGCAAATCAAATGGGTGAATTGCTCCAGTCTCGAAAACACCGCAAGAGGACCGGAATAGAGGCTTTAGCCGGGTAAACGTGGCAAAACTGGGTCAAATCCGGCTAAAGCCTCCAATTCAAATTCACTCAACTCAATTGCGCTCAGCCTATTTTCCGCACCTCTGGACAGCTTGATTTGGGGCTTGACACTTTGTTCTTCCAAACCCAATTTGGGCAGATTCGCCGTCTGGGTCAGTGAGAAACCAGTTTTTCTGAAAAACCTGGTTTCTTTCCCCGCTTTTTGAAAAAGACACAAATAGGCTGCGTCAGGATGCGAAATATAGGCAGAGCGCCTTTGCCGGTAAAAACGGGCGCAATCTAAGCAATTTTGCTGCCAATGTCACCTTCCGAGACCTCCGAGGTCTGAAATTTGGATCTACTGAGGCTCAGTATAGTTGGAGAATTGAGGGGTTGGGAGAGTGGTGGTTGGCGGGGATACTCAATTTTCAAATTCCCTAATTTCCAAATATGTGGTACACTTCTCTCCGAGCCCTGATTGGTGGAGGAATTGTATTGCGAACGTGGCATATCTTGGTGATAATGGCAATACTCGGCCTAGCGCTGACATTGACCGCCTGTGGAGAAAAACAACTACTGAACCAAGTTTCATTCTCAGCAGACACTATCACTCCCAACGCAGATAAAGACACAGACGTATTGGTGATTACGTACAACCTGTCCCGCAGTGCGGAGGTCTCTATCTACTTTGAGGACAATGATGGAAACCGCTACTACTTTCGCGACCACATCCACCACGGCCCCTCCGTCGAGGAACCCTACCAGGTCTATTTTGCCGGCGTGGTTGACGGCTACGTGTTGCCCCACGAAAACAAAGAGTTCGCGGGGTTCACGGTGGAAAAGCGCGTGCTGCAAAACGGCGACTACACTTGGATAGTAGAAGCAACCGATCCAGAAGGCATCACCATACCGTACACTGGCACGCTCACCATCGCCGACGCCGACACCGCCCTGCCAGAACTGCGCGGCTTTAGCATATACCCGCCCGTTTTCACCCCCAACCGGGATGGCATCAGTGACCGGGCGACGATCAACGTGGACCTCAAAAAAGACGTGGAGGAGCTGATCGTCTACCTGGAGGGGAACGACGGAATACGTCACCACGTGGAATGGCAGGAAAAGCTCACCCCGCTCAACGAGGCCGGCTGGCACGAGTTCGATTACGACGCCGGAGTGGACCACGGGGCCGACCCTCCGCCCGACGGCGTGTACACTGTGACCATGCGGGCGCGGGATGCGGTGGGGCAGTGGACGGTGGCGACGAGTACGCTGACCATCAAGAACGGCGGCGTGCCGAGGGCCTACATCCTCAACGGCGCGGTGGAGTGGTCGGGTGAAGGGCCAGAGGTAAAAATCCCCTTGAACAGCACGCTCTACTTTACCCTGACTATCGAAAATGACAGCGTCGTCCCCATCCGCACCAGCGGCCCGCCGCCGGGCGCCATCTACGATAGCGACCAGAACTATGCCACGCTGGGCGAGTACCAGCAATCGGGCGCATTCCGGGTGGGCATCCACTGCGAGACCAGTCCCACCGATCATCCCTGGCGCTGGGCCATCGGCGGGCCAGACGACTTGGTAGCAGACGACGAGGGCCACCTGTACCTGCCGGCGGGCGAGCGGGCGACCGTCAGCGGCGGTATCCGCTTGGTGGACTATGTAGAGGCTCGCAATCCACAATATTGCTACGCCTCGCTGATCCACGAGGACGTGCAGATTTCGATGGTCAACTTCCGGGTAGGCCCCATCCGGCTTTTCATTGAAGTACCATGAAAGCGGGCAGGCGGCAAGTGGGCAAGGATAGCGTGTGTGAGCCAACTTGCCATTTAGGGGAAATTGGTATATGCTATAACATATCAATTTGAAGAGTACGGGGAAAAAGGAGGTGGTAGCTACAGAACGTGTCACGGAAATTGGAGAGTAACTAGAAAATCATCACACCACGTAAATTTAAGGAGGATGTAAAGTGAACACAAAGCGCGTATTACTGGTACTGGTTGTGGCCCTGCTGGCAATGGGCCTGATGACTTCTTGCGGCCCAAAGGAACTGGGCACGGAAGAGAACCCCATAGTCTGGGTCTTTGTCCCCTCTGGCGAGACAGACCGCGTGACGGCCGGCGCTCAGTCGGTAGTTGACTTGCTGCACGCAGAGACCGGTTTGTTCTTCGACGTCAAAGTTGCCACCGAGTATGCGGGTGCGATCGAGGCCATGTGCGCCGATCCGGCCGAGGCTCATATGTCATCCCTGGCGACCTTTGCTGCGGTCATGGCCGCCGACAAGGGCTGCGCCGAGGCTGCCCTGCTCTCCGTGCGCTACGGCAGCCCCACCTACAACGGCCAGTTCCTCGTCCGGGCCGATAGCGGCATCACCGACATTTCCCAACTGGCGGGCAAGACCTTTTGCCGCCCCGACCCGCTCTCCACGAGCGGCTGGGTGATTCCCTCGGTCATGCTAAAGGGCGCCGGGGTTGACCCCGACACCGATCTGGCACAGATCGTGGACGCCGGCAGCCACGACGCCGTCGCCGCCGCCGTCTACGATGGCACCTGCGATGTCGGCGCCACCTACGTGGACGCCCGCAGCCGCATCGAGGAGGACTATCCCGACGTAATGGAGCAGACCGTCGTCATCGCCCTCGAGCCGGACATCCCTAACGACGGCGTCCAGTTCCAGACTTCTGTGCCACAGGAAGTGCGCGACCAGATCGTGGCCGGCCTGCTGGCCATCGCCGCGACCGAGGAAGGCGTGGAAGCGCTGGACACTGCCTACCAGTGGGAAGAACTGATTGAGGCGGACGACTCTTTCTACGATGCTTTCCGTCAGATTCTCCAGGCCGCTGGCGTCAGCGCCGAGGACTTGATGGGAGACTAGTAGGGCAAGCCCTTGTGGTCGCCCGCATAGAGCAGACGCGAGGGCCTGTCCCTACGCAGGCACAAGGCCTGCATCTACATATCTTGTGCGAGGGGGGACCCCGTGTCCCCCCTCGTGACGAATAGAGGGGACAAAGAGTCCCCCTTCGTAATGGAAAGGAGGCAGGATGTTAGAAGTCAAAAACCTGACCAAAATCTACGATGATGGGACCATCGCCCTGAACGACGTCAGTTTTGAGGTGGCGGACGGCGAATTTCTGATCATCATCGGACTGAGCGGCTCTGGCAAGTCCACCCTACTGCGTTGCATCAACCGCTTGATTGATCCGACCGAGGGACAAATCTTGTGGGACGGGGTGGATATCACGGCCGCCGAACAGACCGAACTGCGCGAGATTCGGCGCCAGATTGGGATGATTTTTCAGCACTTTAACTTGGTCAAACGTTCCCCCGTGCTCACCAACGTCCTCGCCGGGCGGTTGGGATACGTAAACCCGTGGAGCAGCCTCCTGCACCGCTTCCCTGACGAGGACCGGAAGATGGCGCTGGCGGCGCTGGAGCGAGTGGGCATCGCCGACCAGGCCTACAAGCGGGCGGACGAACTGAGCGGCGGGCAGCAACAGCGGGTGGGAATCGCCCGCGCGCTGATGCAGCAACCCCGTATGATCCTGGCCGACGAGCCGGTAGCCAGCCTGGACCCCGTGCTGGCCCATTCCATCCTGGAACAGTTGGAGAAATTAAATCAGGAGGAAGAGATCACAATCATGTGCAGCCTGCACTATCTGGACCTGGTGCAGCAATACGCCACGCGCGTGATCGGCCTGCGAGATGGAGAGATCGTCTACCGCGGCACCCGGGAAGAGATCCGCGCGATGACAGATGAGGAATTCAAAGAGATTTATGGCAAAGAAGCGGTCCGGGTGGGCGTGGGGCTGCAAGGAGGGGCATAATGGCGACGCGGAAAGTTCAACAAGAAATCCAACACAGTCTGGCGACACCGGTTGTGGCAGGCGTGGCCTCGTTGCTCATCCCCGGCCTAGGCCAGGCGCTGGCCCGGCAACTTCAACGAGGATTGCTCTTGCTAGGCTCACTGATCACGGCCATCGGTCTCTTGGCCTGGCGGGTGAGTCTGTTGGCCTCTAGCGAGATCGGAGCGATTGCCAAACTGGGCAAAGCCATCAAACGCCGGCCCGTATTCATGATCCCCATACTAGTGTGCATTGCGGCTCTCTGGTTGTGGATCGCCTGGGACGCTTACCAGCAGGCCCGCCCAGACCGGCGGGGCGGGCTGGGCATTTTCGCGCTCGTGCTCGTGCTTTTCTTTGCTCTGGGCTGGCAGATCAGCGAGATCAACCTCTACAAAATGGTGACAGAACTTTCGGACGCTTCGGGGCCTCTATCGCGGGTCGTGTGGCCGTGGGCGGCAGCCGTCACGCGGGATACCGAGACGACCGGCGCAGGGGCCGACATCCTCTCCCCCTGCGACGACGAACCACCGCCTCCGCCGCCGGAAGAAATACCCGGTCAGCCTTACGTGGTGGCCGACCCGACCTGCGGGGACCTGGCGACGCGGGACGAGAACTTCGACGAGGTACCCGGCACCACGCTCAACCTCGTAGGCCGCGGCTTTGCCCCTAACACAAAAACCGAAATCTGGTGGGCGGACCCTATCGGTAACGAGTTCCGCATGCGCAAGGAAGGAGAGTACATCGTTCTCCAGACAGACGATGAAGGCGCCTTCCAGATCGAGATCACTATGCCTTACCGGCTCATGCCCCCTAGCTCCGAGGGGCGTCAGATTCATTGGGTGGGAGCGCGACAGACCTCGACAGTGGGCAGCCTTAAACCCAGCACCGCATTGTTGCACAACATAGAAAAAATGGTAGAGACCATCGTCCTGGGAATGATGGCGACCCTCTTTGGCATCATCTTTGCCATCCCTATCAGCTTTATGGCCGCCCGGAACTTGATGTCTGGTTCGCCGGTCACGATGGCGCTCTATTTTCTCACCCGCACCATCCTGAACATCATCCGCTCCATTGAGCCGTTGATCTGGGCCATTCTTGCCATCACGGTGGTGGGACTGGGGCCTTTCGCCGGCATCATCGCGTTGACCGTCCACTCCATCGCCGCGCTGGGCAAGCTCTACTCCGAGTCCATCGAATCCATTGACCCCGGTCAGATCGAGGCCATCAATGCCACCGGCGCGACACGCTTGCAGATGATCATGTACGCCGTGGTGCCGCAGATGATCCCGCCCTTTGTCTCCTTCTCCATCTATCGCTGGGACATCAACGTCCGCATGTCCACCATCATCGGTCTGGTAGGCGGCGGCGGCATTGGTTTCCTGCTGACCCAGTACATCCGGCTGCTGGATTATCGTTCGGCTGGAATTTGCGTCTGGTTCATCGCCATCACCGTGGCGACGCTGGACTATATCAGCGCGGACATCCGGCAGCGGTTCGTGTAAAGAGTACCTCGGATAGCGGAAATATACGATGACGGACAATATCGCAGTCATTTATCGTGTATTTCTAACATCCGAGGCACTTTTCCAAGTGAGATGAACGAAAACAAGACTGAACTCCTCCACGCTGACCTGACCTACACAATCCGAGGAGCATTGTTTCACGTCGGGAACAACCTGTGGCCGGGACTGCCCGAAGAGGATGTCCAGAAGGCTGTCAGCATCGCCCTCACCAAGCGAAAAATATCACATTCGACAGAAGAAGAATATCACGTCTACTACCGAGATGTAGAAGTCGGGCGATATTACTGCGACATCGCTGTGGGGCGCAAGGTAATCCTGGAACTGAAAGTCGCGCCGGCGCTGACAGACCTCCATCGCGCTCAACTCATCTCCTACTTGCGCGTGAGCGGCGCTGATGTGGGGCTGCTGGTCAACTTTGGCAAACCAAAGGTAGAAATTGAGCGCTCTTCTTTCACCACGTCTACCGCCGTGCGATGCAAGTCGAATTGAACGAACAGGATGTGCAATTTGAGTTCATACGCAAGATTCCGGTATTCTACGAAGACGAGTTCCTGGGCACACGAGATTGCCGTTTATTGATCGTTGAGAACAAGTTGCTCGTGGCTGCGTTTGCGGTGAGAGAGATAAACTCTGCGTTCGAAGTGAGAATACGGCATTACTTGGACCACTTTGACAAAAAGTTGGGACTGCTGGTCAATTTCCACGGCGAACGTCTGGCGATAAGGTCGGTGAGGATCCCGTAGGGAGAAGTAGTACTGATGGGGGAAACACAAGATGATGTACAAGTCGCCTATCGTGTATTTCCAGTATCAGAGGTACTCTTTGACCTGGCCGTCGTGATCGTCAGTTGGAACGTGCGAGACCTGCTGGCAGCCTGTCTCCGATCTCTCTTTGCCGACGTAGAACAATCGGGCCTGGAAGCTAAAGTTTGGGTGGTAGACAATGGTTCCGCCGACGGCACACCAGAGATGGTGGCGGAGGCGTTTCCCTCTGTCCACCTCATCGCCAGTGGTGAGAACCTCGGCTTTGTGCGCGCCAACAACCTGGCGCTCTCTCGAATTCTCCAACTCCCCAATTCTCCAACTCCCCAATTCCCCAATTCCCCAAAATACATCTGGCTGTTGAACCCAGATACGGAGGTGCTGTCGGGAGCAACGTCCGCGCTCATCTCGGCGCTGGAGGCCGATCCCCAAACCGGCATGGTCGGGCCAAAACTCCTCTACGCCGATGGCTCTCTCCAACACTCGGCCTTTCGCTTTCCGGGCCTGGTTCAACTGATCTTTGACCTGTTCCCCCTCCCCGCCCGGTTCTACGAGACACCGCTCAACGGGCGCTATCCGCGCCGCCTCTACGAGGGCACAAAGCCTTTCCCGATAGATCACCCCCTCGGCGCTTCGATGATGGTCAAGTCAACAGTCACAAGCGACGTGGGCCTGATGGACGAGGAATTTTTCATGTACTGCGAGGAAATTGATTGGTGCTGGCGTATGCGCGAAGCGGGCTGGCGCATCTATTGCGCGCCCACCGCGCGCGTGATCCACCACGCGGGGCAATCGAGCGGGCAGGTGCGGGTTCCGTCCTTCGTCAACCTGTGGAGCAGCCGGGCCAAACTCTACGCCCGTCACCACGGGCCACTCACGCGGCGGTTGGCGCGGACGCTAGTTCATGTTGGGGTGAAGCGCCGAATGCGAGGGGCTTCCACAGAAATGGTTGCTGCCCGCCAGCAAGTGATCCAGGCCTGGGAGACCGCCCAATGAACGTGGCCGCCGTCGTCCCCGCGCGAGACGAGGAGCGCAATGTCGTAAACTGCCTAGAGAGCCTGGCCTGGGCCGACCGGCGCGTCGTCTTTCTGGATTCTCGCACCAGCGACCGGACAGCGGAACTGGCCCGTCAGGCAGGGGCAAAGGTGATACTGCATCCTTTCGAGAATTTCGCCCAGTTTCACAACGCGGCGATGGACGCAGTAGAAGCGGACTGGGTTTTCTTCGTGGACGGGGACGAGCGGGCCACGCCAGAACTGGCGCAGGAAGTGCGCTCGGTGACGGATGGCAGTCACGAGGAGGTAGCCTGGTCGGTGCCGCGTCACAACTATATCTTTGGCCGTCTCACGCTGGGAGCGGGCTGGTATCCCGATTACCAATCGCGGCTGCTGCTGCGCGACCGCGCGCGCTGGGAGCGGCCCGTCCACGAAATAATCGTGGCGGACGGGCCAACGGGGCGCCTCAAGAACCCCCTCATCCACTACAACTATGACAACCTGCCCGACTTTATCGCCCGGCAGGAGAGATACACCGACGTTGACGCTGGCATACTCTTTGAGGAGGGAATCCGCCCCCGCGTCTACACCCCCTACTCCCAAGCCGTGCGTCAATTCTGGTGGCGGTTTGTGACACTACGCGGGACACGGGATGGTCTGCACGGGCTGTGGTTGAGTTTGCTGATGGCCTACTACGAGGCGAGCAAGTACCGGAAGCTGGCGCGGCTGCGGGCGGCGAACCGTTGACGGGGCAGGCCGGGTATGTTATACTACCTGTGAGATAATCAGTGGCGGAGGGGCGTGCTTACCAATCCCACAAAGAGCAAAACGACCAATGAACAAACCTGTCCTGGTGCTCAACGGTAACTATCAACCCATCAACGTCTGCAATACCAAGCGGGCTATGGGATTGATCCTGGCGGACAAGGCCATGGTGCTAGAAAACGGGCGAGGGGTGATTCACACAGTCTCACGCACCTTTGAGCGCCCGTCCGTCATCCGCCTGGTCTACGTGGTGCGTCGCCCGCGCTCTCACGTGCGTTTGTGCAAACGGGAAATCTTGCGCCGGGACGAATACCGTTGCCAATACTGCGGGCGAGAGATGGGCCAACTGACGCTGGATCACGTCATACCCCGGCACCGAGGGGGAGAGCACTCTTGGAAAAATCTAGTGGCGGCATGCCCACAGTGCAACCGGCGCAAAGGTGGGCGTTCGCTGATAAAGGCCAGGATGAAGCTGCTGCGCCAGCCCTTCGAACCGCGACCCACGGCTCAGTACCTCTTTGGACGCTATACAGGGGGTAACGGCGTGTGGGGCAAGTATCTGGAAGGTTGGTAGGGCCAAGGTGCGACGCGCTTGTCAAGTGCGTCGCACTTGGATTTCCCCGTCACGTATCCGCACCCAATCCCCGGTGTGAATGAGCGTGACGTCCACTTGATCCAACATCGGAATCTCGGCGATGATGGCCCCCACAGCCACGACTGGGTCAGCCTCGGCATTGATAATAGCCGCCGGGGCAGCCTTGTTGCGCGCCAGCCGGTAGAGCGTGTAGGAACCGACCGTGCTGCCTTTGCCCGTGGGAAAAACGAGCACGCGCCCAGTCACGCACTGGCCCTCCAGCGAATGTCCGGCTTCGATGACCACGCCCGTATCCGGGTCCACCCCGCCCAGAAAGCCGAGGGGTTCTGGCGACACCAGCGCCTCGCCCTCTACCCACCCGTCTTTGACAATGCGGGCGGGAACGGAAATCGCCTCCGCACCCACTACTGCCCTGCCGCCTGCGTCACGTCGAACGCCTCAATGTTCCACAACTCTAGATACTCGCCGGGGTCCAAAACCACGCCGTCCACCTCCGGGCGCGCGGCGACTACTTTGGGCACAAAGTAGAGCGGCAAGACAGGCAAGTCACGGGAAAAGATGCGCTGGGCCTCACGGTGTACCAGAGTATAATCGTCCGTTCCAGGCAGCGCGTCCAACGCCGCATAGCAGGCTGCGTCGTACTCGGCGCTGGCGTAGCCGGGATTATTGCTCGTGGCCCACCAGTTCTCAGGCGCGGGAATTTCGGAGGAAAGATAGAGCCAGCACGGCGCGCCCAGGCCGTTGAGCCAGGAAAAGAGCGCCAGGTCGAATTGCCGCCCCAGTACAGGCCCGTCGGGCCCGTCGGCAAAGAACTCTTCGTCGGGGAAATACTGCACCGCCAACCCGATGCCACAATCAGCCAGGTTCTCGACCAGGATGTCGGCCGTCCGCTCGCGAGCCGTGTCGTCGCCGGTCGTAAAAAGAGTAACGGTGAAAGGTGCGCCATTATATATGCCCGCCACGCCATGAGCCTCCCGTATGCCGTCCTCGTTCTCGTCCAGCCAGCCCGCCTCATCCAGTAAGGAACTGCCGCCGGGGGGATTATAGTCCCACTGGTAGAGCTGATATCCGGCATAAAGTGGATGTTCGGCGGCGACGTAACTATGGGCGATGGCAGCGCCGCCGTAGGAGAACGTTTCATCCGCGATGCGCTCGCGGTCAATGCACATCGCGACGGCCTGGCGCACTCGCTCGTCCCCAAAGTAATTCAAACGGCTATCCCACGTCGCCGACTCGATGCCAAAGTCCAAGTGCTCCCACTCGCTGCTGGCGGATGAGATCAACTGTACCACGCCGGCTTCGGCGGCCTCCAAAAGCGCCGACGGTTCCTCACCTTCAACCACATCCTGAGTGATGAGATCGCACTCGCCTGCCGCAAGCATATCGAGCGCCTGCCGGAGATCGGGCACAAAACGAAAAGTGACGCGGTCGAGGTGGGGCAGGCCCTCCGCAGCGCGGAAGTAGTGCGGATTGCGCACCAATGTGATGCGCTCGCCCTCCACCCACTTCTCGACAGCGAAAGGTCCCCAACCCAATGGCTTGCGGTGCGCGACCTCGGCGCTGAGCAACTGATCGGCCTGGGCCACGCCCCACACATGCCGGGGCAGAGGAGGGTAAAAGTTCAAAAAGTAAAGATAGGAGTAGGCGGTATCGCGATAGCCGGGCACGCTGGTCCAAACGAGCGTATACTCGCCCACAGCGTCGTAGCTGGCGGTGCGCTCCCGAAAGAAGCGCAGGTTGGGGTTATCAAATTCGCCGGCCAACTCGAAGGAGTAAAGGAAATCATCAGCGGTCAGTGGATGCCCATCCGCCCAAGTGACGTTGCTCCGCAGTGTGAACGTCACCATCATCTGCGTCATCGTGACCACTCCGCTCTCGAACGTAACCTCTTGACCAGCGGCGTTGTAGACGGTCGCGCCGGGGAGCAAGTCCACCACTCCCTCATTGACGTCCGCCACTCTATTACCTTCCTCGACCTCGACAGTATACACGGCAATGTCTCCGTCGTCCAAGCTAGGGAGTTTCTCCAGAGTCACAGGCTGAGGCTGATAGGCGCGACTGTCAATTGGGCCATCGTAGACCGCCTCCAGCACGTTACGGGCGGCGCGCGATGGGCCGCCGTAAATGAAAAGCGTGTTGGGTTCAAAAGCCTGGCATACAGTGAACTCCTTTAACGGAAGTGAAGGCGAGGTCGGGGTACTGGCAGGAACCATAGTGGGCGCAGCGGCAGATTGCGTGGGTGAAGGCAGGGAAGGGACTAGCGTAGGCAACGTCCAAGAATCTAGATCGCTGGCGATCAGCAAGACAGCCATGATCGCCCCAAACGCCAGAAATACTAAAACGACGACAACCCATTTACCATGCGCCATATAACTTTGATCCTCCAATCTCCTAATTCACCAGCAACCCACTAGTCTCTGCCAACAAGGCCCAATTTTACTTCAAAATCAGCCCATTGGCAATTATCCACATCACCAGACCTTTAGCCAATGCTTGACAGCTCGGTAGTCGTGAATTACAATGCAGCAAGTATTGGTATATACCATCAAGCCATCCTTGAAGGAGGACCACATGGCCGCCAATGATCTCAACCAAGAGCTGCTCCGTCGCCGCGAGACGATTCGCCAGGGCAGCGCCCCCCAAGCAATCGAGAAACAGCACGCCAAAGGGAAACTGACCGCCCGCGAGCGGCTCGACCGGCTGCTCGACCCCGGCAGCTTTCACGAGATAGCCCCCTACATCACCCACCGCCACACTGCCTTTGGCCTGGATAAGAAAAAATTCCCCGGCGACAGCGTGTTAGTGGGCATAGGGCGGGTGGATGGGCGCGAGATCGCCGTGGCCGCGCAGGACTTTACCATCGTCGGAGGTTCTTTCTCCGAGATACAGGCGCAAAAGGTGTGTCAGGTGCTAGACCTGGCTATCGGCTCTGGCGTGCCTTTTGTTTCCCTGAACGACTCGGTAGGGGCGCGCATCCAAGAGGGAGTTTGGAGCTTGGCCGGCTACAGCGAACTTTTCTGGCGCAACACCCAGGCCAGCGGCGTCATCCCCCAGATCAGCGTCATGCTGGGGCCGTGCGCGGGCGGCTCGGTCTACTCCCCCGGCCTGACCGACTTTGTCATCATGACTGACCAGATCAGCCACATGTTCATCACCGGCCCGCAAGTCATCCAGACCGTGACCGGCGAGGAAGTGGACTTGGACACGCTAGGCGGGGCGCACACTCACGCCAGCATCAGCGGCGTGGCCCACTTTGTGGCCGCTGACGAGGACGAAACTCTGGCCATCACCAGGCGACTGCTCAGCTACCTGCCTTCGAATAACGTGGACCCGGCCCCACGTATTGAGCTGACCGACAACCCAGACCGCGCCGACCCGGCGCTCGACACGCTCGTCCCGCCCGATGGAAGCCAATCCTATGACATCCGCGAGGCCATCGCCCGCATCGTTGACTCGGACAGCTTGTTCGAGGTGCACGCCCGCTTTGCGCCCAACGCGGTGGTCGCTTTTGCACGGCTCCACGGCGAGGTGGTGGGCGTGGTCGCCAACCAACCCGCCCACATGGCCGGCGTGCTCGACATCAACGCCTCAGACAAGATCGCACGCTTTGTCCGCTTCTGCGACGCCTTTAACATCCCTCTGGTAACATTCGTGGATTGCCCCGGCTTTATGCCAGGATCAATGCAGGAGCACGGGGGCATCATCCGCCACGGGGCCAAGATCGTCTATGCCTACTCGGAAGCAACGGTGCCGAAAATCGCCGTCATCACCCGCAAGGCGTATGGCGGGGCCTACATCGTGATGAGCAGCAAATACATCCGCACTGACCTGGTCTATGCCTGGCCTACGGCCGAGATCGCGGTGATGGGCGCAGAGGGCGCGGTCAACATCCTCTACCGGAAGCGGTTGGCAGAGATGGAAAAACCGGAGGAGGAACGGGCGCGCTTTATCGCCGAGTTCCGCGAACAGTTCGGCAGCCCCTATGCAGCGGCGGCCAGCGGTCATGTGGACGACGTGATCCTGCCCAGTGAGACGCGGGCCAAGCTGATCGTCGCCCTGGATTTTCTGCGCGACAAGCAGGCCACGTCACTGCCCAAGAAACACGGGAACGTCCCACTGTAGATTGGAGATTGGAGAATGGAGAATCCACTTGTTATCTCACTGATCGTGTCTGGTATCGGCATGCTGATGTTGTTTCTGGCGCTAGCCTTCCTCTACGTGTTGATGTACCTGATGACAACGTTTCTCAATGACCGGCAACCCGAAACAGGAGCACAGGAAACAGGGGGCGGGAAGCAAGAAACAAGAAGCGGTATGCGGCGGGCGGCGGCGATTGCCGTCGCGCTGGCCCGCGCCGAACAAGAAGTGAGCGCCACCGGCGCGCCGGAAGAGAGGGGAACGATCAACGGCTGGCGGATGCTCCACCGTCAGCGCCAACTGACGCGCAACACGCCCACGAGGAGAACCCAATGAAACGATACCGCATTACGCTGGAGAATCAAACTTTCGATATCCAAGTGCTGGACGATCCGCGCCTGGAACAAGTGCAGGTCGAGGTGGATGGGGAGACCTTTGTCGTGGGGGTGGAGGCCGCGCCGCTCAGACCCAGACCTCCGAGGTCTCGGAAGACCTCGGAGGTCTTGGAGGTCTCGGAGGTCTCTGCTCCCTTGCCCGGCGTGATAAAGTCCATCGCCGCGCGGGCCGGTCAAAAAGTCGCGCCGAACGACGAACTCGTCGTCATTGAGGCGATGAAGATGGACAATGTCATACGCGCCACCCGCGCGGGCACAATCGGCGCGATCTATGTCACTGAGGGCCGTCAGGTCGCCTACGGCGAGCCCCTACTGGACTTGACAGACTGAGAGGGAAGCTATGAGTGGAATTGACCCGAGCGGGCTTTTGGGGGGCTTGTTGACCATCACTTGGCAGCAGGCGGTCATGGTGGTAGTCGGCGGGGTGTTGATGTATTTAGCTATCGCCAAGAAGTATGAGCCGACGCTGCTCTTGCCCATCGGCTTTGGTTGTATGCTGGGTAACCTGCCCGTCGCGGCCCACATGATGGGGCCACAGGGACTGTTCGGGGTGCTAAAGCGGGCCGGGATAGATACGGAGCTTTTTCCACTCCTGATCTTTTTGGGTGTGGGAGCGATGATGGACATGCGGCCGCTCTTGAGCCAGCCCATCTTTGTCCTGATGGGAGCGCTGGGTCACCTGGGTATCTTTGCCACACTAGTCGTCGCCACCATGATGGGCTTTAACCTGGCCGAAGCGACCAGCATCAGCATGATTGGCGCTATTGACGGGCCGACGGTGATTTTCGTGGGGGCCAAGTTGGAGCACCTCTTTGAGACGCCGGGGCTGGCGGCAGCCGTTGCAGTGACCGCTTACTCTTACATGAGCCTGGTGCCCATCATCCAGCCGCCGCTGATGCGGCTCTTTACCACTAAACGGGAACGGGCGATCCGTATGGAGTACACGCCTCGCCCAGTCTCCAAGACCGCCGTGATCCTCTTTCCCGTCGTAGTGACGCTGCTGGCATCCATCTTTCTGCCGCAAGCCGCCCCCCTCATTGCCACACTGATGTTGGGCAACCTGATGCTGGAATCAGGCGTGGTGGAGGGACTCAGCCGCACCTCTAAGGAAGCGATCACCAACACCTCCACTCTCTTCCTGGGCCTCGTCATCGGCTCGACGATGCAGGGCGAGGCGTTCCTGAATCTGGGCACCGCCAAGGTGCTATTGCTGGGGTTGGTGGCCTTTGCGCTTGATACCATCGGCGGCATCATGTTCGGCAAGCTGGTGTGCATGCTCTCTGGACAGCGAATCAATCCGCTGGTGGGAGCGGCGGCCATCAGCGCCTTTCCGATGAGCGGACGGCTGGCCCAGCAAGTCGCGCTGGAAGAGGACAATCAGAACTTTATCCTGATGCACGCGCTAGGCGCCAACACCGCCGGGCAGGTGGCGTCCGTCATCGCGGCGGGCGTGCTGATGGCGCTGATCTTTCCGTTCATCTCGCCCTAGCGCGGCAAGGCCACAAGTACACAGATTTGCCAGCAGGCCACGACCTGCCTGGTACACCACCTTGCATGTAAACTCGCCTACAGCTCAAATCGTCGTCCAGTGGATCCGCCGCTTTTCGAACCGCGCCAACCGCTCAAACCCGGCCGCTCGCGCCATCTCTAGCGCCACATCAAAGCACGCTCCGATAGCGTCAGGAGTATGAGCGTCGGAACCAAAAGTGAGAATCTCACCGCCCAGTTCGCGGTACCAGCGTAAAACTTGCAATGAGGGACAGGTCTCTAGCTGCCCCCGGTGCAGCGCCGAGGTGTTGATCTCGATCCCCTTGCCTCGCTCAACAATGGAGCAAAGCGCGGCGCGAATCATGTCCGCGTACGGCCCCGGCCCATCGTAGGCTTTACCAAACTTGCGGGCATCCCGCTTGACCAGGTCCAGGTGAGCGAGTACGTCAAAGTCCCCCTCGGCGGCCAGACGCACCACCTGCCGGAAGTAGCCCTCGTAAGCCTGGCGTAGCGGTTGCTCAAAGTACTCTTGCTTCCAAACCGGCTGCAGTCCTTCTGCATAGTGGGCCGAGCCTAGCACAAAATCGAAATCACCCACGGCCAACACGTCCCCCGCTTCCTGGGCAAAGATGTGCGGCTCGCCCATCTCCACGCCGGCGCGGATGGTCAGCCGGTCGCCGTAACGGGCGCGGCAGCGCTCGATCTCGGCCAGATATTCAGCCGGGCGGAAATAGCCAGGCGGGTCGGCGGGGCCAAAGTCGGCGTGATCGGTGAAAGCGATCTCGCTCAATTCACGGGTGATTGCGGCCTCACAAACTGCGGCCATCTCGGCATCGCTATCGCACGAGAAGCGAGTGTGAATGTGGTAATCGGGCGGGCAGATCAATTGCTCATTGGCCATTGGTCATTGTTCATTCAAACGTGTATCGCCTTTCCAAATACCCCGTGCGCGGCTTCCATCAGCGCCTCGCTCAGCGTGGGATGGGCGTGAACCGTGCGCGCGATCTCCTCCGGCGTCAGCTCCCATTGGTGAGCCAGCACCAGCTCTGGCAGCAACTCGGTCACCTCCGGCCCAACAAGATGACCGCCCAGTATCTCGCCGCTGCTTTCTTCGGCCACGATCTTGACAAAGCCATCGTAATCGCCCAACCCCAACGCCTTGCCGTTGGCCCGGAAGGGGAACTTGCCGACCCTCACCTCGTACCCGCGCTCGACCGCCTGCCCCTCGGTGAGACCAAAGCTGGCTACCTGCGGGTGACAGTAAGTGCAGCGTGGCATAGCCTCGTAATCCAGTTTGACGGTCTCTACTCCGGCGATAGTCTCCGCCGCCACAATGCCCTGGGCCGAAGCGACGTGGGCCAGCGGGAGTTTGCCGGTCACGTCGCCGATGGCATAGACGCTGCCGCTAGTGCAGGCCACGTTGGTGCGCATCTCATCGTTCACCACGATGTTGCCCCGCTCCATCTGCACGCCGATCTCTTCCAGGCCCAGCCCCTGGCTGTGCGGTTGCACGCCGATGGCAATGAGCGCCCGCTCGGCCTCAAGAACCTGCTCGCCCTCGGCGTTGGTCACGCTCACCCGCACCCCATTGCCAGTCGTCTCGATCCCCTGGACGCGCGTCGAGGTCAGCAAGCGCACCTTGCGTCGCTTGAAGGCGCGCGCCACTTCCTTACTGACCTCCTCGTCCTCCAACGGCAGTACGCGCGGCAGCATCTCGACGACTGTGACCTCAGCGCCATAAGTGGCCCAGATGTGAGCGAACTCCATCCCAATCGGCCCGGCCCCGACGATGACGGCGGAGGCGGGCAGGTCGCGCAACACGATTGCCTCTCTATAGATCAGCACCCGCTCGCCGTCCATCTCGATGCCGGGGATGGTACGCGCCCGCCCGCCGGTAGCGACGACGATGTTGCGCGTCTCCACCGCGCGCGCGCCGCCCGCGTTGAGCGTCACCTCGACCACGCCGGGCGACTTGAGCACGGCGCTCCCCTCGATCACCTCGACCTCGTTTTTGCGCATCAGCGCGCCGACGCCTTTGACCAAACGCCCAGACACCTTGCGGCTGCGATCCACCGCCGCGCTAAAATCGGCCTCAAAGCCCGCGACGGTAAAGCCAAACTCCTTGCCGCGCCCCAACAAAGAGATGACCTCGGCGTTGCGCAAGAGAGACTTGGTGGGAATGCAGCCCCAGTTGAGGCACACACCTCCCAGGCGCTCCTTCTCGACCAGGGCGACCTTCAGCCCCAGTTGAGCGGCGCGGATGGCGGCCACGTAGCCACCCGGCCCCGCGCCGATAATAGTGACGTCGTAGGTTTGTTCCATTATGCCATTCCTCCAGTTGGTGAAACGTCAAACGTGATGTGTGATTGAATGTACCACGAGGGCAAAAGCAGGGCAAGCGCCAAGACCCTTTGGGTTTTCCGAAAACCAAAGGGTCTATTGCTCAACCTCCACGCTACCCAGGAAAAGATGATCGCCTGAAGGTTCTCCGTTGCGCACGATGGGCAGCCGCTCGCCGGTAGTAACGTGATACAGCCCCACGACGAGAGTATACCGGCCGGCTGGCAGGTCAGGCGGGAGAGATAGGCCATACCGGTCAGTCACAACCTGGCCCGGCTGCCAGGCATCTGTGAGCCATAGGCCATCGCCAGGCTCAGTGTCGCACTGGGCAGTGAGTTGTCCCGCGTCGTCGAGCAGTTGGACGGTGACTTTGTACCGCTCGGCTACGGCAGACTGGGCCTCCCAGAACAGTGTCACGGGCAACGTGTCTCCGGCAGCGAACCGGTCGCCCACCAGCGCATAGCCGTTCAATTTGATGGCGTCGCTGAAGCGGGCATCCAGCACGACGGCAGGTTCCTCTGGCAGCGGGGCCGCGCCGTAGGTCGTCAAACGCACGCGACCGTACCAGCGGTCGCCGGTCTTGTAGGCATTACGCGCCAGCCACGTCTCTATGAGCCGCTGGGGGTCGGATTCGGCGTCGCCCCAGTAGAGCACAAAGAGCCGCCGGTACTGCTCGGCGAGCGGCGCGAGAAACTCCTCGGTCGCGTCCAGGTCAGGATGGTAAGGAGCGGGGTAGACGTCCCGGTCGGGATAGTAGTAAGTAAAGGCCTCCCACTGGTTGGGCGCATTTAGGACGATGGCGTCTTTAGGGCGCGAGACAGCCATAACATCGCATGCGACCTGGCGATAATCGTCGCGGAAATACGCGGGATCGAAGTAGAGGTTGTGGAGAGAGGGAATGAGAAGCAAAAAGCAGGAGGTAAGAAGCAAGACACAAATTGCGAGTTGCAAACGTCGGCCGCTGCGATCAGGCCGAATCGCAAATTGAGTCAGATTTTCAATGCCATGGGCGGTGAGAATGTGGAACGGCGTGAGAACAACGATGAGGAACTTGAGCCAGGCCGGTTTGTAGAGACCAAAGGTAAAGATGAGAACGACGGGAAGCAATAGATAAAGAGCCTGGCTGGCAACGCCAAGCCAATCCATTCGCTCCGCCTTGCGAGGCCACAGGCCAGCGAGCAGCAGCGCTCCCGCGCCAACAAGCGCGAGCGTGGCTTGCTCAATCGGCAGCGTGATGCCAACAGTCAAGATGCGCAGCACGTCCAAGAGCGCCGGCCCCAATTCGTACCCTTGTCCGGCCGGCGACCAACCGGTGACACTTCTCAGCGCAATCAGCAGCCACGGCAGGTAGAGAGCGGCGATAGCCGCTTGCGCCCCACCCCACGCCAATAGCCACCGCCAGCGCTCTCCAGAACGGCGCGCTACAGCCAACCACCACAAGCCAAAGACAACGTTATGAACAAGCAGGACAAAGGGGAAAGCATAGTGAGTATAGAGGCCGGCAGCGGCGGTGAGAACGTAAACAAGAAACCAGGTTTTTGTCGCTTTGCTTACAGAAAAACCTGGTTTCTTTAGGCAACGAAAAAGTAAATAGATGGAAGCAGCAGAAAGAGCGCCCAGGAGCGCGTACATGCGCGCTTCTTGCGAGTAGTAGACGGCAAAGGGCGAGATCGCCCCCAGGAAAGCGGCCACCAGGCCGGTAGACTTTCCAAAGAGACAACGGCCCAGCAGGTAGGTGAAGGCAACAGTCGCCACGCCCGCCGCGACGGAGAGGGAACGTAGCGCGAACTCGCTCTGACCGAACATCGCCCGCCAGTAGTGGAGCAGCAGGTAGTAGCCGGGCGGGTGAATGTCGCCTGCCGCCCCCTCCAAAATCAGGTCGAGCGACCGCTCGGCGATGCGGGCCGAGTTACCCTCGTCGTTCCAGAAAGATTGCGCGTCGAGGCGGTAAAAACGGAGGAACGCGGCAAGAAGCAGGATGATAAGAAGTAGCGAGTAGGGAGTAGGGAATAAGGAGGAACGTTTCATCGTCGGATGGCCAAAAAGCGGATCGCAATGAGTCCCAGACAAGCCACGCCTAAAACGAGCCACAGGGACGGTCGCCAGGGGGAACTAACGACGAGCGCGTCCACCCCAACCTCGCCTGCGATGGCGGTCAACGTGACCTCGCGGCGTTTTGATCGCCAACCCCGCAGCAGCCGCACTGATCGCCCGTCGAGCGCAATGCGCTTAGCGGCGGCGCCGTCCACGCTCAGTTCGATCTCGCCCGCGCCGGGGCCGGGCGACAGCGTCAGGGAAGCGCCCTCCGAGACAAAGCGTAGTGTCGCGCCAGGCGCAATCGCCCGCCGATAGTCCCCCAACGCCGATCCGCCAACTCGTACTGTCTCCCAACCGCTCTCGTATGTCAGCGCCCAGTGATCCTCCTGGTGCGCGCCGGGATAGAGAGCGGGGATGAGATTGGCCGTGTACGCGCGCAGCGCCTCATAGACCGGCAAGGGGGTAAAATCCGGCTCGACCATGCGAAAATAGTACATGGCCTGATTGCGCTCGGCGTCGGAGGCACGCTTGAAGAACCAAAAATTGACCACGCCCACCCAGGGCCACTCTTCCATCGCTCGCTGGTAGGCCAACACGGCGTAGCGCGCCTGCTGCTCCGGCG
>DUEK01000130.1 GCA_011192155.1 Thermoflexia bacterium
ATCATCCGCCTCTCCACAAACGAGGGGGATGTGGTGCTGGACGCGCTTTGCGGCGCGGGCACGACGCCGGTCACTGCTGCCAGATTGGGGCGGCGTTACGTGGGAATCGAGATCGACGAGCGCTACGTGCAGATAACGAGGGAGAAAATCGCTCAAGTAGAGCAAAATGGTTACGTGGAACGAAAGAGTATACACAAACCGCATCAAAAATACACCAAGAAAGAACTACAACTGGAGCTGCGCGACATGGCGGTAAAATTGGGCCGTTTGCCAACACCAGATGACGTGCGTGATATGAGTGAGTATGACTTGAAATTATTTTTCGACCTGTTCCCGACGTGGGGCAAAGCGCTGAAAGCCGCTAAATTGGAGGTACGGTTGTGATAGAGGCGCGCAAAATCTCTTTTCAGGAAGCCTGGGATAGCTCAACCATTTTCCTTGTGGATGAAGAACTTGAACAGGAGATTGAGGCCCAAGTAGAATCTTTGCTAGAGACAGCGCAAAATCATCGCGTATCGGAGACGGCGGAAATAAGCATAACCGACATATCCAGTTTCCTAAGCCAGAAGGACAACGCACTGGATGTAATTCTGAAAGACATTGGGCTTTCCGAAGAAAAATTTATGCGCATCATCTCGTTGTTGCGCAAATTGCGCCGCATCCCAGATGATTTTGACCGCGAATGGGGCGTAAGCAAAATCAAAAGCAAGGTCGCGCGTGAGCCGGATTTTGCCCACCTGATCGCCGAATTGCTGGTTGACGGCAAAAGAGATAAGGAACTTGAACGGTACATTCCCATCTATTATCTGGATATGCTCAACTATCGTGAGATCAAAGGCAGTTCGCTGGCGGCCAGACGTATACGCTACAAGAAATCGTTGATTGGTACTTATGGGGCCAGGAAGGGACATAGGGTTGAGGGGAGAATACGAGAAAAGTTGGAAGAAATCACAACCAAATACGGCATAGGCTATGGCAAGGGGCGCTCCAGGATTATCGAAACGGATTTAGATTTCGCCGTGCCCGACACCGATGATCCCTGGGTAGTTATTATGAGCTCTTTCCAGGAAACAACGAGCAGTGGTCAAACCACAAAAGCAAAAGATATGCGTTCTGCCTATGAACAGATTTGTCATCTAAACAGCCGTTACGGAGAGAACAGAGCCTTTGTGAATTTCGTGGACGGCGGCGGCTGGCTGGCAAGAAGGCGCGATCTGGAACGACTGGTAGAGCACTGCCATTATTTTATCAATTTGCAACATTTGGATATGCTAGAGGCAATTCTGTTGCAACATGTACCAGAGAGATACTTTACAAATCGTGCAGGTTAGGAGGATTTAATGCCAAAAGCATTAATCACAGGTATCACCGGTCAGGATGGTTCCTATCTGGCCGAGTTCTTGCTGGAGAAAGGGTACGAGGTCATCGGGATGGTGCGCCGCAGCAGCACGATCAATTTTTCTCGTATTCAGCATTTTCAAGACCAGATAACATTGGTCTCGGGCGATCTATTGGATCAAGGGTCGTTGATCTCTATTCTTCAGGAGCACAGCCCAGAAGAAGTTTACAATCTGGCAGCGCAGTCTTTTGTCCCTGCTTCGTGGAAGCAGCCGGTTTTCACAGGTAACGTGACGGCGCTGGGAGTCACTCGCATGCTAGAGGCTATCCGAACGGTGGATACCAGTATCCGTTTTTATCAGGCTTCTAGCAGCGAGATGTTTGGCAAGGTGCGCGAGGTGCCGCAAAACGAGGATACGCCATTTTACCCGCGCAGTCCCTATGGCGTCGCCAAGGTCTATGGTCACTGGATCACCATCAATTACCGCGAGTCTTATGGCCTGCACGCTACATCCGGCATACTCTTTAATCACGAGTCCCCCCGGCGGGGACTGGAATTTGTCACGCGCAAGGTGACGGATGGCGTGGCAAAGATCAAGCTGGGGTTAGCGGACGAACTGCGCCTGGGCAACCTCGATTCTCGGCGGGATTGGGGGTACGCCGGCGACTATGTGCGGGCGATGTGGATGATGCTCCAGCAGCCCGCGCCGGACGATTACGTGATCGCTACCGGAGAGACGCACTCTATCCGCGAGATGTGCGAGGCGGCTTTTGAATGTGTGGATCTGGATTGGCAAGAGTACGTCAAGCAAGACCCGCGTTTTATGCGGCCGGCGGAGGTGGATCTGCTGGTAGGCGACGCCGGCAAGGCCAAGCGCGTGTTGGGGTGGGAGCCGAGGGTCTCTTTCCGCAAATTGATGCAGATGATGGTGGACGCGGACGTAGCACTGTTGCGCCGCGAAAACGGCCTCTAAGGGAAACGGCAAATGGGCAGATTATTCGGAACAGACGGCATCCGCAGTATAGCCAACCACTGGCCTCTCACAGCCGATTTCGCGCTCAAGATGGGGCAGGCGGCGGCCCAGATATTGGAGCGTGACGGAGACGCCAGACCCACAGTCGTGATTGGCCGGGATACGCGGCTATCCGGCTATATGCTGGAAAACGCGCTGGCCGCCGGATTGACGTCGCAGGGCGTGGACGTGGCGCTGGTGGGCGTCATCCCGACGCCGGGAGTCGCTTATCTGACCCGCACGCGCGGCGCGCAGTTGGGGATCGTGATTTCCGCCTCGCACAACCCCTTCGATCACAATGGGATCAAGCTGTTTTGGGCCGATGGTTTCAAGATTTCCGACGAGTTGGAAGCAGAGATCGAACGGTTGCTGCTGGATAACGGTGATGGGTTCGAGGCAGCGGGCGCAAAGATGTTGGGGCGCAGTCGGGATGCCGGCGACTGGCAGCAGGATTACGCCGATCACCTCGTGGACGTGTGGGGCAATGAGGATTCTTTGCGCGGGCGGCGCATTCTGCTGGATTGCGCCAACGGCGCGACGTCGCGGATCGCGCCGGAGGTTTTCCGCCGCTTGGGATTCGACGCTGCCGTGATGGAGAATGCGCCAGACGGGGTCAATATCAACGAGCATTACGAGTACATTTATCCCGAGATTCTCAGCACCGCCGTTCTGCGGGAAAAAGCTCTGGCGGGCATCGCGTTCGACGGCGACGGCGACCGGGTGATGCTGGTTGACGAGCAAGGGGGCTTTGTCAACGGGGACGTGATGCTGGCTATCCTGGCCCGCGACATGCAGCGCCAGGGATTGCTGACCAATCACGCCGTGGTCGGCACGCCGATGAGCAACTGGGGCCTCAAAGCGTCGTTGGAAGAGGTGGACATTCGCCTGGAAGAGACGGCGGTGGGCGACCGCTTTGTGTTGCAGCGCATGATCGAGGAGAATTACGCGCTGGGTGGGGAGCAATCGGGGCACATCATCACGCTGCGGGATGGGCAGACCACCGGCGACGGCATCTATACCGCCCTGGCGGTGCTCAAGGTGGCGGCGACTGAGCCAAATCACAGCCTAGCCGCGCTGGCGGCCTGTATGCGCGAGTTCCCCGAGTACCTGGTCAGCATCCAAGTGCCCAGCAAGCCGCCGTTGCAGACGATCCCAGAGGTTCAGGACGCGCTGCGGCGGCTGCACGCGTCGCTGGGCGAGAACATTGACGTGACGCTGCGCTACTCTGGGACAGAGAGTAAACTGCGACTCAAGATTCGAGCCGGCGAGGAGCACGACCGGGGGGCGTTGGAACGAGAGGCCGAGGCTTTTATGGCCGTCGCCAGGCAAGCGATCAGGTGATTTGAGATATGAAAGAGCGGCAAGAATCACAGTTCCGGTTGATGACGTACAACATTGGGGGCGCGCTGGGGAAAGATGGCTCGGCGCTCGATAGCGTCATCAAAGTGGTCAAGGAGGTTGCGCCCGACATTCTGATTGTCCAGGAGGCGGCCGAGTTCCAGGACGCGGATGGCGCCTGGCACAGCGCGCTCGGCCAAATCGCTCAGGCCGTGGGTTTGGAGAATCACTGCCTCGGGCCGACCATTTCCCTGCGCGAGCACATGCACGTGCAAAAGCCCACGTTCGTTCACGCCATCTTTAACGACTGGCAAAATTGGAGGCAGGGCAACGGCATACTCTCCCGCTGGGAGTTCGCGCGGTTAGGCGACCCCGCCAAACCTGACGCGCCGAGGAATGTGCCTATTTATCGGACGCCGCTCTACCAGGGGAATCGGGACACTGACCCCCGCTATGCGCTCATTGCCCGCATCAACAAGCCACCCATCTTTCCATTTGTCCTGGGCACACACTTTACGACTTTGGTCGCCGAGCGGGAGGGAGACTCCCGCTCACTTTCTGACCGGGCGGAGAAAGCGCGCTCCCTGCGGCTTGAGCAGGCACAGCGAGTGTTAGATTTGTTGAGAGAACACGTTCTCGAACGTGGCGAGGTACTCTTTTTGTTGGGCGATTTCAACGCCACTGCCAGCGAACCTTGTATCGCGTCGGCGTTGGAGACTGAGGGAGGGTTCGCGCGCCTGGAGCCGACCCGGGGGCCGGATGTCACTCATCCTAATGTGATCGGCCCCATAGATCATATTTTTGTGTACCCCGGATACAGGTTGATAGAGTACGAGTGTTGGGTGGTGGACAGCCGGGCTGCCCGCTGTGCGTCGGATCACTTGCCGGTGGTGGCTGATGTTAAGGTAAAGTGAAAATCAAGGAGGGAATCTAATGGCAAAGCTAGAATCGAGCATGTTCCGCGAGTACGACCTGCGCGGGCAGGTGAATGACGAGCAACTGAATGAATACACGGTCGGGATCATCGCCCAGGCTTATGGGACGATGCTCCGCCGGAGGAACATTGACACCGCTGTGGTGGGGTACGATTATCGCCCCAGCTCCGAGTGGATCACAGAGGCGACTATTCAGGGACTCACAGCGACCGGCATCAACGTCATCAACCTGGGGATGGCTTTGACGCCGATGATGTACTCGGCCCAATACCACTATCAGGCCGAAGGCGGCGTCATGGTCACGGCTTCCCACAATCCCACCGGCTGGAGCGGGTTCAAGCTCGCGTTGGGTTATTCCCACACGTTGGGGCCGGTCGAGATGAACGAGTTGTATCAACTGACCGCCAGCGAAGATTTTGCCGCCGGGAGCGGCGTCGTTCGCAGCGAGGACTTTTTCGACGCTTACCTGGCCGACGTGATAAAGCGCGTGGACATTGCGCGACCCGTCCGCGCGGTGGTGAACACCGGCAATGGGACGCCAGGCCCTATTGTCACAAAAGTGTTGCGCGCGGCCGGCTGCGAGGTCGTAGAACTGTACACCGACCTGGACTGGAGCTTTCCCCACTATTATCCCAACCCCGCGTTGGTAGATATGATGAACGACACTGGCGCAAAGGTGATCGAATCAGGGGCGGAGGTCGGGTTCGCCTTTGATGGCGACGGCGACCGGCTGGGCGTCACCAACGAGAAGGGAGAAACCATCTGGCCGGACCGGTACCTGATCCTGCTGGCGCGGCAGGTGCTGGAGAAGAATCCTGGCGCAAAGATCATTTTCGACGTCAAATGCTCCCAATCGCTGCCGGAGGACATTGAGGCGCACGGCGGCGTGCCCGTCATGTGGAAGACGGGGCACTCCTATATCAAGCAAAAGCTATGGGAGGTAAATTCGCCGCTGGCCGGGGAGATGAGCGGCCACATCTTTTTCGGCGAGCCGGATTATCACGGCTTTGACGACGCGGTGTTCACCGCGCTGAAATTGGCCGAGTACCTCTCGCAGCGCGAGCAGCCAATGTCCGCTATCATCGAGGAGACGCCATACTATGTTTCCACGCCGGCTTTGCAGGCCAGGTGCCCCGCCGACCTCGACAAGTACGCAGAATCGGTCAAATACGAGGTCGTCGCAAAGCTGACCGACGAGTTCAAGGCTGATGGCTACGATGTGATTGATATTAACGGAGCGCGGGTCAATTTTGGCGACGGCTGGGGGCTGGTCAGGGCCTCATCCAACCTGCCCGTGCTGGTCTTGCGCTTTGAGGCCAAGACGGAAGAGCGCAAAGAGGAACTGATGGCGCTTTTCCGGGAAAAGTTTGCCAGGCACCCGGAAATAGGCGCAGAATGGGAGAGTGGATAAGAGTGAACGACATCCGGTTCGGCTCCGATGGCTGGCGCGGCAGGATCGCCGAGGAGTACACCTTTGATAACGTGCGCCGCGTCGCGCAGGCGGTCGCCGATTACTTTTGCAAGGAGACGGGGACGGCGAGCCAGGGCATCGTCGTCGGCTACGATTGCCGCTTTGCCTCCGAGTATTTCGCCGCCACCGTGGCCGAGGTGCTGGTCGGCAACCGCGTTCCCGTTTTCCTGGCGCGGGAAGCGATGCCCACACCCATCATTTCTTTCTCTGCGTTGAGCAGGCGGGCGGCCGGGGCCGTCATCATCACCGCCAGCCACAACCCGCCGACGGACAACGGTTTTAAGGTGCGCGACCAGCGCGGCGCGGCCATCGCTCCCGAGGGGCTAAAGCGGATCGAGGCTCGGATTCCAAACTCGTTGAAGGATGTCAAACGCGCCTCCCTGGAAAGCGGGCTGGTCGAGACTTTTGATCCCGCGCCGGCATACATCGAATATGTCAAAGAGCACGTGGATTTGGAGCCGATCAAGCAGGCCGGTCTCAAGGTGGCCTATGACGCGATGTGGGGGGTCGGCGCGGGCTGGCTGGCCCGGCTACTTGAGGGCGGCGCGACGACGATTTGTTCTATCCGGGGAGAGCGCAATCCCGCTTTCCCAGGGATGCGCCAGCCCGAACCGATCCCGCCCAATGTGGACGCGCTGCTGAAAGAGGTGGTCGCAGTGGGGGCCGATGTCGGCATCGCCAACGACGGCGACGCAGACCGCATCGGCATGGCCGACGAGAAAGGCAACTTTGTCACCCAACTTCAGGTCGGTGGACTGCTGGCTCTGTATTTGCTGGAAATGCGCGGCCAGCGCGGCCCCATCGTCAAGACATTGTCCTCTACGGTGATGATAAACAGGCTGGGCCAGAAATTTGGCCTGGACGTGTTCGATACGGGCATCGGGCCCAAGCACGTGGGGAAAAAATTCATCGAGACGGACGCCATGCTGGGCGCGACCGAGAGCGGCGGCTTTATCCTGCCGGGGTTGCCCGAACGGGACGGCATCCTGGCCGCGCTCTACATCCTGGATATGATGGCGCGCGCGGGCAAGCGACCGGGTCAACTGCTGGAATGGCTCTACGAAACTGTCGGCGCGCGTTACTATTACCGGCGAATCGACACCCGCTTCCCGACCGAACGGCGGGAGGCCGTCCAGCAGCGGGTGCGGGACGCCGCCCCGTCCACCATCGGCGGGTTGGCTGTTACCGGCCTGGATACTCTGGACGGCTTCAAGTTCAACCTGGCCGACGGCGGTTGGCTGCTCGTCCGCTTTTCCCACACCGAGCCGATCCTGCGCGTCTACTGCGAGACGACGGATGAGAGCCGGGTGGAGTTGTTGTTGGACGAGGGACTAGAATTGGCGGGGCTGGCGTAAACAATGCGCTTGACTGACTCTCACGCCCACCTGGACTTTTCCCAGTTCGACGCCGACCGTGACGCGGTGATCCAGCGGGCGCGTGACGCCGGTCTGACCGCCATCCTCAACGTGGGTACGAACCTGGCCTCTAGCAAGGCGGCTGTGGCGCTGGCGCAGCAGCACGACTTTATCTACGCCGCCGTAGGAATCCACCCTCACGACGCCAGACACGTCAACGAGAGAGTGCTGGATCAACTGCGCGTGCTGACCCGCCACCCACAGGTAGTCGCTATCGGCGAGATCGGCCTGGACTATTACCGCGACCGCTCGCCGCGCCCGGCGCAGCGGCAAGCCTTTGCCGAACAACTGGCGCTAGCGGCAGAGGTGGAACTGCCCGTCATAATCCACAGCCGCGAGGCGCATGATGACGTTATGGAACAATTGCGCGAGTGGAATGGAAGCGGCGTCCTGCACTCCTACTCTGGCGGGCCGGAGCGATTGGACGAGGTACTGGAATTGGGCTTTTACGTCAGCATCTCCGGGCCGGTCACATTTCCAAAGGCAGACCGGTTGCGGGAGGCAGCGGCGGCTGCTCCGCTAGAGCGTTTGCTGGTGGAAACCGACTGTCCCTTTCTGACGCCAGTGCCACGGCGCGGACGGCGCAACGAGCCGGCCCTCGTGCAGCGCGTGGTCGAGGCGGTCGCCCGCGCCAGGGGCGTGCCGGCGGAAACGGTGGCCCAGGCAACAGCAGACAACCTCACTCATCTTTTTGACATTCCATCTTGAAACTTGCACACTTGCAAACTCGCAAAGAGGTACCACTTGGAGCATTTATCTTTTCTCGACTTGATCCGCGATGATTTAGAGCGTGTGGAGAATCTCCTGCGGGAGCGGCCACCCGGACAACACGAGGCTATCGGTGTGGCGGTGGATCACTTGGTGGATGGAGGGGGAAAGCGAGTCCGCCCGGCGCTGGTGCTTCTCTCCACCCATTTCTGTGGGGCGGATGTGGATAAGGCCATCTTTGCCGCCGCCGCTGTTGAATTGCTTCACACCGCCACCCTGATTCACGATGACCTGATTGACGGCTCGCTGATGCGCCGGGGGGCGCAGACGTTGAACGCGCATTGGTCGCCTGGGGCCACAGTGCTCGCCGGCGATTACGTCTTTGCGCACGCGGCCCACCTGGCCTCTCGATCCGGCAGCACCCTGCTGATGCAGTGCTTTTCCGAGACTTTGATGACCATCTGCAACGGCGAGGTGCGCCAGATGTTCGACGGGCACCGCAACCAGACCAGTCGTGAGGAATACGAACAACGCATACACGCCAAGACCGCGTCTCTTATCTCTATGTCTGCTCAGGCCGGCGCTATCCTGGCCCAGGTCGAGACAGAAAAACGTGAGGCATTGAAAATCTACGGAGAGCAACTGGGACTGGTTTTTCAGATCGTGGATGATGTGTTGGACTTTGTGGCGGACGAGCGGGTGCTGGGCAAACCGGTGGGCAGCGACCTGCGGCAAGGGTTGGTCACGTTGCCCGTGTTGCTCTTCTTGGAAGACAATCCCGACCATCCCGCTGTCTGTCAGGCGTTAGAGGGAAACTCTTCCGACAAAGTGGCGCGGGAAGCCATTCAGGCCATCGCTGGCTCCCCGGCCATTGAACGCGCACTGGCGGCGGCGCAGGAACACGCAGATCAGGCTAAAGCGGCTTTGAGCGAGCTCTCACATTCCTCTTACCGTGCCGCGCTGTTGGCCCTGGTGGATTTCACCGTCCGTCGCCGCTTTTGATTATGCTTGACCTCTCGGTTGTCATCGTCAATTGGAACGTCCGCGACCTCCTGCGCCGCTGTCTACTTTCGATACTTGCAAGCTCGCAAACTCGCAAATTTGAGATCATCGTCGTGGATAACGCTTCCACCGACGGCAGCGTCGAGATGGTGCGGGCCGAGCTCCCCGCCGTTCACCTCATCGCCAACACCGAGAATCGCGGCTTTCCCGCCGCCAACAACCAGGGACTCGCCATCGCTCGAGGGCGGTACGTGCTGCTCTTGAACCCGGATACAGAGATAGTGGGAGACGCGCTGGCGACGATGGTCGCCTTTGCCGACGCGCATCCCGACGTGGGAATGATCGGCCCGCAGTTGTTGTACGCCGACGGTTCCGTCCAATCCTCCCGCCGCCGCTTTCCCACGCTGGCGACCGGGTTCCTCGAATCCACCTGGCTGGAAAGATACGCCTCGCGTCGCCTGTTGGAGCGTTACGAGTTTCTGGATCAACCCGACGATGTGGTGCAGGACGTGGATTGGCTGTACGGCGCGGCGCTGATGGCCCGCCGGGAGGCCGTGGAGCAAGTGGGGCCGATGGACGAGGGCTACTTTATGTACTCGGAAGAGCTGGACTGGTGCCGTAGGTTCCGCGATACCGGTTGGCGCGTGGTCTATCTGCCCGCCGCGCAGATCGTCCACCACGAGGGCAAGAGCAGCGAGCAAGTGGTCGCCGCCCGCCACATTCACTTTCAGACCAGCAAGGTGCGCTATTTCCGCAAATATCACGGGCGCGTCGTGGGAGAAGTGTTGCGGTTCTTTCTTCTGAGCAACTATGTCTGGCAATTGGGGTTGGAGGGGGCCAAATGGCTGCTGAGCCACAAGCGACCCCTGCGCGCCCAACGGATCGCCGCTTACCGGCAGGTGCTGCGTACCGGGTTGCGTTCCCCAACGCGCCCCGCGTGAGATTCTACTGCACTACAATGGATTGCAAGTAGATAACGCGCTCCGGCTGCTCCTCTTGCAGCTCGTTCCAGACCGGCAACCGTTCCAGGCCGGGCCATGTGTACATACCCACTTTTAGCTGGTATAGGCCACCGGGGGTGTCTGGTTCGAGCGTCAGGATATGTGTGTCCTGCACAATGTCTCCGGGAAGCCACGCGCTGGTCGCGTACCGGCCACTCGCTGGCGGGCCGTCGTGGCTGGCAATCAACCGCCCCGATTCGTCCATCAGATGGACAAACACGACGTAATCCTCCGCCAGTGGTTGCCAGGCTTCCCAATAAAGTGTGACCTTCAATTCATCGCCGGCGGGCAGGCTATCTACCACATCAAAGCCGCGTAGTAGAATCCCGTTCCCCAGCCTGACATTTGCTTGCTTCACAGTATTGAGGGAACCTTGCCAGGGCACGATGACGTTCCCCAACGTGACGCGGTCAACGGGAGATGTGTCGTCGCCCCGGTACATTGGGACGATTTGAGTCAGGGCAGGCGTCATTATGGAGACATTCAGGTGGTACGCGCCGATGGGTATGTCGGCCGTCGTTGTCAGCACAAATTGATCTACGATTATCTGTCTCGTTTCCCACCAATCTTTCAAGACGCTGCGACGACTGACCGTTTCTCGATGCGCCCAAGTTGCGCCGTCGTGGGGAGAGGTGATATACACAGCCGCTTGAACTGAATCTCCAATGGACTGCGTTGTTTGTAGGAACAGCGTGACGTGAACGGCTTTGCCCGGCTCAATGTGGTCAGGCCAATATCTGTAACCTACCCATCTAACCTCGTCTGGTAAACGGACGTCTAGCGCCCGATATTCTCCCTGATCGAAAGGGCTGGAATGATACTTCCAGATGACGTGTGGGGAGGTCGAGTCGTATGCCGACGAGAATTCGAGCAGGCGCTCATAATGGTCCTGAAACCAACTCGTGCGGATTAACCGATCCCACGGGATGCTGTTCAGAGAAATACAATAGTCAGGAGGATCTGTTGCCAGATTCTCTACCATCGTCATCGAGTCTTGGGGCGTGCCAGCGCCGCCATCCCATTGGCGGGTAGGACGATCTGCCAGATACCCGATCCGATCAGAGCCAAAGACGGCGGCAGTCGGCCGGCTGTTGGTGCATAGCCAGGCCGCTGCTTGTTGCTCAACTCTTTGTTGAGCAACAGGCCTGAGTTGATAGCGCTGGTACATCGAAGTAGCCTGAGCCACAGTGAGGGGCAACATACCGATGATCGCCAGACTCGCCGCTGACTTGAGACGGTCGAGGCGCAAGAGATTGTGTTGAGCGCTCCATTCGGCAATCTGCTCAATGCCCAACCCGGTCAGGAACAGCGCCAGGGTGACAATGATGGCTATAGAGGTTGGGCTGATGGTCAGAATCAGACCAAGTCCCCCCATTGCCCCAAGCCACAAACCCACCGGCTGCGCGGCGAGCATCCCTAATCCCACAAATGGTAAAAACAGCCAGTAGAACTCGCTTTCGCTTGTCAGTGACCGGACCTCTCGTTGCCATTCAGCCAGACCGAGTTCAGGATAAAGAGAAATTTCCGCCTGGAACGCGAATGTCCCCAACCCTATGATTGTAGCGGCCAGAATCAGGCCAGGAAGTATAGGAAACGTTCTCCTATGGACTCCCTGGAGGATGAGCATAAAGAGAGCCATCGCTATGGTGTTCAGGTCAAAGTGTATGCATAACATCAAGACCAACAGGCCGGTCTGAATACCCCATCGTTTTTTCCTAGTCGCCGCGATAGCGAGCCAGATTGACGCAGTTACCCACGATGTCTCAGTCCCCAAAAACTGAACGATAATGGGGTTGAAAGAAAGCAACGCCATAGAGACGACCGCCGCGACTCGTCGGTGGATAGCTCTGCCAGCGCTGTAGATAGCGGCGACTGTCACGCTCCAGCCTGCCGCGCTCAAGATCAAACCGGCATCTGGCAACGGTATATTTTTCTCGCTCAACAGGCTCAGCACCAGAACGTAGAGAGGCGTTCTGGTGGCGAGGCCACGCAGCGTCTCGCGCCCGAGCGACAAATCGCGGGCGTGACGAAACGAGAGGTAGGCGCCGTCGTCGAGATATGCACCCCACGCTATCCCAATGACCAGTGGGATGATCGTAAACGTAGCCGGTAGTACAATCGCCAGATATGAGCGCAGGTGCGGCGGATATGTCCGCCGGCAGGCCCGATCTAGCAGTTCAGTGTGCCGTTCCATAGATGGGTGCTCCTCAAGCAGATTTTACACGCAATCTGACATTTGTCCAAGTGTCACATCAGAAACCCGAACGTTTACAACATCCTACACGAACTCCGATATTGACTTTGTTGTAAAGTTGCATTATACTCGATTCGCTTTGGAGCTGTTCAAAGACAACCTGGTATTTTGATACTGCTTTCCGAGTAAAATCGCGTAAATAGTGCGCGACGTTGTTTCTGGGCGACGCCTTTACAAAAAGAGAATCTTGTTGAATGTCTACCAAACTCCCTGGGCGTCTTTTACCTCTAGAAACTGTCTCCGGCTCTCTGATCCTTTTTGACCACGAGGGGTGGCGTATGCGCCAGATTGCGAGCCGCCAGGGAGGAACAATCCACCTCTGGATAGCGTCGCTAACAATTCTGGTGTTGCTTGTGGCCTATCTCGTCGAGATGTTTATCATCTGGCCCGGCCAACAGGCATCTGCAGGGAGAGAATCGTCGCCTCTGCCCATGCTATCTCCTCCCGGCGGCTATTACGACCAGGACACGCAGATCAAAATCACTGTGCCCGGTCACAGCCTGGGCCGGCGAAATAACCCTGCTGTTATCTTTACCCGCAATGGCAGCACCCCAACTCGAGCCACCGGAACGCTTTACACGCAGCCTATCCATCTGAGCGGGGCTGCTCCGGCCGTCACCGTTGTTCGCGCCTGCGCTGTGTTGCCCAATGGGGAGCTTGGTCCAGTCACAAGCGCGTCCTACTTTGTCGGTGTGGAAGCCACACTGCCGATAGTTTCGCTAATTATAGAACCTGACGCTCTATGGCACCTGCAAAATGGCATTTGCGCCAATCCTTACGAGAGAGGGGACGCATGGGAGCGACCGGTGGACATCACTTTCCTAGACCAGGATCGTCGCTCAGGATTTCACCTATCGGCCGGCATTCGCATTCATGGCGGAATGGCGCGTGGGGATGCGAAAAAGTCGTTCCGTCTTTATTTTCGCCGCGAGTACGGTCCTGACCATCTTGAATATCCACTATTCCAAAATAGCGATGTACATTCGTTCAAGCGTCTGGTCTTGCACACCAGCGGGCAGGATTGGTGTACATACCCCCACACAAACTGGGCTCTAATGCGTAGTCAGGTGATAGACCAACTGGCTCTTGAGCTTGGCGGGTACGCTGCCCATAGCCGCCCAGCTTTGGTCTTTATCAATGGCGAACCGTGGGGAATTTATCACATCCGGGAGCGCATAGATCGTTATTTTCTCAGGGACCACTATGGGGTTCAGTCAGCCGATTTCCTGGACTCGCCCGAGAATGTAATGGATCAAGCGATTAAAATGGGAGATCGCGAACATTGGGATCACCTCCTGCGGTTTGTCGAGTCCCACGATCTGGCGGATGAGCACAATTACGCTCACGTGCAGAGCCAGGTAGATATTGCGAATCTAACAGATTACTTTATCCTGCAAATCTATGCGGCCAACACCGACTGGCCGCACAACAACATGCAATTGTTTCGCCCCCGCGTACAAGGCGGTCGCTGGCATTGGGTGTTCTGGGATTGCGATTATTGCTTGGGGGCGGTGTTTCTCAGCCGCTTTGATACTGATATGATAGCTCGGGTGCTGCACTACAATCACCCCGAGACTGGCGGACGTAACGCGCTGTTGCTGCGCAAGCTGCTGGAAAACCCGGGGTTTCTCGAAAGGTTCCTTTCCCGCACAGCCGATTTGCTCAACACGACGCTTACCTCTCAATCCGTCATAGCCCACATTGATGCCGTGGCATCCGAGCTTGAGCCGGATATTGCCTACGAGACGGCGCGATGGTCTAGCATGGGCAATATCGACGAAATCGCTGCCCAGCTTGGTCTGGATGTGGATCAGGAGATCGCCCGTTGGGTAAGCCCAACCAGTTGGGAGTCCAACGTGGCGGACCTGCGCCAGTTCGCCCAGCGCCGGCCCGATTTCGTTCGCCGTCACCTGGTCGAGAGCTTTGGGCTGGATGGGACGGCGCACCTGACCATCAATCTGCCCGCCGATGGTTCCGGAACCGTTACTATCAATGAAACCCTGATTTTGGATTCCTCTTGGCAAGGCGTTTATTTCCAGGGCGTGCCGATCCAGGTTGCGGTCGCCCCGGCGCCGGGCTATCGCTTCGCAGGATGGGAACAGTCCCATCTGCCCCAGACACCCAGCCTGACCCTGGAGCTGGAAGGCCCGCAAACACTCACACCGCGTTTCTCATTCATTGGCAAGTAAACTACTTTGAAACACATCCAAATGAAGTGCATCCAAGTGATTAAAAGGATCCTTTTTTCGTCCCCTCGCCGATTGCTGACTCTATTGCTCATCACATTCGCCGGCCTGGGATTGACCTACGCCCTGGAGACCCCCTGTTTCGAGTCGCCCGACGAGTGGTCGCACCTCTCCGTCATCCGTTACTGGATTGAGCATCAGACGCCGCCCCCGCGCGTACTTGCTCCCCGCGACGAACCGACCGCGTGGGACGAGACCTGGTACTTTGAATACCACGACCCGCCGCTCTACTACGCCCCGCCGCTCTACCACGGCCTGGCCGCCCTGCTCACCTCCTGGATTGGTATGGACGACCTGCCGCGCCTGTTGCTTCCCAGCCCCAGTTGGGAGAGAGGATGGGCGCCGCAGTCCAACAGCGACCCCTGGAACAAGAACATTTACGCTCACCGGGCGGAAGAGACGCTGGCCCAGAGCGACACCGTCCGCGCGGCGGCCCTGCTGCGTACACTCTCGCTGGGGCTGGCGGCGGTGACGGTCTGGTGCGCCTACGCGATGGCCCGCCTCCTGTGGCCCGACGAGGGCGACCACAAGGGACGCCCCTACGTGGCGCTGGGGGCGGCTGCGTTCGTGGCTTTCAACCCGCAATTCATCGCTCTCTCCATTGGTGTGACCAACGACAACCTGCTCAACGCCCTGTTCGCTCTCTCCCTCGTGTATATGCTGCGCTTTATGCGCGACGGCGCGAACTGGCCTCGCTGGGCCGCGCTCGGCGGATTGGTGGGACTGGCATTGCTGACCAAGCAGAGCGCGCTGCTCCTGCTCCCTATGGGCCTGCTGGCCGCAATCTGGCAACCAAAGAATGGACATCGAACATCGAATGTTGGACACTGGGCATTTCTCATTGCGGCGCTGGGAGTAGGAGTCTGGTGGTACGCCCGCAACTGGGTGTTGTACCGTGACCCGCTGGGACTGGAGACGCACTTTACCAGCCAACTCTCACTGACTCGCTTCGGCCTCGACGAGATAGTAGCCATCCTGCGCTCTTACTGGGCCGCCTTTGGCTGGGCGCCGCTGTTGGTTGAGCCGCCCGCGTATGCGGTAGCGGGATTGGTGATGCTGGCTGCGCTGGTCGGCGTCGTGGCGGCGATTCGGCCCGCCGTCTCCCCCCCGTGGGGGGGATTGAGGGAGGGCGCTCGCGGCCTGATCTTTCTATCACTGGCCTTTGCGCTGAACGCGGTCAGCTTTGCCCGCTGGGCGATAGCCACCGGTGTCCTATCCGGGCGGCTGATGTTCGCCACCCTGCCGGTTGTCGCTGTGCTGGTTGCCTGGGGGCTTGCTCAATGGAGCCGTTGGAAGATAGGCCGCTGGGCGCTCGGCGCGGCGGCGGCACTCGCCTTACTCTTTGCCGCCATCGTGCCGCTCCGCTATCTGCGCCCGGCCTACGGGTCCCCTCGCCTGCCAGCCGGTATGCCGGGCACGGCCCAAGCGGTGGATTTGACTTTTCAGGGCAACGTCCAGCTTGCCGGTTACGAGGCTATGAACGACCTGGAGCCGGGGGAAGAAATCAACCTGACCCTGTACTGGCGCGCGCCGACCGCGCCCCAGCACCGCTACCGCGTCTGGGCGCAACTGGGGCCGCAGGATGCCGCCCAAAAGGTGGCCGAGTACGATACCTGGCTGGGCGGCACACTCTACCCCAGCGACCTGTGGCAGGCGGGCGACACCGTGCGTCACACGGTTAACCTGGCTATCCCAGATTGGACGCCCGCCCCCGGTCTTTATTGGGCGCGGGTGGGATTGGTGGACGACGACACCGGGGAGCGCGTCTCGCTGGCGGATGGAAGCAGCGACATGGCCGTCCTGGGGCCGTGGCGCGCGCGGGCCGCATCGCCGCCCCCAGCGCCCGCCTGCGCCGCTGACTTTCGCCTCGGCTCGGCGATCCGGCTGGCGGGGTACGATTTGGAGATGCAGGAGAACAATCTCTCGGTGACGCTCTACTGGCAGGCGGAGCAGGTTCCCGATGCGGATTACACCGTCTACGCGCACTTGCTTGACGAGGAAGGCAACCTCCTGGGCCAGCACGACGGCCCTCCGCGAGATGGCGCGTATCCCACCTCCTGGTGGCTCCCCGGCGACGCGGTCACAGATCAACACTCTATTCCCTGTGGGGCAAGTTGCCAACTTGCCCCACTCCACTTGCAGGTCGGCATGTACGAC
>DUEK01000131.1 GCA_011192155.1 Thermoflexia bacterium
ATCAAAGACATCGCCCAACACGTGGGAGAAAAAGTCACCCTCCGGGGGTGGCTCTACAATCGCACCGACAAAGGGAAACTTCAATTCCTTCAGGTGCGGGATGGGACCGGATTTACTCAGTGCGTCGTGTTCAAGAAAGAGGTCAGCCCAGAGGTTTTTGAGGCAACCCAGAGTTTGACCCAGGAATCGTCCCTCGTCGTCACCGGTACCGTCCGCCAGGACGGCCGCGCTCCAGGTATCCCTGGCGGCTACGAGCTTGGCGTCACCGATCTGCGCGTGCTCCAGGTGGCCCAGGATTTCCCTGTCCAGCCCAAAGAGCATGGAGTGGATTTCTTGATGGACAACCGCCACCTGTGGATCCGCTCGCAACGCCAGTGGGCCGTGCTGCGGGTGCGGGCCACCGTCATCCGCGCCATCCGCGATTGGCTCGACGACCACGGTTTCGTCAATATGGACACCCCCATCCTGACCCCGGCCGCCTGCGAAGGCACGTCCACCCTCTTTGAGACCGATTACTTTGGCGAACCGGCCTACCTGGCTCAATCGGGCCAGCTCTACAACGAGGCCGACATCTATGCCTTTGGCCGCGTCTATTGCTTTGGCCCCACCTTCCGCGCCGAAAAATCAAAGACCCGCCGCCACCTGACCGAGTTCTGGATGGTTGAGCCGGAGGCCGCCTTTTGCGATCTAGATGGGTATATGGAGATTGGGGAGCAGTTTGTCTCCTACATCGTTCAGACCTGTTTGCGCGAGCGGGCGCAAGAGTTGGCGCTGCTAGAGCGGGACATCAGTCATCTGGAAAAAGTGACGTCCCCCTTCCCCCGCATCTCGTACGACGAGGCGCTAGAGATGCTGGCCGAGATTCGGGAGCAGACGGACGACGAGGAGCTCAAAAAGCTCCTGAAAATCGAATGGGGGAATGACCTCGGCTCGCCCCACGAGACAGAGCTGACCAAGCGGTTCGAGAAACCCGTCTTTGTCTACGGCTACCCAACGCGGGCCAAGGCGTTCTACATGGAGCCCTGGCCTGACCGGCCGGAGGTCTCCAAGAGCGCCGACTTGCTGGCCCCGGAGGGATACGGCGAGATCATCGGCGGCTCGGAGCGCATCTCTGACCCCGACCTGCTGCTCCAGCGGCTCGATGAGTGGAACCTGCCCCGCGAGGCCTTCGAGTGGTACATTGACTTGCGGCAGTACGGCTCGGTGCCTCACTCTGGCTTTGGACTGGGAATCGAGCGCACCGTGACCTGGATCTGCGGGTTAGACCACCTGCGGGAGACGATCCCCTTCCCGCGTATGTTGAAGCGAGTGTATCCATAAAACGTAATAGGAGGATTTAATGCGAACGAATAGAGACCGAAAGCGAATCAAAAAGCAAGTCCGCAGGCGCAAGCTGCGTCATTTACGCGAGCGTCTAGCAGCGACAAGCAACGCCGCCGAGCGAAGGCGACTGATCGAAAAGATTCGCCGCGTCAGCCCCGCCGCGCCTGTGCCGGAGGTGTAGCGACGCAGGAGCAATCGAACAAGTTTTGTCAGACCAGCAAGGATGCAGTATAATCCCATTGCACTTTGAGAACACCTGCTAGAACCATACTTTCAGGGGAGCCTGGGGAGCCAGGCTGAGAGGGCGTCCTTGGTCGTAAGACCACTGACGCCGACCCTTGAACCTGATCTGGGTAATGCCAGCGGAGGGAGATTCTTGAACCTGTAATTCAATCGCCCCGCTGGTCGGGGCGGTTTTTTTATATCCGTTAATGTCCTGAAATCCGTGTTCTAACTATGCGCGCCATCATCTTTGCCAACGGCGAATTTCCCGATCCGCAAGGAGCGCGAGACCTGTTGCGCCCCGGCGACCTCATCATCGCCGCCGACGGCGGAACTCGCCACGCGCTGGCCGCCGGCGTGATTCCTCACGTCGTCATTGGCGATCTCGACTCGCTCTCCGCCGGCGATCTGGCCCAGGTCGAAGCGGACGGCTCGCGCATCATCCGCTTCTCGCCCCGCAAGGACGAGACCGACCTGGAACTGGCGCTTTTGCACGCCGCCCGCGCGGGCGCGAGTGAGATCATCATCCTGGCGGCGCTGGGCGGGCGGCTGGATCAGACCATCGCCAACGTGCTGCTACTCTCGCTGCCAGAGTTGAAAGAGTTGGGCGTGCGCATCGTCGAGGGAGCGCAGTCCGTTTTCCTCATTCAAGATGAGACAACCATTGAGGGCCAGCCCGGCGACACCGTCTCCCTCATCCCACTGGGCGGCGACGCGGTGGGTGTGACGACCGAGGGGTTAGAGTGGCCGTTGTGCGAAGAGACGCTGCGCTTCGGCCCGGCGCGAGGCGTGAGCAACGTGTTGACAGCGGAACAGGCTCGCGTGCGCGTGCGGCGCGGGATGCTCCTGTGTGTGGTGACGCGCGCCCAAATGTGTAGGGGCGAACTTGAACAGCCACACCAGCATCAGCACCGAAAGCCGCGCGCCCAGATGTGTAGGGGCGAACCCTTGCGGTCGCCCTGACGGGCAGGTGCAAGACGGGCAGGTGCAAGACCTGCCCCTACTCGAAATATTAAATGCAGGAGGTGCAAGATGAAACGTGTGATTGTGTTTGCTCTGACGGGGCTGCTGGCGCTGGTGGGCTGCGCTCCTGCTCCGGTAACACCAACCGAGGTACCAATGCCGACGCCAATGCCAGGGCCGCGCGCGCTGCGGGTGATGACCCACGATAGTTTCGACATCGGTGAGGAGACCATCGCTGCTTTCGAGGAACAATACGACGCCAAAGTCGAGATCCTCCAGTCCGGCGACGCGGGCGTAATGCTCAACCAAGCCATCCTCAGCGCAGATAATCCCCTGGCCGACGTCATCTACGGTGTGGATAACACCATTCTTAGCCGGGCGCTGGAGGCCGGCATCCTCGTCCCCTACAACTCGCCGCTCCTGGACGAGATTCCCGACTCGCTGGAACTGGACAACCAGCACCGCGCCCTGCCGGTGGACTATGGTAACGTCTGTCTCAATTATGACAAAGGCTGGTTCGCCGACCA
>DUEK01000132.1 GCA_011192155.1 Thermoflexia bacterium
GAAATTCGCATGGCCGAGATCATGGGCCGTCCCGCCCCGCCCGAGGAAGCCGCGCCTGTGCCGCCGGCGGAAGCGCCGACCGAGGAACCCGTGCCGGCGGGTGTATCAGAAGAGGCCCTGGCGGCCCAGGTCGAGGAAGCATTCGGCTGGACGGCGTTTGGCGAACCGGAGACCTATCCCGAACCTATTCCTCCCGCGGAGAAAGCTCCGCAGGCAGAAGCCCCGATGATGGAAAAAGTCACGCCGCCGCCAGAGATCGCTGCCCCGGAGGTTGTACCCGAAGAGACTATGGTCGCTCCTTCTCCTGCCGAGGAGATGTTCGGCTGGACGGCGTTTGGCGAGCCAGAGGTCCGGCCTGAGCCCGCCCCACCCGTGGAGGAAGCCCTGCCAATAGAAGAGACGCCGCCTGATGAGATCGCTCCGCCGCCAATGGTCGAGATGCCAGAGCCGCCAGGGATGGTCATACCACCGTCTGAAGAAATCGCCCTGCCGCCGGTGATCGAGGAAACGCCGGATGTGGTCGAGATGAAAGTGACAGAACACGTCGAAGGGGTCGCCGCAGAGCCAGAGACTCGCACAGTCGAGGTTTCCACCGAGTCTTTCAAAGCTGAACGGGCTTATCTCAAGGGAAACTCGCGCGACTATGATGCCTGGCTGTCATTTGCGCGGACGCTGTGGCAGGCCAATGAGCGCGAGGAATCATTGGAAGCCTACTCCCGCGTGATTCGTGCGGGCAAACTCATCGAAAACGTGATCCCCGACCTGGAGGGGTATGTGGAGCAATGGCCTGATGCCCACACCCAACAGGTGTTGGGCGACGCTTATATGAAAGACGGCCAACTGCAAAAGGCATTGGACCTCTACCGCCAAGCGCTGGAAACTTTATAGTACATTATGTTGCGTAAAACGGGCTGCGCGATATGGAAATCGCGGCTACATCTGAACATTTTCCCCATAACGGGAATTGCTGATAGTTAAGGAGGAAACGTGGAACGTACACTCGTGATCATCAAACCCGATGGCGTGCAGCGCGGCCTGATCGGGCAGATCGTCACCCGCTTTGAGCGTCGGGGGCTGCGCATCGCCGGGATGAAGCTGATACAAATTGACAAAGCGCTGGCTGGTCGTCACTATGCAATCCACAAAGGAAAACCCTTTTACGAGCCTTTGATCCATTACATCACATCCAGCCCCGTCGTGGTGATGGTGTTGGAGGGCAACGACGCCATTGAGATCGCGCGGCGCACGATGGGGGCGACCAAGCCGGCCGAGGCGGCCCCCGGCACCATCCGCGCCGACTTTGGCTTGGAGATTGGGCGCAACCTGGTGCATGGCTCCGACGGCCCTGATACAGCGGCCTTTGAGGTTCCGCTCTTTTTCGCCGAGGATGAACTCTTGTCCTACAAGCGGGACACCGACCGCTGGATATTTGAGTAACGCGAGTTTGGCTGGATTCAAGGGGGCGGGTGCATTTGATCGCACCTGCCCCTCGTTCAATGTGTATATGCTAAAGGAGTGAAACAACTATGAGAAGGCAAACAACTCGATTGGGAGTACCGATTACGATCGTTGGAGTGGTAGCTGCGCTTGTTTTGGGCTTTATCGTCGTTGTGCTGTCCTATACCCCCGTGGACGCCGGAACAGTGGCGCTGGTCAAACGCTTTGGAGGGCTGACGGGAGAGGTCTTTGAGCCGGGCCTGCACTGGCGCACGCCATTCGTCGACCAGGTGGAGGTTATTCGTACCGTAGTCCAATCGTACGAGACCAGTGACAGCCCAGAGACATCGGGCGCCGATTATCGAGATTATCCCGTGAACGCGCAAACGATAGACGGTCAGCAAATCATCATCAAATACACCGTGCTGTTCCGCATACCACCCGACCACGCTGTGAATATTGTGCAAAACGTCGGCGTCCCGCGAGAAGTTACGGAAAACATTGTGAAGGCTCATTCCAGGAACCTGACGCGCCTATCGGCGCAAAGCCACACCGCCGAGGACTTGTACAGCGGCGAAGGTATCTTTGCCTACGAAGACAACGTGCGAGATGAACTGGCAAAAGTGTTTGAAAGGTATGGCATCTTTCTCGACGATTTTCTCGTCCGCAAGATAGAGTTCGACGAGGAGTATATCAACGCCATCGAGCAGCAACAGATTGCCCAGGAAGCTATCGAGACTGCCCGGTACCAGGCCGACGCCGCCGAGTACGAGAAGCAGAGCCAGATACGGCTAGCGGAAGCGGGGGCCGAGGGAATCAAATTGCAGGCGGCGGCGGAGGCGGAGCGGATGCGCCTCCTGGCGGACGCTGAAGCGTACAGCATCGAGGCACGCGGCGCGGCGCTGAAAGAGCATCCTGAACTTGTCCAGTGGGAGTTTGTGCGCAACCTGGAAGGCATCCAGTGGGGCATCCTGCCAGGCGATGGGATCACGCCCCTCATGCCGCTGCCCTCTTTCGAGAACCAAGAGGAGTCTCCCGTGTCTGTCATACCAGAAACTCCCGGCGAGGGCGAATGACAAAGATTGGCGGCGTACCAACAAATATGCCACAAGCTACCAAATAAGGTCGGCGACTGGGGGTAAATGTAATGCAAACAACAGGAGTTGCCTTGCAGATTTACGAGACAGGTGTGAAATTGACCCCCCAAGGAAATGGACGAGTTGGAAAAGTGATTTGAACGTTTGCCCAAATTGGGTAAATGGTTTGTACGTATTGCACCTGTCTCATCATGACTTTTGGGAGGATTATTTTTCTGGAACTCCCTTACGCCCCAGCAATTCCTGTTATGGGGGAAAAGTCAGGTCATAGCCGCGATTTCGCAATCGCGCAGGGCGCTTTACGCGGAAAAACAGACGCTATTTGGAAATCGCGGCTACAAAACGGGAATTGCTGCTTACGCCCAAGTCAACAGCAACGCCAGAACGATCAACACCGCCAGCATCGCCAGGGCAATGATACCGATGCGCTTGAGATCGGCGATGACGTAGCGGTACTCGTCTTGCAGATCAGGTTCCTGAAGAGCCGGAGGCGCTGAAGGGATGACGCTGGCAATGGTAGCTGCTTCATTCATCCCCGGTTGCGCCATCTGAGCCGGCGAAAGACGTATTTCCCGACCCTCCTTCCTGACGCGACGTGATTTCTTTGCCATAATTTTATCTCCTCTCTACGGTTGTAACTCGCTAATGATGACGATGCGGTGTGTATCAATCCCATACGGATAGCAAGAAATGAGTGTTAGCACCGGGCTGGAAGTGGGATACATCACACTCACATCGGTCGGCTTGATGATGCGCTTCTGGGTAACAACGTAACGATAGACCTGCCGGGTAGTGTGCGCGAATACCTCATCGCCCAGGTCGAGGTCCGACAGATCACGGAAAATCTCGCCAAAGATGTCGTTATGAGCCGAGATGACACAGTTGCCGCTCTGACCCGGATTGGCGCTGCCAACGTGATGGCCCGCCCCTTGCTTGAGCGATTCCCAATCATCCCCCTCCACGATCGGCCCATTCACCCCGATGGCGGGAATCTGGATACGGGTCGCCTGCTCTGGCCCCGGCGTGGGCATAGGTCTCGGCGTGATCGCACCTACCAAATCGCGCAGATGGGCGGGAATCTCTGCCGGCGCCGGCCCGCCGGGTGAATCGGGCGGCGTGTGTCCGCCCGGCAGCACGACCACCTGGATGAGCGGGGTAGGCGTGGGAGTGGGCAACTGCTGGGCCTGGCTGGTCTCTGTGTTGATCTCACGCTGCGTCGCCTGTAAACTGATCAACATCAGAATCAAACACACTGCCAGGGCCAACTCGACCACCAGCAAACTCTTATCGCGCAGCCAATCCCAGCGAATTTGACGCCGTTCTCGGTTGACTTTTTCCTCGGCGACTGCTTCGTCTAGCGCGCGCGCCCGGTACTGTGCCGTGGCTCCTGCGTCCTGGAAGCGCCGGTGCTCTGTCGATAGGGGCGGAGGTTGGGGGCTGGCAGGCTGAGAGGCCAACGGATCGAACATGCCCACTTTGGTATCCTTGCCCAAGCGGCGCAATCGCTCCAACCGCGCGCCCATCTTGCGGATGCGCAACACCTCTTCCAGTTCCTCTATGGATAGTTCGTCAACTACACGACGATCTTTCATATCTATGCGACTACCCTTGCCACCGCGAACACCTCTCGCTCAAAGAACCAGCAAAAGGGCGGCCAGTTGAACAGGATATAGCGGGCAACTCGCAACACGCACTCCTCCCGACGATCCTGCGGAGGTGTATCCAGCCACACTTGAGCGCGGAATCCCGCCCGCCGCAGCACCCACCACAAACTGAGCGCGCTCTGCTCGTTCACGTGAACGTCCAGGTTAGCCGGAATAATGGCGCGAGGATCTCTTGGATACTTTGTCCCCTGCCCCATCAATCCGCGCACCAGCCGCACCAGCGAGTAAGCGTACCTATCGTACCAGACGTTGGGGGCGGTGTGGATGATGAGACGGCCATCGGGTCGCAGCACGCGCCGCGCCTCCGCCAGCGCCCGGTCAAGCTCCCACGGATGGAGGTGCTCCACCAGGTCGAACATCAACACGCGGTCGAAGGAGGCGGGCGGAAAGGGCAATCGCTTGGCGTCGGCCAGGTAGACGCCCACCGCGTCTCGCCTCTCTTCCTCAACATCCGCCAATCTCCGCGCCATCCGCGCCGCCACCGGCGCATAATCCACGCCGCACGCCCGCGCCCCCAGTCCCGCGCAGTGACGCAGGATCTCGCCCCGCCCGCAGCCGACGTCGAGCACCCGCATACCACGCCCGACCTCGGCCACCGCAAAAGCCTCACTCAGCCGGCGGGAGAGGTGCGCTCCTTCACTGGCAACGAACTCGGTATATCCCTCACAGGAACTCAAAAAATACGCTTCGTCGTACCGTTCTGGACGAACCGGCTGTTGGCTTTGATAATTCCCCAATTGCGCCTCTCAGTGCCCAAATTCTCGTAACGTAAGCGTTCAGACCTCCGAGGTTTCAACAGTAGCGACTCGTGCATCATCAGAAATCACGAGAGGGTGCTATTTCGTAAACCTCGGAGGTCTTTGGGGATGCTTTTTCCCACCCCTCTGAACGCTTACCTCGTAACAACGGATTATAATCTACCGCCCAGCCCCCGTCAAGCGGTTCAAACCATCACCGACGACAGCGCGGAGCAGGTGAATCTCCTTGATCCGCAAGGCCAGGGCCAACAGCCCATAGACCACAACTCCAACGCCGCCCGCCCCGCCCACGACCAGCAGTTCTCCCACCAGGCCCGGCGGAGCCGACGCCGCGAGGAAGCGCATCACGCCCCCCGTCAGCGCCGCCATTGCCAGCGAGGCCAGCGCGGCCTTCAGTACAAGAGGCCATAGCCCGTGATCGCCCAGTCCGCCCAACCGGCGACGGGTCAGCGCCAACATGGCGAGCGCATGGGCGGCCAATTTGAGCGAATTGACCAAGACCAGGAGCGGCAAGGTCAACGCCCCCATCCGCCAGGGGACGAGGGCCATCGCCACGTAGAGGAACGTCGTCCCCACGCCCACGAGGGCGGGCGTCAACGTGTCCTTGCGAGCGTAAAAGGCAAAAATGAGCGGCTGGTCTATGGCGGCAAAGAGCAGCCCCAAAAGCGCGCAGCGCAGCGCAGCCGCCGTCGCCACCGTGTCGGCGGGGGTAAAGTCGCCGTGCTCAAAGCTGAGGGCGATGACGGGGTTCGCCAGCACGTACAGGCCAACCGTGGCCGGGATGATCAGGGCCAGCACCAGCCGCAGCCCCTGGGCCAGAATAGTCTGAAAAGGGCCGGTTTCCTCCGCCTCAGCATACTGAGAGAGAGTGGGCAAAATGGCGATGGAAACAGCGGTGACGACCAAACCCAGGGGAAACTGGATGATGGTCGCCGCGTATTCCATCCAAGAAATAGAGCCTTCACCGATGCGGGAGGCCAGATTGTAGCTCAAAAGCACCGCCAGCGTGTCTACGGCCAATCCGATCAAGATAGGCAGATACAAGCTCCCGATGCGGCGCAGAGCCGGATGGCGGAAATCGAGCGTAAAGCGCACCCGAGCGCCCCGCAGTCCCGGCAATTGGAACGCCACCTGAAGGGCGCTCCCCACCAGCAGTCCTGCCGCCATACTGCGCACCCCCCAGCGGCGCCCCAGAGCCAGCGCCACGACGACGACACCAGCGTTGAAAATGGCGGCGGTGAAGGCGGGAAAGGTGAATCGCTTGAGCGCATAGAGGCCGCCGGATAGGACGCTGGACAAACTGAGGAAAATGACCGCTGGCAACGCCAAACGCAAGAGATCGGCCGCCAATGCTTGGTAAGAGGGCGACAGTCCCTCCACCAGTAGCCGGACGATCTGAGGGGCCAAAAGCTCTCCCAACAAAACGAGCGCGCACAGGGCCAACGAGGCAATGCTGATGAGAACGCTGAGCAGTCGCCACAACTCGGCCCGTCGCTCTGGGATAACATAGTCAGAAAGGACGGGGATGAGAGCCGAACTGACCATACCGCCCACCAAAAGATCGTAGAGTACGCTGGGGACGCGGATGGCCGCGTTCAGCGCGTCCACGTGAGGGCCAGCGCCAAAGAGCCCAGACTTGACCATCTCCCGCACCAGGCCCAACACACGGCTGACGACGTTGCCCAGGGCGACGACCCCGGCCGCCTGTGCGACCTCTACATCCCTCCGTAATGATATCTCGCGCGTCTTTTCCAACCCGTTTCTCCATCTCGTGGACATTCGCCCCGACCGCGCCATTCTACCGCATGTAGAGCGGATTGGCAATGCACTACAACCAGTTGCGTATGAGGCTGAATCGTGGTAAAATAGCGCACAGTTGGGAGGGACATACAACAAACGCCCTCCTGTGTGTGTTTGTTGAAGGAGGAAATAGTGGCGCTAGATAAACAAGAAAAACAAACCATCATCCAGGAATATAGTCGCGCGTCCAATGATACCGGTTCGCCGGAAGTACAGGTCGCGCTTTTGACTACGCGCATCAAGCAACTGACGGAACACCTGAAAGCGCACAAGCACGATGAGCACTCTCGACGCGGCCTGGTCAAAATGGTCGGTCAACGCCGGCGTCATTTGACCTATCTCAGCCGCAAAAATCCCCAAGGCTACAAGGAACTCATCCAACGACTTGGGTTGCGCAGGTAATAAACAAAAGTGCAAGTCAACCGAACGAGTAGATGCGGAGATGGTATACCCGTCTACTCGTTTGATGTACTTGTTGAAAAAAGTTCTAGTTTAGGAGGTTAGGCGCAGGTCCAGGAATTGGAGATTGTCCCGTAGCGTGACAATGAGCAGATTGTTACGAGACACCCTCCAGTCCCTGACCGCCGCGCCGGCCTCAAACACGGAGGTGTTAAAAAATGAATAGCAGTAAATTTACCACCACGTTGGGCGGTGAGGTCGTCACCATCGAGACCGGGAAACTGGCCCAACAGGCAGGCGGTGCGGTCACAGTTCGCTGCGGCGACACGATGTTGCTCGTCACGGCGACGATGGCGCGCACTGTCCGTGAGGGAATCGGTTTCTTTCCCCTCACCGTAGACTTTGAGGAACGGCTCTATGCGGCCGGCCGTATCCCTGGTTCTTTCTTTCGCCGCGAGGGACGGCCGCCCGAATCGGCCATACTTACCATGCGGTTGACCGATCGCCCCATCCGCCCTCTTTTCCCTAAAGGTATGCGGAACGATGTGCAAGTCGTCATCACCCCCCTCTCGCACGACGAGGAACACCAACTCGACATTTTGTCCATCATTGGCGCTTCAGCAGCACTCACCATCTCGGATATCCCATTCGCCGAACCGGTGGGAGCCGCGCGCGTGGGATACGTAGACGGCGAGTTTGTCATCATTCCGGTCATATCACAGATGGAAAATAGCACGCTTGATCTGCGGCTGGCCGGCACCGCTGACGCCCTACTGATGGTCGAGGCCGGGGCAGACGAAGTAAGCGAACAGCTAATGATCGAGGCGCTCCGGCGGGGCCACGAAGCGATACAAGATACAATCCGCGTCCAGAGCGAGATGCGGGCAGCGGTAGGAAAACCGAAGCGCGACTATGTTTCCTACGCCGTCCCCGACGAGTTACGCCAGATCGTCCGCCAGCAGGTAGGAGACCGGATGCCGGGCGCCATCTATGGCGCAGCGAACAAGCAGGACCTCAACGAGCGGCTGCGGGCCTTGCGGGGTGAGCTGACCAAGAATCTAAAAGAGCAATGGACCGAAAAAGACATCAGAGAAGCGTTCGATGAGCTAGAGCGCGAGGTCATTCGCACGCGCACCATCGAGGAAGGCATCCGCGCCGACGGTCGAGACACTCGAACCATCCGGCAACTCTCGTCCGAGGTGGGAATATCGCCACGGGCGCACGGCTCCGGCCTCTTCACTCGCGGCGAGACCCAGGTGCTTTCCGTCGCCACGCTCGGCACGCCCCGGGAAGAGCAGATGATTGACGACCTTTCACCGCAAGAGGCCAAGCGTTACATACACCACTACAACTTTCCGCCCTATTCCACCGGCGAAGCCAGTTTTATGCGCGGCCCCAAACGCCGCGAGATCGGCCACGGCGCGCTGGCCGAGCGGGCGCTGATGCCGGTGCTCCCCGACAATGGCGAGTTCCCCTACACCATCCGCGTCGTCAGCGAGGCGCTCAGCTCCAACGGCTCAACCTCGATGGCGAGCGTGTGCGGCAGCACGCTTTCGCTCATGGACGCCGGCGTGCCCATCAAGACGCCGGTCGCCGGCATCGCGATGGGCCTGATGATGGAGGGGGAGCGCTATCGAATCCTGACCGATATTCAAGGGTTGGAGGATCACATCGGCGATATGGACTTTAAAGTCGCCGGCACGCGCGAGGGAATCACGGCTCTGCAAATGGACATCAAGGTCGCCGGCCTCTCCTACGAGATCCTGGCCGAGGCGCTGGAGCAAGCTAACCAGGCGCGTATGCAGATCCTCGATGTGATCGAAACAGCCATCCCCGAACCGCGAGCAGAACTTTCGCCCTTTGCGCCCCGGATGACGATCCTGCACGTGGACCCCGATAAACTGGGAGCCGTCATTGGCTCTGGCGGCAAGACAGTGCGCGCCATCCAAGACGAATTCGACGTGCGCGTTGATATCGAGGACGATGGCAGCATCTATATCGCATCCACCAGTGGGCCGGCTGCGGATAAAGCGCAGGCAATGATCGAGTCGCTGACCGAGGACGCCGAACTGGGCCACATCTACACCGGGCGCGTCGTGCGCACCACCGACTTTGGCGCGTTCGTCGAAATCCTGCCCGGCAAAGACGGGTTGGTACACATCTCGCAACTAGCCGACTATCGCGTCAACAAAGTCGAGGACGTGGCGCGGGTTGGAGACGAGATCATGGTAATGGTGACCAACGTCGGCGCCGATGGCAAGATCCGTCTTTCGCGCCAAGCCGTGCTGGAAGGATGGACGCTGGAACAAGCTCAAGCATCCGATAGGCCAGGCGGCGGCCGGCGCGACCGGGGCAACAGAAACAATAGACGCCGGCAACGCTAGTCCGAACCAAGAGAACGCTATGGAAGAGATAGTAGCAGAGGTCAAAATCGAGCAGGAACCCGGCGGCCCTAGGCCCCAAGCGGCGCGATGGTTGCTGCGGGCGCTGCGCGAGGTGGCCGAGACGGTCATCCCGGCAGTCGTCATCGCCCTGATCATCAACCTCTTCCTGGCCCAGGCCACGCAGGTACTAGGGCAGAGTATGGAACCTAACCTGCACACCGCTCAACGGGTGGTGGTGGAAAAGGTGACGTATCGTTTCTTCCACGGCCCGCAACGCGGCGACATCGTCGTCATTGATCTGCCGGAACAATCCGATATGCTGATCAAGCGCGTGATCGGGCTGCCCGGCGAGACCATCGAGGTGCGCGGGGGAGAAGTATTCATCGAAGGGGAACAGCTCGAAGAAGCCTGGACGGTCAACAGCGGCGGGGGCAACTATGGGCCAAAGACCATCCCCCCGCTGCAAGTTTTCGTCATGGGCGATAACCGGGGCGCTTCCAACGACTCGCGCAACTTTGGGCCGGTGCATATCGAATATATCGTGGGGCACGCATGGTTCTCGTACTGGCCCGCAGAGTACGTCGGTTTCGTCGAATAGAGGCGTGGTCGCCACGCCCAACAACACAAAACCCCAGGTTTCTTAAAGAAACCTGGGGTCTTTTTTATCCAGACCAATTACGGCCGTTTATGGCCGCCCCTGTCTCGCGGCCCGCCCCGAGGCTTGCCTTCCAACACCGCTACGCCCGTAGCCTGTAGCGTACCGTCCTCGTTCCACGCTCCCCGCGCACCGACCGAATCGCCAACCGTGATGTCGTCGAGGCTGGGGGTTTCCACGTCGGGCACGCGATATTGCGTTTCCGCGTCCACCAGCGCCGTCACTGGACCTTGAGGAGTGCCCAGCACGATGGATGTGGCGACCACATCCCTACTCCCGACGCTGATGACTCGCCCACGCGCGTTTCCCTGTTGCCCCGCTCGCCGCCCACCGACCACGCCGACGGCGACGGCCCGGAAGGCCATATCGCTCTCCCACGCGCCGACCGCCGTCACCCGCTCGCCGATCTCGACATCGTCCAGGGTAGCCTCCTCGACGCCGGGGGTGCGAAAGATGGTGTCGCCATCGGTGAGGATGTTCACCTTCCCGCCGAGGGTGTCCAGGACCAGAGTCGTCCCGTTGATAGCAAAGGCTTCGCCGTTCAGGCGCGCCACCTGCTCCGGCAGCACGATCACGAGAGTAGCCCGCACGACGCCATCCGCGTCAGCCTCACCCTCGCCGGCGACGTGGTCGCCCACGTGCAGATCGGCGATGGAGGGGTTATCCACGCCGGACACGCGGAACTCGGTCGCTTCGTCGGTCAGTACCGAGAACTCGCGTCCTCTGCCGGCGCGGAGGGTAAAGGTATCCCCTTCAACCGCCGTCACCTCGCCTTGCAGCCTCCCCTGGCGTGGCCCGACGCGCGGTGAGGCGATCATCTGCGCCAGCAGGCTGCCATCGGGATTGAGCGTTCCCTTGAGGACGATCTTCATCCCTTCCACCAGGTCATCCAGGCCAGGATCCTCCACGTCAGAGACGCGGTACGCGGTCTCGCCATCCACGTGGACAGTCGCCGGGCCGTGCTCGGTCTCAACCATCAGAGTGTCGTCGCCGATGCTATCCAGTTTGCCGGCCAGCGGGAAAGGGCGGTTGGGTTCCAGTCGCGCCACGCCAAAGGCGTGAAAGGTACCTCCCTCCTCCTCCCACCAACCGCTCGCGGCTACGGTATCTCCAATGGCGAGATCGTCCAGGCTGCCGCCTTCCGTATCAGGGATGCGGAAACGGGTATTGGCGTCAGTGACGAGGGCCACGGAACCGATAGGTGTGGCGAGCGTCAGCGGCCCATTCTCGATGGTCTCAATCAGGCCATAGACGCGGGCGCCGCGCCGCGCGGGAGTTGCAGACCCACCGGGGCCGTCCGATTGCGCTGCCGCAGTACCCACAGGGCCAACCACCAAAGTTAGAATCATCGCGCCAGCAAGTAATACGAGTTTTGTCCTCATAGCTTCACCTCCATATAGTGTGATAGGTTTTCGCGTTACTACTCAGCCGGTTGTTACACAGAGCCTCATAGAGCATTTCACAGAGACGCACTGAGAGAAAATAGAGCTTTTTCTCTGTGAATCTCTGGCTTCTCGGTGTGCTCTGTGTCCCGACGCGATAGCCTGAGTAGTAACGTTTTCGCAATCTTATTTTCGGATACTTGGATTGCCTGGCGGTCAAGGGAATGTAAAACCTGTGTAAAACGCCAAAACAAAAAGACGCATTGAGGCAAAAGTCGCACTGTTACACAGAGATGCACGGAGAAGACGCCGAGACACGGCGTGAACAAAAGTTCACACGAAAAGCATTCTGAGGCTCTCCGTGACTCCTCTGTGAGCTTCTGTGTAACAAACGTGTCACTTTTACCGTAATGCAAAAAGACCCCAAGGGTTTAGCAAACCTTTAGGGTCTGGCGCCGATTATTTGAAACTCAACTGCGCGTGTTAGAGAAATTCTTTCAGGTTATGCTCTACCGCATAAGCGGCGGCCTCGGCTCTATTGGTCAGATCAAGCTTTCTCAGGACACTGCTGACATAGTTACGCACCGTTCCTTCGCCCAGAAACATTACCCTGGCGATCTCGCGGTTCGTCTTTCCCTCGGCCACGCAGGCCAGGACGCGCATCTCCTGATCGGTGAGATCGGTGAAAGCCTCCTCCTGCTCTTTGCGGGCCGCTTCGCGCACGCGGGCAAAGACCCGTTGAGTGAGAGCAGGGTCCAAGAGCGCCTCCCCCCCACCCACCGCCTCCACCGCATGGATCAGGTCGTTGCTGCCGATCTGCTTGAGTACGTAACCGCACGCTCCGGCAGAGATGGCGTCGAACAACATCTCGTCCTCGGCGTAGGAGGTGAGCATGATGACCTTGATCTCTGGCGCCTGCTCGACGATCTTGCGGCAGGCGTCAATACCGCTGCCGCCCGGCAGCCGGATGTCCATCACCACGACGTCGGGCCGCAGCAACAGGGCCTTTTGAACGGCATCTCTGGCCGTGGCTGCCTCACCCGCGACCATGAAACCTGGGTGACGATCCAGAAGGGTGCTCAAACCCAGCCGCACCACCTCGTGATCGTCCACAATGAGAATTCTGAGTGTCATATCACCTCTTTCAACAGTTAGTACGGCACCGCAAGAGTCAGTGTCATGCCTTTGTTTGGCTCTGTATCAATATCCAGCGCGCCGTCTACCAGGCGAGCGCGCTCGCGCATGTTCCTCAACCCGTGCCCCTTGTTGACCGGCAAGTTCGAGACCCCCACCCCATCGTCGGAGATGACGAGTTGCAGTTCGCTTGTTTGGTATTGCAAGCGCACCTCGACCCGCCGGGCCTGGGCGTGCCGGGCTACGTTAGTCAACGCCTCGCGCGCAATTTGGAAAATGTGCTGCCGTCGCTCGATCCCCAGCCGGCCCTCACTCTCGCCCTCGACGACGAACTCTGTTTCCAGCAACGTGTTGACGCGAAATTCTTCGAGCATCTTGACCATGCCTGTCTCTAGATCATCGGCCAACTGCTTACCGCGCAGGTCAAAGATGTAGCGGCGGATGTCCTGGATCGTCTGGTTGAGGCTGTCTATCGCGCGGGCCAGTTGGGAGCGCGCAACCTCTGGCTCGTCGGAAATGCTGTGCTGGGCGCCTTCCAGCATGAGGCCGGCGGCATAGATGGATTGGATGATGCCATCGTGCAGTTCTCGACCGATGCGCTCTCGCTCTCTGACCAATACCTGTCTGCGCTCTGCGTTCTCCAGCCACAATTCGATCTCGCTCAAGACCACGCCCAGCGTTCGCGCAATCCCGTAGGTGATGGCGAGTCCGCACAGCCCACGCAAAAGCGAGATGGGAACGCCCGTCGCCCGCAAAAGCGCATCCTGGTTGAGCCAACTGGCGGGAAAGAACGGTGCAGCCGGGCCAATCAGCCCGCTAAGAAGAGCAAAGAATACCAGGGCGATCCCAGTAACACGGAGCGGAATCTTGACCAGCAGCAACCGCTCGCGTCCGATGGTGCGATATGCCTGGCGGCGCAGCCCCCACGCTCCCAGCAGGCCGCCGGGCAACGCCAACCCGTAGCGGGCGACGATCTCGCCGCCCAGCCAAATCTGCTCCACAGGCGCGCCGGCCACGCGGGCGACAGTCAAGCCGATCAACCACAAAGCAGCGATCCCGCCGATAATCGTCCAACACTCTCGATCTCGCCTTTCCAGCGACATGAATATCTGCAAGGCAAAAGTCAACAGAAAGGCATAGCCAGCGCCCAGCAGAAGCAATCGCAGCCAGGAGAGTAGAGGGGATGAATCGCCTGATGGCCCAATCCACAGGGGGCTCCAAGCCACCAACGCCTCGCAGAATCCAAAGGCGGCCAAGAGCAAGAGGTTGCGCGCCACCTCTATGCGCGCGCTGCGGCGGGCCAGGAAGAGGATGGAAAAACCCAACACGAAAAAGGCCTGCCCATAAAAGAGCGACAGCGCTAGTTGATGAGCAACAAAAACGTCCCGCAACCAGGCCATTCAAAATCCGACTTTCTTGCAATTGCTTGCTCAATGTAATTACTACTCACAGCCCTCTCACCATGCGAGGTCTCCCATCAGTAGTAAAACTGATCCGTTAGCACACTGCCTGCATCGTCAACCTCCACCCCCTCCATTTCGAGCAGGGCGCGCTTCATATTGAGACCGCCCTGATACCCACCCAGGCGGCCATCGGCCCGGATCGTCCGGTGGCAAGGGATAATGACTGGAAAGGGGTTGCGCGCCAGAGCGTTGCCGACCGCGCGCGCGGCTCGCGGGGTTCCCAGGCTTTTGGCGATCCTCCCATAGGTGCTCACCCAGCCCCGGGGAACCTCGTGCTCAGCCAGGAGCACTTTTCTTTGAAACTCGGAATATCGTTCGAGCGCCAAGAGGCCAAGATTGAGTTCTATGGATTCTCCTGCTAGAAAGCGTTGCACGCGCTCACCGAGTTCTGCTATCGCGGGGCACGAGAGAGAACTTGCGCCGGGAAAGTTCATCTGGATAACGTCCTCCGCCGGCGTCTGTTCGTCGGGGAGAAACAGGCGATACACCTTTGGCCCGGTCTCAATCTCCCACCAGACAATGCTCAACGCGCCAAAAGCGGACGGTGCGAGCACGTATGAGAATGGGCCTAGTTTCATTTCCATATCCCCTCCGCTACGATTTACACACAAATCATCCGCAGGCCAGTCGCGCACTCGCAAAACAAATCGCCCCGACACACCGAAATGAGCCGGGGCAATCTCCATTCTATCCTTATATTCTCTGCTCTATTTCCCCACCGCTTCCACCCGCACCGCGCAGACCTTGTACTCTGGAATCCCAGAATCCGGGTCGAGAGCAGCGTTGGTGAGCGCGTTGGCGGCTGCCTCGGCAAAGTGGAACGGGATAAAAACGACGCCCGGCCGGATGCGCTGCGTGACCCGCACACTTAACTCGATCTCTCCCCGGCGGCTGGCGACCCGTACACGCCCCCCTCGTTGTCCCCCCCGCAGGCGGGGGAAAAGCAGCCCGATGCTGGCGGCATCGTCCGGGTGCATCTCCACGTAAGCCTCCGGCACCTCCTGACCTAACTTTTCCGAGCGGCGCGTCATCGTGCCGGTGTGAAAGTGGAACATCAAGCGACCGGTAGTCAGGATGAAGGGGTACTCGTCGTCTGGAAGCTCGGCCGCCTCCCGAAATTCGATGGCGTGGAACTTGCCCCGCCCGCGACTGAACTTGCCCGCGTGCAGATAGGGCGTGCCGGGATGGTCGGTGGTCGGCACCGGCCACTGGAGCGAGCCTACCTCTTCCAGCCGTTCGTAGGAAACCCCGCCGTAAATAGGCGTCACCGCGGCGATCTCGTCCATCACCTCTTTCGGCGACGCGAAACCAAAGCCGTGAGCGTCCATACGCTGCGCCAGTTGGCAGATGATGGCCCAATCGGGCCGAGACTCTCCCACCGGCTCGACCGCCTTACGCACTCGCTGGATGCGCCGGTCAGTGCCGGTGAAGGTGCCATCCCTTTCAGCAAACGACGTCCCCGGCAGGACGACGTGGGCCAGTTGGGCCGTCTCGGTGAGAAAAATATCCTGCACCACTAAAAAGTCCAGTTGCTCCAAACAATGGCGGGCGTGGTTGACGTCGGGATCGGAGAGCATGGGGTTCTCTCCCATCACGTAGAGGGCGCGGAGACGGCCCTCGCCGGCGGCGGGAATCATCTCCGTCGCCTTCAATCCGGCCTGGTCGGAGAGGCCATCCACGCCCCAGGCCGCCTCGAACTTGGCCTGTAGTTCCGGCACGGTCACGTTCTGGTAGCCGGGATAGACGTTGGGCAGTCCGCCCAGGTCGCATGCGCCCTGGACGTTGTTCTGTCCGCGCAGGGGGTTGACCCCGCCCCCAGGCACGCCCATATTGCCGGTCAGCATCGCCAGGTTGGCGCAGGATTTGACGTTATCGGTGCCGGAGGTGTGCTGAGTGATACCCATGGCGTAGAGGATGGCAGCGGGTTTATGGGCGGCGTACATGCGCGCCGCCGCTCGCAAGTCGTCGGCCGGGATGCCGCTGATCTCTTCAACCCGCTCTGGGGTATATTCCGCCGCCACCTGGCACAACTCCTCGAACCCCTCGGTCCGCTCTGCGACAAAAGTCTCGTCCTCCAATCCCTCGCTGATGATGACATTCATCAACCCGTTGATCCAGGCCACGTTGGTGCCGGGCCGGAAGCGCAAGTAGATGTCGGCGAACCGAGCCATCTGTATCTCGCGCGGGTCAGCGACGATGATCTTGGCCCCCCGCTCCTGCGCCTCCATCACGTGGCTGGCGACCAGGGGATGAGCCTCGGATGTATTGGAGCCGGTGATGAGAAAGCACTGCGTGTGCTCGCTGAACTCGGGGACAGAGTTGGTCATCGCCCCACTGCCGAACGCGGCGACCAGACCGGCCACCGTGGGAGCGTGTCAGAGACGAGCGCAGTGATCCACATTGTTCGTCTTTATCACTGCGCGGGCGAATTTCTGTAAGAGATAGTTCTCCTCGTTGGTACACTTGGCTGAGGTCAAAAAGCCGATGGCATCGGAGTCAGATTCGCCGTGGATGATGGCGAGTTTCTCCGCTACCAGCGTCAGCGCCTCGTCCCACGTCGCCTCCTTAAGACTATCGCCCCGCCGGATGAGGGGTGTCCTCAGCCGCTCGGGGTGATTGACGAAGGAAGCGGCGTTCCAACCCTTGATGCACAATTTACCCCGGCTGATGGGGTGCTCTTTATCGGGGAGCACGCCCACGATTTCTCCATCCAGCACCTGAAGATAAAGTCCGCAACCGCACCCGCAGTAGATGCAGGTGGTGAGGACGTTTCGATATTCAATGTCCACTGACTATTCCCTCCCAATCATTCGAATTCCAGGTCACTCTGAAACAGTTTCCAATTGTGCTATGGTGCAGCTCAAGCTTTGCCATCCTCTTGCTGTGGAGATGGGGGCGACGGGGTGGGGGTAGCAGGAGTCGCTGGCTGCGGTTGCTCCTGCTGCGAGGAGCGAATCCGCGATCCCAGGCTGCCCAGCAGTTGGAAGACGCCCTGCTGAGTCGCATTCGCGGTCAGCCCCCAGATGATCAACGCTGCATAATCTTCCATAAGGTTGTCGCCAAACGTGGCATCCTTAAAGTAAATCTCAACCATGCCGAGGTAAGCCAGGGCAAACAAAGTCGCGGCCGCTAGAACAGTACGGTAGGACGTTTGACGAAGCCAGGGGACTGACCGCTGCAGGCGAGCGCCTAACCGCTTCATCCACGCGACCAGACCGCTCAACCTGTCTTTGCCTCCTATCGTGTCCGTCCTATCGCCAGGCCCAGGAGACACGTCAAGGTACTCCCCCTCAATCGCCCCCCAGTCTTCGTTATACTCCCAGTCATCTGTCTCGTATGACTTTTCAAGCCACTCCACGACCGCAAGGCCGAACACATTGCGAAGGTCCTGGTCGGCCTGGCGTAACTGGTCGCGGATCGGCTCGATCTTGCTTGCGTCTACGTCCTTGTCAAACCGCTTGAGCGCCAAACGCTTCGCTTTGGCCCAATTCCCGATCTCGTTCAGAGCATTATTGACATTCTGATCATGCGTGGCTCTAGAATCAATGTCCGGCGGACTACCTTTCAAGTCGCCAACGATCTGCCGCAACTCCGTGAGCTTCTCCGCATCAATCTGCGCATCTTGGCCTAATTCTGCTGACATATGGGAGTGCTCTTCAAGGAACACTCGAACGTCCTCCTCCAGTTGCCACGACATTTTCCACGCCTGGAGGAGAACTTGAAGCCGCTTGAGGTGCGGAAGGACGGCGTTCTCCATTACCTGATATTTCTCACTTGTCCGGCACTGGAGCAGATCGTCCCAGCTGTCCCGCAGCACCCGCTCGCTCTGCTCCGCATAGGGATACTCGCTCAGATCATCATCAAAGCCTTCGAAACGGTGTAGCCCTCTGTCGATCCGCGCGCCCAGGTTAAACAGATCATCAAACAGATCGCGGTTCTCCCGCAGGTTGTGCAAACTGTACACCTTGTCCAGGCTGCCCCGAGCGGCCTCAAGGCTGCCCGGACGATCCCGGTCCAGCGCCCCCTGGGCCAGATCAAGCAACCGTTCGACCTCTATCCCACAGAGCCAGTAAAACTGGTAAATGCGAGTACTCGGACTGATCCACCCCTCCTGCAGACGTCCCCTCTCCTCCCGAATCTCCAAATAGACCTTGTCCCTCTCCTGGCTCTCAGTGGAGTAGTAGGCGAGCATCGACCCAATAGCGATGCTTAGGAACAGAACGACCAGTGGCCACCCCAGGTCGTGCTTCAGCGTCAGTTCCACCGGGATCTCCAGGTTGTCCGCATTTTCACTGGAGAGCACGACCTTGCCACTATAGGACCCCGCCTGCACGCCATCCGCACCAAAATCAAACAGCAGAGGGTAAGAGAGCCGACCGTCCCGTGGCAGGGTGACGGGGCTGCGAATCTGGGTGACAACATCTGCCGGCAGGAAAGCGGTGTTATCCTCGACACCCATCAGCATCGAGGTACTCAGTTGCACCTGCCGCGCGTCGTTGGCTCCACTTGTCTCCAACAGTACCAGGGGGTAGACCAGGCTCTGGTTGACCACTTCGTTCAGACGGATCGGGGTGGGGTTGTCTACGGCCAGCGCGGGATTTGGGGAGTTGTTCAGGGTGAGCGTCATAGTGATGAAATCCTGCCCTTCGCCATAGAACAGAAACATTACCCCCTCGTAGGTTCCCCGCTCAAAAGTGGTACCATCGGGCAGGTTCACGGTGACGATAAAGGGAGAAGGGACATCAAGTCTGTCAATCATCGAGGGGTCAGGGGTAATCTGAACTCGCTCGGCGAAGATTGTCCCCCCTTCCCTGCGATACAGGTTATCCGGCACAAGCCGTATCGTCCCGGTGACGATTTCGCTCCACAGCGTGAACATGGCCTTATGAGCACCGCTCCCGCCCTCCTGGCGCAGGTGCAGATTGGTGTCGGGGTAGATGGTAAAGGCAGATTCGGGAACAGCCTCTGGCTGCTCCTCCTCACCGGCATCTTCCGTCGGTTCTACGGACGGATCTTCTCCCATCGGTTCTGTGGTTGGCTCTTTTGTGGAAACCGGTGTGCTTTCTGCTCCACCTCCCGGCAGGAACTCGGTAAGCTGGCAGCCAACCGACACAGAGAAGAGTAGGACGAGTATTAGGAATGGGACAGCAACTTTACCCAGTTGACAGCGCATTTTCATCCTCCTTTCAATCCTCTATGAGCACATCCGCTTCTTTACACCTGAAACCAATCTCTGCTCAGACGTCGAGGGGGGGCTACACATTTCTCACAAATGGCCCTTCCTCCAACGTCAACGAAAGCGGCGGCGGCATCTCGATATCCGCTCCCGGCGCGTACCCCAGCAAGTCTCCCACGTCGCCCCGGATCAAGTCGTAGAGCACGGTCAGCGGGATGTGAGACGGGCAGACCAATTCGCACTGGCGGCAGCCGACGCAACGGGCGGCCATGTGCATCGCCCGTATCAGATGAAACATGGGGAAGGGCGGCGACAGCACCCCCGGCTCTACCCAGGCCGGATTCTCCAATGTACACACCTCGCAAAAGCACTCGGGGCAGATGTTACGGCAGCCGTAGCACTTGATGCATTTGCGGAATTGCTGTTGCCAGAACTCGCGCCGCTCTTCCAGAGACATTCCCTCGTACTCGGCGACGATGGGGTTGGGCGGCGCGCCCGGAACCGGCGTACCAATTATCTCCGCCTGGGGCCATTGCTCCGGGTCGGGCGCGGGATCGGCGCAGTGGCACTCTTCCGCCTCCTCGGCAGTACACGTCACTCCCAGCAGATACAGCCTGTCGGCGTCCACCTGCTGACGCTTTGCCATCTCTACCAGCGCGCGGGAGTCACAGCCCCGGGCCACGATGCCGAAGCGAGCTTCAGGGAACCGCTTTTGCAACATTGAGACGGTGGTGGAAAGCGGATAGCGGGGATCCAGCGCCAGTTGTGAGAGAGCGTCCCCCTCTTGGAAAAGATAAGGAGCGGTTCCCTCCGCCGTTTGCCGCGACGCTATCACGCCATCCAGTTCTCGTAGTTTATCCGCCACGTGGGCAGCAAGTTCTTCCATCAAAGTGTCTCGTCCAGCCATTCCTCGTGCTCCTTTAGCCATATTCGATATGCTTCTGCGATGCGTTCCAGATCCATCAAGTCGCGAGTGCAAACCTCGTACAGTTCATCTGGCCCTATCTCGTGGTAAAAATGGACCATCCTGTTCCGGTATCCGGCAAGCACCCGCAAAAGTTCAGCCTCTTCCTGTGAAAGCACATTCCGCTCCTCCAACCCAGAGGCGATCTGCTTGTACTCGCTCACCCCCAAACCAAAGCCTTTTGCCAAGATATGGCGACCCAGATCAAGCAGTGCTTCCAGAGCACGACGCAAGCAGGACTCGGCCATCCCCACGTTCCGTCGATCGGCAAGAAACGCACCCTGGTCATCCAAAGGCAATGCCTGAATTTCGTGGATCATCCGCTCGACCCAGGAGAGTCGATCTCCCACCACCCGTCTAGAAAGTGTATCAGGCGTCATCAGCCTTCTCCAAAAATAAGCGCCAGTCTCTCTCTCTCCAGAGGAGCCAAATCTCCAGCTCGACGCAGAACGTACAAGTCGTACTCGTCGGCCTCGTAAGTATCGCGGGCGTAGAGCCGCTCCCCTCGAATGACGTTGGCAGCCAGAAATGGGTCGGCATCGTTGAGACAGACCAGATCTACGCGCTTCACCTCCAACAGATCCTCCAGCGCCTGGGCCAGACGGACTTTTTCTCGAACAGAAAGCTGCCTCCCTCTGCCGGTCTTTACCCCCACGTCCACGTCCGTCGAGCTGGCCGGCAGATCAGAGCGATCTTTGGCCAGCCATTCCCTCACCTCACCCGCGCGGCTTCCAAAAGTGTACAGAATGTCCACGTCAAATTCATCGCAAAGCTGGGACACGGTCTTGGTGCGGTCCGCCATCAGCCTCTCCTCAACCTACCCAACCTTCCTCCACAATCGGCCCCAGCCCCCGCACTACCTCTACAAACTCTTTCGTCACTTGGGCGAACTTGGGCGCTTCCGCCGACGAGACCCAGTCCAACCGGAACCGCTCCGGGTTGATGCCGATATAGCTCAGCAGGTTACGCAGCAGCGGCATACGTTTGATGGTGCGATGGTTGCCGTTGATATAGTGACAGTCGCCGATGTGACAGCCCAGCACCAGCACCCCGTCGGCGCCGGAGCGAAAGGCCCGCATGACCATCTCTGGCGAGACCCGCCCCGAACACATCACGCGGATGGGCAAGACGTTGGCCGGCGATTCCATCCGCGCTATGCCGGCGTTATCCGCCCCAGCGTAGGAGCACCAGTTACAGAGAAAGGCGACGATTCGTGGTTCAAAGATTGTTTGGTCAATTGATTGATTCATTGTGATGATTCTCCTACGCCGTCAACGCCAACAGCCCATCAATCTGGGCCACGATTTCCTCGTCGGTGAAGTGAAGCGCGGTGATGGCCCCAGAAAGGCAAGTGGCGACGCAAGTACCGCATCCGTGACACAGCGCCGGATTGACCTCCGCTTTCCCGTCGGCGTCGCGGGCGATGGCGGTGTAGGGGCAAGATAGGATGCACTCGCCGCAGCCCACACATTTCTCCGCGTCCACCACGGCGACGGTGGGCGAGATAGTTACTTCGCCCTGGTTGAACAGTCGCACCACCTCCAGCGCGGCGGCCCCGGCGTGAGCCACCGTATCCGGCACGTCGCGCGGCCCTTGAGCGCAGCCGGCCAGAAAGACACCGGCCGTGCTCGTCTCCACCGGCCTCAGCTTGGGGTGCGCCTCAGCGAACCAGCCATCGGGCGTGCGCCCCAGGCCAAAAGTGGAGGCCACCTGGCCGGCGTCCGGCTGCGGTTCGATAGCCGTCGCCAGGATGACCATGTCCACGTCGGCCGCCACCAGCCGGCCCAGGTTGGCGTCATCCCCTTTCACCCGCAGTTTGCCATCGGCGAGCACCTCCACCTCGGCTCCCTTGCCGCGCACAAAAGTGATGCCCTCCTCCTGGATGCGCTCGTAGAATTCTTCGTACCCCTTGCCAAAGGCCCGCATATCCATGTAAAAGTCAAAAACCTCGGCCCCGGTCTTTTCCCGCACCTGATGGGCGTGCTTGAGCGAGTACATGCAGCAAAAGCGGGAGCAATAAATATGGGCGTTCTCGTCACGGCTGCCGATGCAGTGGATGATGGCGACCTGCTCCGGGTTTTTCCCGTCGGCGGTCAGAATCTCGCCGGCGGTGGGGCCGCCAGAGTTGGTGAGCCGCTCGAATTGCAATCCGGTGAGAATGTTAGGCGAGAGACCGTAGGAATACTGCGGCAGTTGCAGCGGGTCCCACATGGCATAGCCCGTGGCGACGACGATAGCGCCCACCTGCACGTCCAGCAGTTCGTCCTCCTGCTCAAAGTCAATCGCGCCGACGGAACAGTTCTTCTCACACAGCCTGCACTTGCCCTTGAGAAAGTAGAGACAGTTTTCCCGGTCAATCACCGGCAGGTTGGGAATAGACTGGGAAAAGGAAAAGTAGATCGCTTTGCGTTTTCCCATCCCGACCTCAAAGACGGTATCCTGCACCCGCCGGGGGCACTTTTCCTGGCAGATACCGCAGCCGGTACACAACTCTTCGTTCACCGACCGCGCCCGCTTGCGGATGCGCGCGGTAAAGTTGCCCACGTACCCAGAGACGTGCTCAACCTCGCTGTAGGTCAGGAGAGTGATGTTGGGATGCCGACCGGCATCCATCATTTTGGGGCCGAGAATTCAGGTGCTACAGTCGAGGGTGGGAAAGGTCTTGTCCAGTTGCGCCATGTGGCCGCCGATGGTCGGCTCTCGCTCCACCAAATAGACCTGGTAGCCAGAATCGGCGATGGAGAGCGCGGCCTGGATGCCGGCGATGCCACCGCCGACGACCAGCGCCGCCTGCGTGACCGGCTCCTGGCGCGCTTCCAGCGAAATGTGATAAGCCACCCGCGCCACCGCCGACCGCACCAGCCGCTTGGCCTTTTCCGTCGCCACCGCCTTGTCGTGGGTGATCCAGGAGACGTGCTCACGGATGTTCGCCATCTCAAAGAAGTAGGGGTTCATCCCGGCTCCCGCCACCGCCCGCCGGAAGGTCGGCTCGTGCATGCGGGGGGTGCAGGAGGCGACCACGACCCGGTTCAGTCCCAGTTCGCGGATGTCATCCTGAATCATCAATTGACCGGGCTCGGAACACGTGTACTTGTGCTGCCGTGCAATGACGACACCGGGTAGCGTGGCGGACATCTCTACCACCGCGGGCACGTCGACCGTGGCCGAGATATTGACGCCGCACTCGCAGATGTAGACACCGATTCGAGGTTCTTCCATAATGTGGACTCCTTTAACTGCTTTGGGATTGATTCCGCTCTTCACCGCAGAGACGCAGAGGACGCAGAGTATTCTTCAATCCTCTTTCAGTCCCAGAACGCGTCGACGAATGCCTTGCTTCAAAACTGGCACGTTAAAGTTGATAAGCAGACCAACATTCCAACCGCCAAGTTTCAAATAGGTCAATAATTGAGCTTCGTGGATGGGCAATAACTGCTCAGTGGCCTTGATCTCTACTACAACCATATCGGCTATCAACAGATCAAGACGATAGCCACAATCCAAGCGAACACCTTTGTATTCAACAGGGAGTGTGCACTGGCGCTTGAAGGGAACCTGCGCAAGGTCAGTTCCCGGCACAAACACTCCTCGTAGGCAGATTCCAACAATCCAGGCCCCAGAGCGCAGTGTACCTCAATTGCAGCGCCTATGACTGCTCCAGTAATCTGATTGACTTCCATCGACTCTGCGCTCTCTGCATCTCTGCGGTGAGCACTAATTATGCTAATTTCTCCAACGCAGGTTTTACGGGCACGACGTGCCGCTCGAACATCATCGCGCTCTCCGGCAGCCCAAAGGCCAGCCCCATCAACTGGGGCAGGAAAAAGATGGGGATGCGCAACTGCCGTCCCAACGCCTGGGAGACCCTGTCCTGGTAACTATCCAGGTTCATGTGGCACATCGGGCAGATGGTGGCGACGCAGTCGGCCGGCTCGCACGCTTCCAGCACCGAGGCCGCCATACTCACGCCCACCTTTAGCTTGGTCATCTGCAACGAGGTGCCGCAGCAAGAGGCTGCGCGGTTGTGCCGGTGGACGGTGGCTCCCAGCGCCTCCAGCAGCGCAATCATCGAGGTAGGGCGCTGGTCGTCGTCGAAAGGGCTAAGGGGGCGGACGGTTTGGCAACCATAGTACGGGGCCACAGTCAGGCCCTCCAGCGGGCGCACGACCCGCTCCTTGATGGCTTCCAGATCAAAGTCGTTGGCCAGTATGTCCATAACGTGCCGCGTCCTGGCCGTGCCGTGATACGTCAGTCCCTCCACCTCCAGCGCCCGGTTGACCGTCTCCAAAAGAGCCGGATCAGCGGAGACCGCCTCCGAGGTGCGGCGGAGATTGGTATAACAGGCGCTGCAAACAGCGAACATGTCTCGGTCGCCATCGAGTTGCTCGGCCAGGGCCAAGTTGCGGGCCGGGAGCACCATGCCCAACAACTCACTCACCACCGGAGCGGCGCTGGCCCCGCAGCAAGTCCAGCCATCCAGTTCCTCCACTTCCGCGCCCAGGACCTCTAGCACGGCCAGCGTGGACTTTTTGTACTCTAGAGCAGAGGCGTCGGCCGAACATCCAGGATAGAATAGATACTTCATCGCCCCACTCCTTGCGCTTTCTCCAGTTCCGCCACGCGCTCGAACAATTTATCCAGCCGGCCCTCGCCGCCCAGCTTGGGAAATTCTGGGCGGGCCTTACCCCGGATAAAGAGAGCGAGGCCCATCCCGGCATAGTTCAGGCCGTTCAACAGGTTGGTCGCTAAAAAGTAGCGCACCATAAACTCCATCTCGCGCATACGCCCGTAGCGGCGCACCACGTCGGTGAATACCCGGTAGAAACCGGCGCTCTCCCGCGAGGCGGCGAGTTGGCGCTTCAATGCCATCTCCTTCAGGCGGGTGATGGTGTCGGTGAGAGGAATGCCGCGCGGACAGCGCACCTGGCACTGGTAGCAGAGGCTGCACAGCCACATCGCCTTGCTGCTCAACACCTCTTCCTCGAGTCCCAACTGAACCATGCGCCACATCTGGCGCGGGCTGAGGTCCATCGCGTGTGCGGCCGGGCAAGAGGCGGTGCATGTGCCACACTGGATACAGCGGCGAAGCAGCCGTCCATCTGGAGAGAGGCGATCCACGAAAGTAGTATCTCGTTTCACTGTGGTCAGGTCAATGATCTCGGAAGTCATCAATGGCTACCTCCTGGGGCGCAATTCGTAATGCGTAACTCGCAACCGCTGAAGTGTACCACAAGGATTGGAATTGGTCAAAAAAAGAGTGGGTGGTGGAGCGGAGGGAATACACAATGTTGACAACAACGCAGTGTGGACCACCAATATCTCTGTAATGCATCATTGAGCGGCCTCGGACAGAGATTGATTCAAGGGACACTACGCTTAGAACTCGTACTCGCCAAAATCCTGCGCCAGTTCGACCGGCCCGCCAAAAGTGGCGGTTGCTTCCTCAACCCAACGGCCGTACTTGTGGGGAGATGGTCGGTAATGGATCAGCACCAAACGGCCTGCACCGGCCCGGCGGGCAATCTCCCCCGCCTGGGCGGCGCTGGAATGTCCCAGTGTGTTCGTCGCCGCCTCGTGGATCAAGATGTCGGCGTCCCGCGCCAGTTCCACCACTGCGTCATACGGCTCGGTATCACTGGAGTAGGCCAGTACCTTCCCGCTGCGCTTGTTCTCTACCCGCACGCCCATCGTGGGTACCAGGTGTTTTACTGGCGCACCGGTAATTCGAAAATCGTTGTCCTCCAACACCAACGCGCCTACCTCTTCGGGCACGGCGTGGCAGGGCATGTCATATAGTCCCGGCCAATCGTACCACCGAAACAGATCCATCATGGCTTCAAATCGCTCCACCACGTCTTGCAAGCCATATATGGGCAACGGGTCAGTGCGCCCCAAGAGCCAGATGTTGTTCAACATTATGGGAACGCCCGAAACGTGGTCGGGGTGGAAATGGGTGATGATCAACCCGCGCAAACGATCGAGAGCAAGCCCCGCCCGGCGCATGCGCACAAGCGGCCTAGCAGCGCAATCAATCAGAAAAAAGCCCCCTTCACCCTCGACCGCCATGTAGGTGTTGGCGTGCGCCTCGGACGGTACCACTGCCGCAGTCCCCAGAGTCACCACTCTAGCCATAAGCCCTACCCTCCAAAGGCCCACACCACGATATGTGGCGTCACGTGTACCTCGACTATGGCAGCCAATGCCAGCAGTGGCAAAACCAGAGCGACAAAAACCTTGCAAAAGTCAGCCAACGCCCAAAGCCACCCTTCGCCCACCGTCACCCCCTGAGGCGGCGACATAAATGTAGCTCCCAGGCGCACGGCCAGCGCCGTCGCGATAATGGCAGCCGGCAGCTCTAGCACCCCGTGTGGCAGCACAAAGGCGGCCAAGAACAGTATGGGGTCGTATCCCGCCCGCGCCGCCTGGGCGACGAAGAAGAACACGATCACCAAAGGGGCCATCAGCAGCGTCACCGCCAACGCGCCAAAGGAAAAGACCGCCAGCAATCCCGCCAACAGCAACGAACGCACGTTGTTGCCCAGCACCCACCCCGCCGTGAACTCTGGGATCCACTCCACTGACGGCATTTCGGTGAACGTTTCGGTAGAGACTTGGTCGAGGTGCAGCAGATCCGCCGGAAGCTGATAAGATTCAGCATAGCCATAACCGATAAAAGCCGCAGCTATCAAAGCGATCACAACCGCCGCCAACGCCAAGCGCGAACGGCGTAGAATGGCCGGCACATCGCGCCCGTAAAGCCCGCCCAACATCCCCAGCCAGCGCAACCCGGCCGGCATCTTTTGGATGTCCAGCCCAAAGAACCAGCGTTCCCAACAAAAGCGCCCGCGGAACGTGCGCCATAGATAAGCCACGTTCAATTCGTCAATCTCGCGCCCCAGTAGTTCCTCGCGGTTAAAGATGTGAATACCCATCCGCACCAGAATGGCGTCCACGACGACCAGGAAAAGCACAATCCACCACAAGACGCCATAGTTAGCCCAGAACATGATGATGGCTTCCCCCTGCATCAGGAGCGCCATCGGAATAATGACAAAGCTGGCCAAGAGGTTAGCCGCCCGCACACTCGTCGTCTGGCTAGAGAGCACCACCGCGCCAGAGACCATGACCAGCGCCTCCGCCGTTGTCAGCACGACGATCAACACCAACAAAGTTAGCGGCGGCGTCCAATCCTTGAAAAAATACAACCCCGCCAGGTACACGGTGATGCCCAGGTAGGCTGCTAACAGAGGCGGAATCATCGCAGCCAGAGTTTTGCTCAAGTAAAGCTGTGTGTCAGTCAAAGGCGTCGCCAAAATCGGTTCGAGGCTCTTGCGCTCCTTCTCCCCCACAAAGGTCTCTAGCGCGATCACCAGTGAGAACGAGATAGGGAAAAAGCCAACCACCATCAGCAAGAAGGGAATCAAGCGCTCGCCGATGATGGAAGGGCCATATTGGTTCACCCAATCCACGGCCAAATCGGCTACAAAAGTCATCAGCACGGGGAAGAAAATGGTGAGTATCCCGATAGGGGCCACGATACGCCAATCTCGCAAAGAGTCCCTGACTTCGCGCCCAACCAGGGTGAACACCAACCGCAGCCAATCATCTTGCGCTGTATGGACGCGCTCGGATATCGCCGCCATGCTCTGTTACTCCTCTACCACCCGCAGGTAAACGTCCTCCAGGCTGCGCGCTACTTTGCTCAGGGTGACGACCTCCACGCCGCGCACTGCCAACTTTTGGAGCAAGAGCGGGTTAGTCTCTCGGGGATTGGGAGTAGAGTAACGCAACCAGTCTTCTCCCTGCTTTTCGACTTTTACCAGATCGGAAACGAGTTTCCCAAGGCCATCTACAGAGTGTGCCAGACGCAGTTCCATCAACGGCGCGCCCAACATACGCGCCTTCAGTTCCGCCGGGGTTCCCAGCGCGATGATCTGTCCGCGCCGGATGATGGCGATGCGGTCTGCCAGGGCCTCGGCCTCTGCCAGATTGTGCGTGCAAATAACAATGGCGCGCCGGTGGTGGCGCAGGCCAAGCACGGCATCGCGAACCAGCTTGGCGCTGTGGGGGTCCATCGCCGAGGTCGGCTCGTCCAGCAACAAAACGGACGGATCGTGCAGCATCGCGCGCACCAGCGCCATCTTTTGCCGCATGCCCTTCGAATACGTCCCCATACGGCGATCCCACGCCTCAGACATGCCAAAATACGTCAACAATTCCCTGGCCCGGCGCTCACGCTCGTCGGCGCCCAACCCCATCAGGCGACCGAAGAAATCCAGGTATTCTCGGCCCCGCATACGCAGGTATAGCCCTGGATGCTCGGTCAATAGTCCGACTCGCCGCCGGATTTCCTGTGGATGCTCGGTCACACTATATCCGGCCACGGTCGCCTGGCCCGCAGTGGGGCGCAGGATCGCCGCCAGCATGCGCACCGTCGTCGTCTTGCCGGCCCCATTAGGGCCCAAAAGCGCCAGAATCTCGCCCTGGGGTACCGAAAGCGTCACCCCATCCACGGCGGTAAAGTCATCGAATTGTTTCGTCAGATCAATCAGCTCGATCATTGTCACTACTCTCAGAATGTCAGTCGTCTGGCTCGCTACCCAAATTGATTATACCAACTTTGAGCAATCCTGGCAATTGGCAGATAGTACTACGAGGCAGCCCCAGAAGCAACAAAAGCAAATCGCCGGGCGACACTTTCGCCCGGCAGATTCACAACACTCTGGTTTCAACCCTCGACTATTCTAAAATAACCTAACCGTCCATATCCTCCTGCCGAGACACCGCGTAGACGTAGAAAATGCGCTGCAACACCGTAAACACAGAGAGCAACACCAGCGCCCATATCATCACGATGGGCAGCCCAAGCGCCGACAGTACACCGATAAGGACGATACGCTCCAGCCGAGTGAGCACCCCCACTTTGCAAGGAAAGCCTGCCGCTTCGGCCCGGGCGCGTATGTAACTGACCAGCATCGCTGCTACCAGCGAGATGAGAAGCAGGGCGATCTCTAACTGCGCTCCCTGGCTCATATAGTGCACCGTGAGGCCCAGGATCAGGGCGGCGTCAGAAATCCGATCCAGAGTTGAATCGAGAAACGCTCCAAAGCGGCTCTCCTTCCCCAGAGCGCGCGCCAGCGCGCCATCCAACGCATCTACTGGCGCTACGGCCAACAAGAGCCAGCCCCCCAGGGTAATATAGCCCAAGCCATACACTACTGCCACTCCGATCTGCAATAACATGCCCAAAACAGTGACCGTATTGGGATGAATACCCAGCCGTCCCACTGCGCGGGCGATGGGCGTCAAGATACCTCTCACCCGAACGCGCGCCCAGTCGGTAAGCGAGTCCCATCGCCTGCGCTGCCGCTTGGTCCGCGCGCGCTCTAATCGTTGCACACTATTCATCGCTCGGTCCTGACCCATTGATAAACGCTTCGAGTTCCCTCCGCGCCTCGTCGTCGGTGAATTGGACAGGCGGCGATTTCATAAAGTAGGCCGCCGGCTCAATAATCGCCCCGCTCAACTTACGGTCGAGCGCCAGCTTGCAGCAGCGCACTGCGTCAATCACCACGCCGGCCGAGTTGGGGCTATCCCACACTTCCAACTTCAGCTCCACGTTCAGAGGCGACTCGCCAAAGGTCGTTCCCTCCATCCGGATGTGGCACCACTTGCGATCGGTCAGCCACGGCACGTAATCCGATGGCCCCACGTGGATGTCATCCGCCGGCAATTCGTACTCCAACTGACTGGTCACGGCGCTGGTCTTGGAAATCTTTTTGGATTCCAAGCGTTCCCGTTCCAGCATGTTGTAAAAGTCCATGTTGCCGCCAAAATTGAGTTGATAGGTACGATCAACTCTCACGCCCCGCTCGCTAAAGAGCCGGGTCAGCACGCGGTGGACGATGGTAGCGCCGACCTGGCTCTTGATGTCGTCGCCAATGACAGGAAGACCGCGCTCCACAAAACGGTTCTGCCAATACCCCTCGCGGCTGATGAAAACGGGTATGCAGTTGACAAAGCCACAGCCGGCGTCGAGCACCTGCTCCACATACCACTTGGTCGCCATCTCGCTCCCCACCGGCAGGAAATTCACTACCACGTCGGTGTCCGTGTCCTTGAGAATACGCACAATGTCAGCTGTGGGGCCAGATGCTTTGGTGATCACCTGTGAAAGATATTTGCCCAGCCCATCGTGCGTCATGCCCCGGCTAACCGGCACGTCAAGCCGAGGGACATCCGCGAACTTGATAGTGTTATTGGGCGCTTGCCAGATCGCCTCTCCCAGGTCAAGCCCTACCTTGTCCTGGTTAATGTCAAAGGCGGCGGTAAATTCGATGTCGCGCACGTGATAGCCGCCCAGGTTGACGTGCATCAAGCCTGGGATAAAAGCTTCGTCCGGCGCGTCCTTGTAGAAATGCACTCCCTGAACCAGCGACGAGGCGCAGTTACCCACGCCAATGATCGCCACTCGTACCTTCTTCCGTCTCGCCATCGCTTCGTCCACACCTCCTCTAGTATTAATCGCCTGAACTCACAGCCTCAGTCAACATCTTCACAAGCTCGACATGACGATGCTGTATCTCGGGCAAGTTCACAGAACAATATACTTCCCGGCCGGCCCTCCGCACCTGAACCAGATCAAGCAAGCGCAGTGGGCGCAAGTGGAAAGACACAAGCGGCTGGCTGATATGTAACGTGTGCGCCAACTGCGTCACCGTCATCTCTCCATCCTCGGCCAACGCCACGAGGATACGCAGGCGGCGAATGTCCTTGATGGTATAAAAGTAGCGCGCCATCTCCCGCAGTTCCTCGTCAACCGGCATACAGTCTCCTGACACATAAACAAACATTTTATAAAAAAGCGTTTATATGTTACCGTAAAAACCAAAACATGTCAAGTGTCGCTTGCCAAACGACACGAATGGGGTATAATAATATCTACTTCGGGGCGTAGCGCAGTTCGGCAGCGCGCACGGATCGGGACCGTGAGGTCGGGAGTTCAAATCTCCCCGCCCCGACTAATGGGGAGCACCCAGATTGTAGGGCGCTCCCCGTTTTGTCAGACAAGCGTTCAATAACTGCATTGGCAACAGCATTAACCAGAGCAGCATCGCGATTGTCCAATAACTGTTCTAATTGCTGTGTGGTTAGTTGGATGACAGTATCTGCACTGGAAACTGACTGCCCTTGATGCGCAAGAGAGCCAATGAGGTTGCCTAGGTCGTCGCATGGGAGTCCGCCGTATATACCCTCTGTGGTGGACAGATTTTGGTGCATCAAGTTCTGTGAAATCGCTTTCAAGTCTGCGCTGCTCCGAGCCCGCTTGATTGCATAAACGGCGTGACCATGCCTCAATTTGTGGGGAGACCTGCAAGTAATGTCAGCACGCCTGCATAGTTTCTTGATACCCTTGCGAGCTGCGGATCCCCTCCCCCTTCCAACGTGCGTTTTGCCAGTGAAACTCATTCCATCTCTGGCAAGGGTGGCATACCAGAGCGCAGTGGGTGGCAGATTTCTACGCACCAGTGCATCCCATTGTGTCACCACCGCTAGGAGAGTAGGCCTGCCCCGCAGTGAGTTTGACGCCATTCCTGGACAATACGGACCTGGCCCACGCGGCGAATTCAGTACCGACAATCCAAATGTGCCCACTAGAATCACGTGTGTGCGGACAGCCAGCAGGGACAAAAGTTCGGTAAACTGTGTCAACATGGCAACCCAACTCGTCAGCCAATTCAGAGGGACGATAGCGCATCGTCATCAGTCGTCCCAGTCAAAGTACCTGAGACCTGCACATCCGAATTCGCATTCGCCGCCTCCCTGACATATCCCTACGTGGACGATTTGATTCAGCTACATC
>DUEK01000133.1 GCA_011192155.1 Thermoflexia bacterium
CTGCCCGCCGTGGCCCTGCTGATGGCACTGGGGATAGATGGACTGGCGCGAGGACGCTTCAAGACGAGTTGGATTATCGTCAGCGCGCTGCTGCTGATGGCGTGTTGGACAGTCGCGCAAATCCTACCCGGCTTTTTCGCCCCTCCGCCCCGCTACCCCGATGCTGACATCGTCTATCCGGCTTACTCGCTCGACGCCACGCTAGGCGACGACATTCAGTTGTTGGGTTACGACGTCAACCTGGATGACCAGGGGCTAACACTCGATGTGACATTGTACTGGCAACCCCTCGCCCCCATAGCTGAGGATTATGCGATGGCGCTCCAACTCGCCTCCCCCGTGGCCGATGATACGACCCTGCGCTGGAACTATAACTCCTGGCCCGGCCACGGCAATTATCCCACCTCGGCCTGGCAGCCCGGCGAGGTGATAGAGGACGCTTACCGCTTCCGCCTGCCGGAGGCCGAATTTTCCACCCAAGGTTGGGACTTGCACCTGATTCTCTATCGAGGGGAAACGGGAGAGCGATTGCCCGTTCAAGTGAATGGAACGGACGCTGGGGACCGGGTGTTGCTGACCAAACTGCGGATACCGGGCCATCCTCCTTCCTGCCCGGAGGCAGGCCGCATAACCTCGAACGCGCGCTTTGGCGAGGCGACTGCCCTAACCCACGCCTGGGTCACTCCCACACGGGGAAGATATGAGGTGTCGCTATGCTGGGAATCCCTGCAGCCCCTCTCCGCCGATTACACCGTCTTTGTCCACCTGCAAGACGCATCCGGCGAACTGATCGCCACTGGCGACGGCCCGCCGATGGGAGGCGCGTTTTCCACCTCGATGTGGCGTCCGGGTGACGTGATTCTGGACGTCCACCAATTGGCAATCGGAAAAATGGAGACAGGTCAGCGCATCGTTGTGGGACTATACAACTTGGCAGACGGTTCGCGCCTGCCGGCATACGTGGATGGCGAGTCTGTGCCCGACGGGGCCGTGCCGGTGTGGCCGGACTGCCCATAGACTAAACTAGGGTGTGTATTGCAACCAAACTTTTTATGAGGCAATGAATCATCTATGAAACGACAGATATGGTATTTCATCAGCACAGTTTTACTCGCCCTCCTCGTGTTGAGCAAAGGCGAGATCACCCTGGGAGCGGGCGCAGACCCGTGGGAGGAAGAACCCCTCCAGTCCCAGCAAGCGGAATCGAGCAACTTGCTCGCGAACGGCAGTATGGAGGAGAATTTTTACTGGAAGTATCCTAACCACTTTGTCGCCAAGGACTGGAATCGCTGGTGGACAGAAAGCAGTCCCATTCCAGAGTACGACGACGTCCGGGACTGGCGTTCCCACCGCTATGACGGCGACCACGCCCAAATCTACTATTGGCTCTGGCCGCAGGCCTACACCGCAGGCATCTTTCAGCAGGTCGCTGTGCAGCCCTGTACGTTCTACCAATTCGATATGTACGGGCGCAACAGCTCATATCCTAGCACCGACCATCACGCTCGCATAGGCATAGACCCTCTGGGGCGCGAGTATGGCCTTTATATGTCCCCCTTTCCTGATGACGTCGTCTGGTCGCCGGAACAGACCTTCCACAACACCTGGGGCCAGCACATCGTCGCCACCGAAGCCTACAGCGATCACATCACGGCCATCACCTACGTCTCTCCCGATTCTGGATCTGCTCCCTACGAGACGTTCTGGGACGCTGGAACCCTGGTAGAGATGCAGCCGCCAGAAGGAAGGCTGCCATCGCCAGAGTATTGGGGTGGCGATGGGTTCATCACCAATGTGATCACCTCCACCTCGCTCGACCATCTGGTGGTAGAGTGGGATACGCCGGAGCCGGCCTCGACGCAGGCCTGGTACTCTATCCTGGACACATCTCCCACGACCTCGACCTCTCCGTACACAGACTCTGTGCTCTATCTTCCGTCAGTGTTCAATGGCTATAGCGAGACACCCGCTCTGCAATATGCTACTTGGGCGGATCAAACACCCGTCACACACCACCGCGTCTTGTTGGGACCTTTCGAGGATGGGCAGATGGCTCAATTTATCGCTCTCTCGCGCCGCATGGATGGAGGAGATTGTCGGACGTCGGTATCTGACCTGATGGAGACAAAGCTCCACATTGGCACAGTACTCCATTTGTACCTGCCACTCGTCGTGAGATGAAAACAGCGCTGGGTTGCCTGTTGCTTCTCTTCGGGGTGATTGGCCTCACCTACAGCCTGGTCACTCCCGTGTTCGAGGCCCCCGACGAGGTATGGCACTATGCCTACGTCCGATACCTGGCGGAGGAGCGCGCCCTGCCCGCTCTGATCGGTGACGCCAGCGGCGCCCATCAAGAAGTCGCCCAGCCGCCGCTCTACTATGCCGTGGCCGCATTGGTCAGCGGTCTCGCGTCCGACGACGACCTGCCCGATCTGATGTGGCACAATCCTGGCTTTGGCTACCAGGCTGGCGGCGCGGTGAACGATAACAAAAACATGCTCATCCACACCGGGCGCGAGCGCTTTCCCTGGCGGGGGGCCGTTCTCGCTGTCCGGCTGGCCCGCTTTGTCTCGCTGGGCTTTGGCCTGCTGACCGTTTGGGCAACCTGGGGATTGGGACGAGAAGCTTTCCCGCAACGACTCGCACTGGCCCTGGGCGCGGCGGCGGCAGTGGCTTTCCATCCCCAATTCCTCTTCATCAGCGGCGTGACGAGCAACGATAGCGCGGCCGCCGCCCTCTCGACCGCTGCGCTGTGGGCCATTGCCCGCGCCGCCAATCGCGGCATAACATTCCGCCGCAGCCTCGCCATCGGCCTGCTGCTCGGCCTGGCCGCCATGACCAAAACCAGCGCCCTGCTTCTCGTTCCCCTCGCCGCAATAACCCTGATACTCGCCAGCCGCCAGGCGTCATTGGGCATTGGGCATTGGGCATTGGTCATTGTTCCGGCTTTCGCTGTCGGCGGTTGGTGGTACCTCCGCAACGCCCTCCTCTACGGCGATCCCTTTGGCTTTCGCGTCCACGCGGATACTCCCTGGGGCCGACCGGCGCCCGCTTCCCTCGATACCCTCATAGCCGAGATGCCCAGGCTCTACCGCTCATTCTGGGGCGCTTTTGGCTGGGGACACGTCGAGCTTCCGGCCTGGGTCTACCTGGCGCTGGGGGCCATTCTGCTCGCCAGCCTGATTGGGTGGGGTGGGGCGTTGATGACGCGCCGCACTACCGGTCGCGGACGCATTCTCCTGCTGGCCCTGGCCTGGTGGATGTTGGTTTTAGTCGCTCTCCTCCAATGGATGCGACAGGTGCAAGCCCCCCACGGTCGCCTCCTTTTTCCCGCCATCGGCGCTTTTGCCGTGCTCCTCGTCGGCGGCTGGGCCTCCCTTCCCCGGCCACGTCTCACGCTCACCCTGTCCCCTTGTTTTCTTGCCCCCTTGTCCCTTCTCATCCCCTGGACGACCATCCGCCCCGCCTTTGCTCCCCCCCGCCTGCTCCCCCCCGCCGAGGCCGCCGCGACGGTCTTAGGCGCGGACTTGATCTTTGACGATGCGGCTCGTCTTTTGGGCGTCGCGCTGGATCGCCCCTCCGTAGCGCCCGGCGATACGCTGACCGTCCGCGCTTGCTGGGAAGCGAAAGCCCCCATGACCCAAGACTATACCGTTTTCCTCCACTTGGTGGGGCGAGATGACGCGCGCGTGGCGGAGCGATATACCTATCCCGGTCTGGGGAGTTTCCCCACTTCACTCTGGCCGACCGGTCAGGCTTTCTGCGACCTCTATCGGGTGCGCGTCGAGGAATGGACGCCCGTTCCCGAACTATATGACCTGGTGATCGGGCTGTACGACGCCCCCACCGGCGAGCGTTTGCCCGCCTGCTACCCCGACGGAACGGCGGATGGTTTCCCCGCGTTGACCCAGGTGCGCGTTGCGCCCGAACAACCTCTCACCGTGTCCCCCCAGTATCCGCTGGATTATCAGTTGGGCGAGGAAATCGCGCTGATAGGGTACGATCTCTCGGAACCGCTTCAGGGCGGCGACTTACTTACCGTCACTCTTTACTGGCGCGCCGATGCACTCCCGCAGGGAGATTACACCGCCTTTGTCCATCTCCTGGACGATGCCGGGCAACTGCTGGCCCAGCACGACGGCCCGCCCCGCTATGGTCGTTACCCTACCCCGGCCTGGCATCCTGGCGATGTGATTCCCGATGAGCACATTTTGGCGATACCGGCGCTTGCCGCCGGGCAGCGCGTGCGCTTGGTGGCAGGAATGTACAACTCTGACACATTGGAGCGATTGCCTGTCGCGGGTTTCGATGGGCTGCTGCCCTATGACCTAGTCCCTCTGCCCGCCGACATCCCCTGAGCGCCTTTCCTACTTCTACCAGCAATTCCCGTTTTGTAGCCGCGATTTCCAAATCGCGTCTGTTTTTCCGCGTAAAGCGCCCTGCGCGATTGCGAAATCGCGGCTACGACCTGACTTTTCCCCCATAACGGGAATTGCTGCACTTCTACTTTCCCATTCCTGATGGTATAATCCCCCCGCTTATGAAGACTCCTCGGACATCGGACATTGGGCATTGGACATTGGACATTGGACATTGGACATTGACCTTGGCAGACGGAGCAACCTTTGCCATCGCCTTGTTCGCTTACGTCGCCACTGTTGCCCCCGGCCTCCTCCCCGCCGACGCCGGCGAGTTCCAGCTAACCGCCGCGCTCTTGGGTGTGCCACATCCGCCCGGCTACCCTCTCTACACCATGCTGGGCCACCTGTTCATCCGCTTGCTTCCAATCGGTACACCCGCCTACCGCTTGAACCTGATGAGCGCGTTGCTGGCGGCCGGCACGCTGGTGCTGCTGGCGCGGGCCGCCCGCCTGTGGGCGCGAGGGCTGGGCGCTTCTTCCCTCGCGGCGCTGACCGGGGGACTGGCGGCGGCGCTGACCCTGGGCACCGCCACCACTTTCTGGGCTCAGGCGACTATCTCCAACGTCCGCACCCTGGCCGTTTTCTTCGCCGCCCTCGCGCTCTACGGGCTGGCCCGCTTTGCCGCCGCCGCTAACAGCCGTGATGCCGACCGCGCCCTCGTGCTCTTTGCCATCGCCCTCGGCCTGGGAGGCAGCCATTATCCGCCGCTGGCCTTTGTCGCCATCTTTTTCGTCACCTACCTGCTGCTGACCGATTCCCGCCTGCTCGCGCAGCCCCGCCGCTGGTGGCGACCGCTGCTGGTGGGTTTGGCGAGCTTTTTACTGCCGTTGGCCTACTTGCCCATTCGCGGCGCGATGGACGTCCCCCTGGCCCCTGATAGCCTGGATACCTTGCCTGGCTTTCTGCATCACTTTTTGGCGCGAGGGTTCACGGGCGATATGTTCGCCTTTGCCACCGCCGCCGACCTGCCCCACCGCCTGGCGCTCCTGCCGACCCTGTTCCCCTTCCAGTTCAATCTCGGCCTTCTGGCGGCGGCCCTGCTCGGCCTCATCGGTCTCGTCCGGCGCGATTGGCGACTCTTTCTCCTGCTGGCGGGCAGCCTGATTCTGCACACCTTTGTCACCATCACCTACCGCGCCCCCCAGACCGTCGAATACCTGATGCCCGCTTATCTCCCCGTCGCCATTGCCGTCGGCATCCTCCCTGCCCTCGCCCCTCCGCCCCTCCGCCCCTTCGCCCCCTTGCTTCTCAGCTCTCTCGTCCTCTGCGCCGGTCTCCTCAACGGCTACGCTCACGCTCCCAGCTTTATCGAACTGGCCGACGACCGCTCGACCCGCCAGACCGTCGAGCCGCTCCTGGAGCAAGCGCCCGCCGGCGCCCTCATTCTGGCCGACTGGCGCTGGACCACGCCGCTGTGGTATTTGCAGCAAGTCGAAGGACTCCGGCCCGATGTCGAGGTGCGCTACGTCTACAGCGTCGCCGGGGAGGAATACTGGGATACCTGGGAGCGGATCGTCCGGGAGCGGCCCCCGGAGCGACCGTTGCTCATGACCCACTTTTACGAGTTCTCCGGCTATGCCACCGAGCCGTGGGGGGCGGGCTTTCTGATCCGCCCCCGCCCGGTGACGGAACCCGCCGCCCTCCTCGCGCCGCTCAATGCCACCTTTGGGGGCCGGGTGCAGATAGCGGGTTACAGCTTTCGGCAAGGCCGCTTTCACCCTGGCCAGGTAGTTGAATTCGTCCTGGCCTGGCGGGCGACCGGCTCTTTGACCCCGCCGCCATCCTTTACCCTGCTGTTGCTGGACGCGGAGGGCCGCCGCGTGGCCCAGGCCGACCGCGCACTGCCCACCGATCTTGCCCCCGGCGAAGTGCGCTTTGAGCGACTGGCCTTGCCCCTCTACCCAACCCTGCCGCCGGGCCGCTACCGGGTGACGCTGGGCGCTTACACCGTCACCGACACAGGGTTCGAGACCCTCCCGGCCGGCGACGGGACGGACGCTGTCGCCTTGACCGAACTGGAACTCGCGCCGCTTTCTCAGCTTCCCTTTACCCTCCACCGCCAATCCGCTTCCTTCGCGGACGGCCCGACGCTGGTGGGCGTGGACTATGATCGCAGCCTGCCGGACGTCTTGCGCGTCTACCTGCGCTGGCGCGGCCCGGTCGGGGAGGGAACCCAGGCGCGGGTGTGGGCCGATGGCGGCGTGGAGGCCACAGCCCCGTTACCAGCTATCTCGGAGGGGACGTACCAGACCATCGCGCTGGACTTGCACGGTTACACCGAGAGCCGGCTGTTGCTTTCTTGGGCCGACGCGCAAGGACAACCACAGGCCGCGACCGGCCCGTGGGGTTGGCCCTCGCAAGAAATTCGGCTGCCCACACCCGCGTCCGATGCCCGATTCGTCCCCCTGGGCGACGAGATGGCCGTGATCGGCGCGACCGCCCATCCGGTTCCGCCAGGAGAAATAATGGCGCTGGACGTGACGTTGGTCGCCCTGCGCCCGCTGACCGACGACGACGCCGTCAGTGTGCGGCTGATGGACGCCGACGGTCGCTGGCTCGACCGGCACGACATACAGCCGGCCCTGGGCGCTATCCCTACCCTCAAGTGGATTCGGGGCAGCCGCGTGGTGGATCGTCACCTGTTGCGCGTCCCGGAAGATTTCACCGGCGGCGAGGTACAGGCCTCGCTGGTGGCCTACGAGCGCTTCCGCATGACGTCTCTCGTCCCAATGGATGGCCGATTCAGCGAGGTTCCGTTGGGCAATTGGACTGTACCGTAAAACGTCAAACGTCATTCGTAAATTCGCCTATGAACTCTCAAGACATACTCTACCGTATTTTTACCTCCCGTCACCGCTGGCTGGCGACTCTAGCATTGTGCGCGGCCCTGGCCGCTGGCGCTGGCTACCTGCTGGCCGAGTTTGGCGCTCTCATTGCCATTGTCGGGTTGGTGGGCCTGTTCCTCGGCCTGTGGATGCTGCGCGATATTGAGGCCGCCTACTGGGTCGTCATCGGCGTCGTCTGCCTGCTTCCCTTCGCCTCTTTCCCTTTCAGCATCGGTTTCACTCCCACTCTTCTCGACGCCGCGTTGGGGGCGCTGTTTCTCATCTGGGTGTTGCAGATCGCTACCGGTGCGCAGCGCGAACTCGTCGGCACGGCTTTGGGGTTGCCTGTGGCCGTGTTTATGCTGCTGGCGATTGGGTCATTCATCTTTGGCCTATCTCACGCCCCGGCGACGTCCTACGTCCTGCGCCACTTTGGGGAGATACTGCTCAGCGTGGGGCTGTTCTTTCTCGTCGTCAACACCGTGCGCGATGCGGATCGCCTGAAGCGTATTGCGCGGGCGCTTATCTTGTGTGCGTTTGCGGCGGCTGCTTTGGGCATCCTGCTGTATGTTGTCGCTGCTTATATCTCCGACGACCTAATCATCAGCGCCCTCTCCAAACTGGCGCGACTGGGCTACCCCGCCGGGCCGGGTGTCCTGCGCTACATCCGCGACGACCCTGAACTGCCGATGCGGGCTACATCCACCTCGGTAGACCCCAACGTGCTGGGCAGTCTCCTCAACCTGGCGTTGGGCATCGCCGTGCCGCAACTCTTCACCCCGCGCCCCTTCATCCGCCGCCGCTACCTGATACCGATCCTGGGCGTGATGGCCCTTTGTCTGGGGCTGACCATCAGCCGAGGTTCGCTGGTGGGCCTGGGAGTCGCGCTGTGCGTCGTCGCCACTCTGCGCTACCGCAAACTGTGGCTGCTCCTGCTCGCGGCGGCGGCGCTCCTGCTGCTCCTGGCGCCGGGTCACGTCGCGCATCTCCTTGAGGGTTTTCAGGGCCAAGACCTGGCGACCCAGATGCGCTTTGGCGAGTACAAGGACGCCCTCATCTTGATTGGCCGTTACCCCTGGCTGGGCGTTGGCTTTGGCGGCTCGCCCGACATTGATACCTACGTCGGCGTCGCCAACGTCTACCTGCTCATCGCCGAGATGATGGGGCTGGTGGGACTGACCGGCTTTTTCGTCGTGATGGGCGTGCTCTTTGCGCGCTTCTGGCGCGCCCGCGCTCTGGCGGCGACCGTCCCAGAACTAGAGCCGCTGTGGTGGGGACTGCACGCCGCCTTGATCGGCGCGCTGATGGGTGGCGTCGTTGACCATTACTTTTTCAACCTTGATTTTCACCATTCTGTCACTCTCTTTTGGCTGCTCGTCGGGCTGGCGACGGCGGCGACCGAGATCATCCAGCAGCGGGCCGAGAAGAACACCGAATCGTAGCCGCGATTTCCAAATCGCGCAGGCTTGCACAGGAGGTCATCTATGAATGAAAAGACATCTGGCTGCGCTCAAGCGATTGTGATTGGCTTGCTGCTTCTATGGCTGGGCCTCGCGCCTCCCGGCGTGATGTTCGCGGCGCATAGCGTGTTGAGCGAGATTGCTGCTCCAGGGATGATAGCCGCTGTAGCCGTCGTCGTCACCGCTGTGCTATTGCTGCCCCTCTTTGTCGGCGCGGCGCTGTTCACCCGTCAACGGGCCGGCTGGGAAGCGGCCGCCGCCGTTGCCTCCGGGCTGGCGCTCATCGCCGGCTACCTCCTGCTCGACGCGGCGGTGTGGGCCGCGCTCCCCGCCAGCCCCAATTGGGCCGCCGCGCTGCGCTTGGGCCTCCTCGCGCCCTACGCTCTGCTCGCCGCCTGGTTGGCTCCCCGCCTTGCGGGCGTACCCCAGCGGCCCCTGTGGACCTGGCTGGGGCTGAACCGCTCTGACCTGCCAACCGTGCTGCTCGCGCTGGCCGTGGCCGCGCTGGCTACCATCCCCTGGCCCCTGACCGGCGCACTGGGCGACGCCCTCACCAGCCTGGAGTTGATTTTTCAAACGC
>DUEK01000134.1 GCA_011192155.1 Thermoflexia bacterium
GCCAGCGTCACGCCCCCTTCGAGGTGATAGAATGGGTCTATGGCGTGATACCCGCTGGCCCTCGCAACCAGGACGGCGATGATGCAGATCCAGGGGATCCAAATGGCCCACTTGATCCAGTTGCCTCGGGCCGGCTTGTTGTTGATGACCGAGCCGAACTCTTGCAAGCCGCCCGCCGGGCAGGCCCAGCCGCACCACAGCCGGCCAACGAACAGGGCGGCGACGAACATCAGACCAAAGACGATGAAACTGGCGTTGACGATTCCCTGTGCGGCGCTCTCTACGATGGTAACGGGCGAAAAGTAGTAGAGCGTCACGGGAAAGAGCAGCAGCGAGACGAACAACAACGCTTTCCGCACTCTCTGCCGCCTGGGCAATTGCTTGATCCTGGTCATATCAGCTTCCTTGTGCTAATCATCGAATCAACTTCGCGGACAATCAATTCTGGTGATGTATCCCCCGCTAAAAAACACTTGCGCGGTTCCACTCCCTATCTTTGCGCAGGATTATCCGGCACGAGCGGAGTAGATTTTTGTCGTTCACAGGCTCACTATAACGTATTGAGGGGTGGAATGTCATCCACCAAAGGTTGGATTGGGGGGTGGATTCAGGGGTTGAGTTGGGGGATGGGCCGGGGTTACAGCAAGTTCAATTCTCGCGCCCGCGCGGCTGCCTGGGTGCGGCTTCTGACGTCCAGTTTGCCATAGATGTGGTTGATGTGCGATTTGACCGTGCTGACGGCGATAAAGAGTTCCTGGGCAATCTCCGGGTTGGACAGGCCCGCCGTGACGAGGCGCAACACTTGTATCTCGCGTTCGCTGAGCGGTTCAATCAGTGATTCCACCGCAGGAGACGCCGGCTCGACCTCTTCGCCGAAGGCAGCCAGCAGCCGGGCCACATAGTTGGGCGCAACGCCCCGAGATAGAGCGCAGCGCAGCAGTCTAGCCATCGGTTCGCCCTCGTCAAGGAAGGTACGCACGTAACCTTCCGGCTCCGCAAACAACAGTGCTTGTTCCAGCGAGGATAACGCTCCATCCAGATTGTGCTGAGCCTGGAATGCCAGCGCCTGTAGCGTCAGAATCTTGATTGTGTTTTCGATCCGCCCCGCTGTCTGCGCCGCTTCAAGCAGCCGCGCCAGCAGGTGCATCGCTTCGCCGGCCCTGTCTTGGGCGACGAGCACCCATGCCACTGCCATCTGCTCCGCCTCGCACGCACGGTCAATCTCGGCCTCATCCGTCCAACGATGCGTCTGTGCCCACCGGGCTGCTGCCGCCGCATCGCCTTGTGCCAAGCTGAGGCGAGCCCGTAGCCCGCCCAGCACTGCCATCATGTACGCAAAGTCGTCGTCCTGTGCCAATCGCTCCGCCTGCTGAATGGCTGTCTGGGCGCCATCCAGGACCCTTCGTGCAAGGCAGACCCGCGCCCGGAGGCTATGACCAAAAAGAAGGTAGGTGACAAAGTGGCCCAGTTCCAGGAGTTTGAGGCCTTTCGTCACATGGCAGAGAGCGCCGTCGAGGTCATTCCACTCGTATAGCACCTCGGCGATTCCCAAATAGGCCATGCCGACGACAGGCGCAGGCTGACCGTCCAGATCGCGGGCTAGGTCAAGCACCCTGCGGTGCGTCTCGACCGCTTGGCGAAGCATGGCCTGATTATCCTGAACATGGCCTAGTGTTGCCGTAGCAGCCAGCGTGAGGTCTATCTGGTCAGCCACACGGCTCAGTTCGATGGCCTGGTTGAGAGCACGGCTGGCGGCCTCTGGCTCACCGCTGCTGGAATACGCGATTCCCAGATTCAGAGTCAGGAAACCGCGCAGTAACAGATTATCCTCGGGTAGTTGCTCCAGGGCTTGCTGGGCAAACGCGATCCCATGGCGTGCATTGCCTCGGACACTAGCCGCGTAGGCACGGACGGCGGCAGCCTTGCCCTGCATCTGCTGGACGTCGACATTTGATAGACATGACTCGGCGCGATCTATTTGTCCTGTAACCGCAAGACACCAGGCGCGGATAACGCCAAGTCGTGGTCTGGACCGCACAAAGCTGTCGGGAAATGCATCTATCCAACCCAATAGGGTCAAACACGCCCCGCGCATCAACATTTCCCAGCCCGCTCGCTCGATCAGGCGCGCCGCTCGCTCGAAATCGCCGGCCGCCAGTGCGTGGCGTCCCGCTTCGGCAATCAGCCCGTTCTGCTCATACCACTCGCCGGCCCGGCGATGCATCTCAGGCACGAGTTCCGGCTTTTCTCGCTGCAAACGCTGGCGCAGCAGGTCGGCAAAGAGACGGTGGTAACGATACCAGCGCCGCTCGTCGTCCAGCGGAACGACGAACAGGTTGTCGTGTTCCAGATATTCCAGGATCCTCTGGCTGTCGGCAGAGGTGCTAAGGGACAGGACAGCATCGCACAGAGGGGTGGTCATGCGCTCCAGGATACAAGTCTTGAGCAGAAATTCCTGGATATCGCTGGGTTGCCGGTCGAGGACCTCTTCCGCCAAATAGTCCAGAATGAAACGGTGGCTGCCGCTAAAGGTCCTGATGAACGCGGTCACATCTTTGCGCCCGCGCATCGAGAGCGCCGCCATCTGCAAACCCGCGATCCAGCCCTCGGTGCGAGTTTCCAACGTCGCCACGTCCTCGCCGGTCAGCCCCAGGCCCATCACCTGGTTGAGGAATTCGGCTGCTTCAGAAGAGGAAAAGCGCAAGTCCGTGGCGCACAGCTCGGTCAGTTGGTCGCGCGCCCGCAGTCGCGCCAGTGGCAGCGGCGGATCGGCGCGGGTGACAATGACCAGGTGCAGATTGGACGGCAAGTGGTCGAGCAGGAAGGCGACGGCATCGTGGATTGGCCGGGCGGTGACGAGGTGATAATCGTCGAGCACGAGGACGTAGGGACGACCCTTGTGGTCGCCCCCCTGGGCAGCAGCGGCGATGTCGTTAATCACCGCCACCAGCACCGCCTCCACGGGCGGAGGCTGGGGGGATTGGAGCGCGGCCCGCACGCCCGCCCCGACGCCCGGTTCCACCGTCTGCAAGGCAGCAACCAGGTAGGCCAGGAAGCGGGCCGGGTCGTTGTCACCTTCGTCCAGCGAGAGCCAAGCCACACGCTGCTGATTCGC
>DUEK01000135.1 GCA_011192155.1 Thermoflexia bacterium
CCAAGCAATGTCGGTGGACGTCAGATTTTGCTCGACTTTCAAAGTTTGCCCTATCTCGCGCATTTTTCTCATTGTTGCCCTCCCAGTGATGGATTTGGAAGGCAACAACATACCAGATCAGCAAAAAAGTGTCCAGTGCAGAACCATAGCTCATTTGTTCGATTTGAACACTACCAATATTTTCATTCCCCAGTTTCTGGCAGAGCCAAAAGCCGCCCAGGCTTTACGAGGAAGCAAAAATGGCCCCAATTCTGAAAGTACACAACGTAACCAAACGGTTCCCCGGCGTCTTAGCCAACGACCACGTCAGTTTTTCGCTCAACCAGGGAGAGATACTGGCCTTTTTGGGCGAAAACGGCGCCGGAAAAAGCACCCTAATGAACATCATCTACGGGCTTTACACGCCAGATGAAGGAGAGGTCACAGTACGGGGCAAGCCAGCAGAGATCAACGAGCCTAACGACGCGATCAATCTCGGCATCGGTATGGTGCACCAGCACTTTCAACTGGTTCCGGTCTTTACTGTGGCCGAGAACATTGTGATGGGAACGGAGCCGACGCGCTTTGCCCTCTCCTGGTCAACGCTAGGACTTTTCAGCGGAGTTGTTGCTCTGCTCTCTTTTATCGGCTCCATTTTTGGGACGAGCGGAGTCGGGCAATGGCTGCTGTCCGCACTGACTGGCGGCGCGATCGCAGCCGGTCTATACATTCTGATATTCCTGCTTGGTAAACTGAGCCGGCAGAAGGCCCAAGTTTACGTACCGGCGGTAACCGCCGGAGGCATCATTCTGCTGGTGATCATGGCTTTGACGCAGGGATTGGCGGGACAAATTCCACTGCTCATCTTTCTGGCGCTGCTCTTTGCCTCCGCCTCTTACCCGGCCCTACGGGTTCTCACCACAGCGCTCGACCGGCGCGCCGCCGCTCAAAGAATTCGCGAGCTCTCGGAACAATATGGACTGGACGTGGACCCACGGGCGTTGACCGAGGATCTTCCCGTGGGCGTCCAACAGCGGGTTGAGATCATCAAGACCCTTTACCGCAAAGCCGACATTCTCATCCTGGACGAGCCCACAGCCGTGCTTACGCCCCAGGAAACCAAAGAGCTATTCGAGATCATGCGGACTCTGGTGGCTCGAGGCAAGTCTATCATTTTCATCAGCCACAAACTGAAAGAAGTGATGACTTTCGCCGACCGCGTCATAGTATTGCGCAATGGCCAGTTCGTGGGCGAGACCACGCCGGCGGAGGCCTCGGAAGAACAACTGGCAGAAATGATGGTCGGGCGTGAGGTTACACTGGTCGTGGAGAAAGGAGCCGCCTCGCCAGGGAAAAAGGTGCTAGAGGTCTCTGACCTGCGGGCGGAGGACATTCGCCATCACCCGGTGCTGCGCGGCATTGACCTGTTCGTGCGGGCAGGCGAGGTGCTGGGCATTGCCGGCGTCCAGGGCAACGGCCAAACAGAACTGGTCGAGGTACTGACCGGTCTACACCCGGCAGCCAGCGGCAACGTCCGCGTATTGGGCCAGGAGGTGACGAATGTACCACCGCGCCAGATCACCGAGCTAGGCATAGCCCATATCCCCGAGGATCGGCAGCGGGACGGGCTGGTCTTGCCGTTCCCCGTCTCCGACAACCTGGTCCTGTGCACCTACTATCAACCGCCGTTTGCGCGAGGCGCCAGACTTGAATTTGACGAGATCTACCGGTACGCCGACCGGCTGGTCGAAGAGTTCGACGTGCGACCGCCCAACCGGACGCTGATGACCGAATCGCTCTCGGGCGGCAACCAGCAAAAAGTGATCGTGGCCCGCGAGCTTTCTCGCCCTATCAAACTACTCATCGCCGCCCAGCCAACGCGTGGGCTGGACGTCGGATCAATCGAGTACATCCACCGCCAGTTGATCAAGAAGCGGGACGAGGGGTGCGCCGTCCTCCTGGTCTCGGTGGAGCTGGACGAAATCATGGCCCTCTCGGATCGAATCGCGGTCATGTACGAAGGGCGGATTGTAGACACGGTCAACGCCGGCGAGGTCACCCGCGAGGAGTTGGGCCTGCTGATGGCCGGCTCCCGGTTGAACGCGGAGAAAGGAGGCACAGCCCTTGGCTAAACAACGAGATTCTCAAAGCTTTAAGGAACAAATCGCCGCCTGGCCGCTGTGGGTGCGACTGGTTCTGCTGGCAGCCCTCGTCGGTGTGTCTGTCCTGCTCAGCAAGTGGTTGATTCTGCTGCTGCTGATCGCGCTGGGGCTGTGGCCCCTCACGCTCCTGCTCGGCCTGGGAGTCCTGGCGTTGATCTCGACCAGGCGCGGCGGGTGGACTTGGATGCGTGCCTGGCTAACCGCTCGACTAGGCCAGTTGTTGGTTCCCGCCCTCTCTGTCCTCTCGGCGCTCATCATCGGCGGGCTGGTGATCATGTTCACCGATCAAGCCGTATATCAGGCTATGGGCGAAGGTCATATAGGCCGCGCGCTGGGGCTGGCCTTTAGCAACGTGGCCCGCGCCTACGCCGCCCTGTACCAGGGGGCGCTGGGCGATCCCTTTAGCATCATCTCGGCCATCTTTCGCGCCATAGGGGGCGAGGGTTTGCGTCCCATCACCGTGGCCGTGCGCGGCCCCAGCGGTAGCCTGGTCCAATCGGTGCCGTACATCTTTGCCGGGCTGGCTGTGGCGCTGGGCTTCCGCTCCGGCCTGTTCAACATCGGCGCCGAGGGGCAGATCGGCGTGGGTTGGCTGATGGCCGTCATCGTCGGCTTCTCATTCACCGGCCTGCCCGCCGTGATCCACCTGCCCCTGGCGATCCTGGTGGGCGCCATCGCCGGAGGACTTTGGGCAGCCATCGCCGGCGTGCTCAAGGCCAAGACCGGCGCGCACGAGGTCATCACCACTATCATGCTCAACTATATCTCGTTCCGGATGAGCGAATGGCTGCTGTGCGGGCCGCTGGAGCACGTCCAGGGAACCTGTCGCACCCAAGAGATCGCGGCCAGCGCCTACCTGCCCGAATTTCTGGACCACCCGGTCACGATACATTGGGGATTCGTACTAGCCCTGGCGGCAGCGGCGGCCACCGCTTGGTTCCTGTTCAAAACTACCTGGGGATTCGAGTTGCGCACCGTCGGCGCTAACCCAAACGCCGCCCGTTACGGGGGTATGGGCGTGGCCAAGAATTACATCTTTGCCATGTTCCTGAGCGGATGCCTGGCCGGTTTGGCGGGCGTCAGTCAGGGTTTGGGAATCACGCGCAACATCGCTCTCGGCTTTAGCGCGGGATACGGCTTTGACTCGATTGCCCTGGCCCTGCTGGGCAAAAGCAACCCCGTCGGCGTCGTCGGGGCCAGCATCCTCTTTGGTGTCCTGAGGGCCGGCGCTGCGCGGATGCAATCGTTGGCCGGTGTCCCAACCGAGATCGTGCAGATCGTCCAATCCCTGGTGATCATCTTTATCGCCGCCCCGGCCATCATCCGGGCGATCTATCGCTTCCGAGCCGAGAGAGCAGAGGCCGAACAGGCCGTGTTCTTGCGGGGTTGGGGATCGTAAGGAGATTTCTATGACGGCCCAAACAACATCCATCCAAACAAGACCATCCGAACTGAACTGGAAAGACCTGCTGATCACACTGTTCATCCTGGCGGTAGGCGGCATCATCCTGGTGCTGGGTGGATTCGGCGCCCAGCCGGGCGCTCAAGCCACCTTCACCGACCAGATGCTGGGCACACTCTTCTCCTTGCCCTCCCAAGCGACGCTTTACACCGTCGGTGGCCTGTGCATCCTCGTCGCAGGACTCCGCCTGGTGCGAACGTTAGGCTCCGCCAGATCGTTTCTCAACTGGAGCCTGGCCTTCCTGGCTGCCTTTGGGTTTCTCGTCTGGGTCACCAGCGGCACCCAGATGAACTTTACAGGTATGATTCAGAGCATGTTGACGGCCGCCACTCCTCTGACGTTGGGGGCGCTGGCCGGCATCCTGTGCGAGCGGGCGGGCATAATCAATATCGCCATCGAGGGCATGATGCTCTCTGGCGCCCTGGCCGCCGTCGCTTTCGCCGGAGTCTTTGACAACCTGTGGATGGGGTTGTTGGCTGCCAGCCTGGTCGGCGGAATCATGGCCGCCATCCACGCGGTGCTCTCCATAAAGTACAAGGTGGATCAGATCATCTCCGGCACGGTGATCAACATCCTGGCCGCAGGCGGCACCCGGTTCTTGAATCTCCGCCTCCTGGAGCCGGCGGGGTTGAGCACGCCGGGGCAGATTGGCTCCATCCGCATCCCTCTGCTGGCCGACATTCCCATCCTCGGCCCGATCCTGTTCGACAATCCACCGACGGTATTCATCATGCTCATCCTGACACTGGTGATCAACTATGTCATCTTTTTCACCCCGTGGGGGTTGAGGATGCGCGCCTGCGGAGAGCACCCCCGCGCCGCCGACACGGTCGGCGTCCGCGTCAACCGCATGCGCTACATCAGCGTGATCGTCGGCGGTCTCGTCGCAGGCATTGGGGGCGCCTACTTTCCCCTGGATATAGTAGGGACCTTTGAGGACAATATGACGCGCGGGCAAGGGTTCGTCGCGCTGGCGGCCATGGTCTTTGGCAACTGGAATCCGTTCGGCGGCTTTCTGGCCGCGCTCCTCTTTGGATTCGCCGACGCATTACAGGTCAAGATGCAGATACTCCAGCCGGTGCTTCCTTTCCTCAACATCTCGATCCCACCCGAGTTCCTGCAAACAGCGCCTTACATCCTGACCATCGTCGTCGTCGCGGGCGTCGTGGGACGCTCGAGGCCCCCGGCCGAGGAAGGGAAACCCTACGAGAAACAATAGAGAGTCACCCATGTCCTTCGGCTACGTCCCCATAGCGTCAATCCTGCTCGGCGAGGATGCCCTCGACCAGATTATCGCGCCCTACGAACCCAATCTGAACCGCATAGGCGGCGAACGGCTGGATGCCGGGCAACTGGCGGCTCCTGCGCCGATCTTTTACCTAGTTGCCACTGGTGGAACAGAGGGCGCGATCCTCGAGCTAAGAGCTGCACGCAGCAAATCCGCACCCGATGAACCCGCTTTCCTGCTGGCGCACCCGGGTAACAACTCGCTGCCCGCCGCCCTGGAGGTTCTTGCCCGCTTGCAACAAGACGGCGACCCAGGGCGTATCTTTTACCTCAAAGGGCCTGGCGACACCGATGGCCACCAGCGGATCACAGATACTCTCCACGATCTCGACGTCCGGCGCGCCCTGCGGCAGGCGCGCATAGGGCTCGTAGGAGAACCCTCAGACTGGCTCGTCGCCAGTATGCCCGATCCAGTGGTCGTGCGCGAGACCTGGGGCCCCGAGGTAGTGCCGAGCGACCTGAGCGCCGTGCAAGAGATGGTTCGCGCCGCGCCTCAGGATGAACTTGCCGCACACATCGCCTCTCTGGTCAACCAGGCCACAGGCGTACACGAGCCATCCTCGACAGAGATCGAGGATGTGGTACGGGTCTACGTAGCGCTGAGACAGATCGTTGACCAGCACGCCCTCGACGCCATCACCGTGCGCTGCTTCGACCTGGTGCTGGACCTAAAGACGACCGGCTGTTTTGCGCTGGCGCAACTCGCCGACGAAGGCATCATCGCCGGGTGCGAGGGCGATTTGGTGAGCACGGTGGGGCTGTTGTGGGCCCACAAGCTGCTGGGACAGGTAGCGTGGATGGCGAACCCTGCGCAATTGGACGAGAATCGCAACGCCCTCTGGCTGGCGCACTGCACCGTCCCGCGCACCATCGTGCAGGATTACTGTCTACGCTCCCACTTTGAATCGGGGCTGGGTGTGGGCATCCAGGGAACGCTACCTACGGGACCGGTCACACTGCTGCGCATAGGGGGACAGGCTATGGATCAGTTGTGGCTGGCGGAGGGAGACATCATCCAGGCCGGATACGCCGAAAACCTTTGCCGGACACAGGCGGAGGTACAACTCACGCGCGGCGGCGCCGTAGAGGACCTCCTGAACGCGCCGCTGGGCAATCACTTGGTGCTGGTGCCGGGCCATCACCTGGCGCGCCTACAGGCCTGGTGGGAGACCATGATCGATCATGAGCAGCCTCTGCTCTATTCACCCAACACCGCTTCGATGGCCTCCAGCACCTCGTCGGCCCGGTAAACCCGGTTGCGGGCCTGACCGGTGATCTCACGCAGGACGCCGGCCTCCTCCAACCGGTCAACGTAACCCTGGGCCGTGGGAATGGTGACTCCCAGCTTTTCTACGACCTGGCCGACGGTGAGGATGGGGCGAGCAAAGAGCAAGTCCACGGTCTGGAGCAATCGAGCTGACGCGCGGGCGGTCTGAAATTGCTCGCGGTAGCGTTCCCTCAAATTTTGCATCCGCCATGCACGGGCCACTGCATCCTGTGCCTGCGAGGCCGCTCCCCGCAGAAAAAAAGCCAGCCATTCCTCCCACATACCCCGTTGGCTCACGGAAAGCAGCAAGTCATAGTACGTCTGCCGGTGCGCGTCAAAGTAGGCGCTCAGGTAAAGCAGCGGCTGGGAGAGCAGTTCCCACCGGCAGAGAAGCAATGTGATCAGCAAGCGACCAACGCGCCCGTTGCCGTCCAGGAACGGGTGGATGGCCTCGAACTGGTAATGGATCAACCCCAGCCGTACCAACGGCGGCAGAGCAGTCTCGCGGTGAAGAAAATCCTCGAGGGCATAGAGAGCAGCGCGCATCTCGTCCACGGGCGGCGGGACGTAGGTCGCCTGGTTCAACGTGGCTCCCGGCGGCCCGATCCAATTTTGGCTACGGCGGAATTCGCCAGGGGTCATACGCTCGCCGCGCACGCCCTCCATCAAGCGGGCGTGGATCTCCCGAACGAGACGCAAGCTCAACGGCAGCGTCTCCAATCGCTCCAGCCCATACTCTAGCGCCCGCACATAGTTATGCACCTCGCGGACGTCGGGCGCATGCTCCAAAAGCGGCATTTGCTGCGCCTCATAAGCGTAGAGATCGGAAAGCGATGCCTGCGTCCCCTCGATGCGGGAGGAGAGCACAGCCTCACGACGCACAAAAGGAACGATGAGCAAGCGCGGGTTGAGCATCGAGCGTCCCAGACCGGAGAGTTCCCCCAGAGCGCGGTCGGCATCCGATAGAGCGGCTACCAGATCAGAACCCCAGTCAATTTGGGGCGGCAACGGACTGGGCGCAAAGGCCCAATATCTTCCCTGGATAGAATGGACGAGCCGCCCAGAAGGGCTTGAACGGAATGTTTCCAGATCCATTATCGCGCTCCTATTGCAAGGTAAAGGGTGTGTTACTAAAGTATATTTGAATAGAACGTCTGCATATTAAAGATTGTACCATAAAACTTTAATAAACACAACATCATCGCTCCTTTCCCTCGCACACCGACTTGTGCAAAGGGGCAACGCAAGGTAAAATTCGACTTTAACAAACGCTGAGGAGAGAACGATGGACACATTGATCCGCAACGTAACCGCCATCACGCTGGACGAGGACAACCGCATCCTCCACGACGTGGACATCGCCATCAAAGATGGGATCATCACAGCAGTGGAGAGAAACCTGGTTTTTGACAAAAACCAGGTTTCTGTGATTGACGGCCGGGAGCGAGTGGCGCTGCCCGGCTTCTTCAACGCCCACACCCACGCCGCGATGACGCTGGAGCGCGGCTGGGCCGAGGACTTGCCCTTCGATCGCTGGCTCAACGAGAAAATCTGGGTCGCCGAGTCGGCGCTGGAGGAGGAGGACGTCTACTGGGGCGCGGCGCTGGCCTGCTGCGAGATGCTGCGCGCTGGCGTCGTCGGTTTTGCCGACCATTACTTTTGGATGGACCAGGTCGCGCGGGCCGTCAAAGAGGCGGGGATGAAAGCTACCCTAGCCTGGTGCCAGTTCGGCATCGGGGCCGAGCATGAGGTGGGCGGCGCGACGCTGGAAAGAACACTGCGCTTCATCCGCGAGTGGCACGGGGCCGGCGAGGGCCGCATCCGCTGCGCCCTCGGCCCGCACTCGCCGTACATGTGTCCACCCGAGTTTTTGCGCCGCGTCGCCCGCGCGGCCCGCGAGTTGAACGTCGGCATCCACCTGCACGTGGCCGAATCGCAG
>DUEK01000136.1 GCA_011192155.1 Thermoflexia bacterium
ATCCATTCCATTATCGCCTGGCCCGCCTCCAAAAAGGTCTTAAAGGCTTGCTGTACGGGCGGAATGCCCGCGGGAATCAGAGTCAGCCCGACGAAGGGTAATTCGATGATATCGGTCCACGGTGCGAGCATCTGCCACGGCCCCATCGCCCCAAGAACGCGCGGCAGATAAGTCCGCATAAAGTAGTTGCTCGGATCAACGATAAGGGCGTCATAGTCATCGGCCGCCATGTACTCGCCTTCCACGCACTGGTACGACGTGTCGGCGGGGGTCCCGTGGCCGGGCCAGTGATAGTTCTTGACATCGAGTAGGTCGAAAGCTTTGCCTGGCCCGATGAGCGCAGCGCTGACCAGACCGTCGGGCACAAAGTCGGCGTTGAATTTCTTCCACGCATCGCCCAACTTTTCGTAATCATACATGGCCTCTTGGACGGTGATGCCACCGTATTCGGCCGGATAGATGCCCCACCAGGGTATCACGGGGACGCGCTCGGGCTTTTTCAACTGGATAACGTCTTTGAGCATCTGGGTGCGTTTTCTATATCCCTGCTCCGCCTCAGGGCTGGCAAACTCGATCGGGGCCAACGCCCAGCTATTGATGCGGGCCTCCTGCTTCTCTTTCAGCGTCAGTTCGTTCCAGTTCTCAGGTATGCTAAACATCTCCTAACCTCCTATCCACTGCTTGGCAAGGGTGACTGCCGCCATTGCGTCGCGTCCATAGGCGTCAGCGCCGGTGTATGCACGAATCTGCTCGTCAACCTGCCCTCCGCCGATCATGACCTTTACATCGTCCAGACCGGCCCCCTTCAGCGCTGCCACGGTCTCCTTCATCGGATCGTAGGCCAACGTCAGGAAACCGCTCAAGCCCACGATGGTGGCCCCCGTCTCCTTCGTCGCCTCGACGAACTTGGCTGGCGGCACATCCACGCCCAGGTCCGTCACGTCAAAGCCGTTGATCTCTAGCATAAAGGCGACAATGTCCTTGGCGATGTCGTGAATATCGCCCTCGACCGTTCCAATGACAATCTTGCCGAGTTTCTCGGCAGCTTGCCCTTCCCCGTCGTCCATCACAGGCTTGAGCATATCGGAAATCTGAGTCAGTACCTCACCGGCGAGGATCAGCTCCGGGATGAACGCTTCGCCTTTCTCAAAGCGGCCCCCGATGACGTCCATTGCCGTGCTGCAGGCACCCAGAATGTCAAAGGGGCTTGTGCCTCCCTCAAGCAGTTCTTTCGTGATTTTCAGCGCGTCTTCCTCGCGCATGCCTGTGATGGCATCTACCAATTGTTGTGACATAATTTTCTCCTTTCTAAATTTGTGGCTCTAAATGACACTTTTACCGCGTGAAACACGAGTGAGAAAGGCAATCACGTTTCACGTTTTACTTGTCTTGGTCAAACAGCCCGGCCCGATAGGAACGGGTATAGTTGAGGCAGTGACGGTCACGTCCCAGCACCAACTCGGCGGTCACTAACGCAGCCCGCATTTCGCGGTCTAGTGGGTCAATGATGGCACAGTCCAGCCCGGCGGCCAACGCCAGTGTCAAAAAAGTCCGGTTGATGTAGGAGCGGGCCGGGAGACCGAAAGAGATGTTGCTCAAGCCAATCGTAAAGTGCATGTCGGGGTACGCCTCGTGGATGGCGCGTATCGCGTCGCACGCGACCATTCCGCTCTGAACGTTGGTTGCAATTGTCATTGCCAACGGGTCAACGTAGACCTTGTCGTCGGGCAAGCCACTGCGACGCGTCTCCGCCATCACGCGCCGGACAATGTTCACCCGTTCCTCGACGGTTTCGGGGATGCCATTGTCGTCCATCGCTAGTGCGACTACCGGGCAATCGTGCTCGGCAGCCAACGGTAAAATGCCCTCCAAGCGCTTCGGCTCGCCGCTGATCGAGTTGATCATAGGCGTCCGTTCGACGGCTTTGATAGCGACAGACAGTGCCTTGGGATTGGCGCTGTCGAGGCAGAGCGGAACATCCGTCACGGCCTGCACCATTTCGATCAACCAGACGAGATCGTCCGGCTCCTGGCTAGGACGAGTGCCCGCGTTCACATCGAGCCAGTCCGCGCCTGCATCAGCCTGCTTGCGGGCCAAATCCTGAATGAACCCCACATCTCGCTCGGTAATGGCTTTGGCCACACGCTTGCGCGTACCGTTGATCTTTTCTCCGATGATTTTCATGCAGTGTTCCTCGGTGTTGTGAAATCTATAAAAGTGATCGTCTCGCCGGGGCGAACGATGACAAAATCGTCATCCCACGGGCCATTGAGCGTCTTTTCAATCAAAGTTGTAGAGCCTGGAATCTCTTCGTAGCGCAGCCCAAAGCGGGCAGCCGTATTCCGACCATAATCACGGTAGCGTTCCAATTCGTATTGACCGGTATTAATGAGCGCCAGTCGCGTGTAACTTTTGAGCATCTTTCCCATCAACCACTTGGCCTTCTCCTGACCGTAACGCTCTACCAGGCCATCATATTCCTCGAAAGGGCCGTCACCGGCCTCGATCCACCCTTTGGTCAGGTAGTAGGTTCCCGGTTCGGCGCGGGCTTGCCGCTTATAGTCTTGGCTCGATCCCAAAAAGATGGCGATGCAGTCATCCACCTTGGGCACGACCAGCCTGCATCCATTGGCTTGCAGACCGACTACTGCTTGCGAACATAGACCATAACCAAGGATGACTGTCTCTACCGTCGGGAGGGATGCGTCAATGGCATCCTGCAGAGCGCGTTTTAACGCTTCGGGGTTGCGGTGGAGGCCAAAGTCCAGAACCTGATACGCCATACCGTGGGGTAGCAACGGTAGCATCTCTTCGATAACGGTGGCACAGGCAATGATTTTGGTGTGTGGGTGAGGCATTTGAAATCCGTGGTTCTATCAGATCTTGTCGGTCGGAAGTACACAGATTATACACTTATATAGGGGAGTTGTCAAGGAGCAAAAGGGCACTTGACTTTCTAACAAAAAGTCATACACTTGTACAGAAAAGTTGACTTGACCTGTGGGAACTTGAATTCACCTATGAAAGAGAATCCATCTGCTGCCATAGATCGCAGATCGTACGAGCCTGCCTACGCCCAGTTGGTCAACATCCTGCGGCGACAAATTGCCACGGGAGTGTTTCGCCCCGGCGACCGTCTCCCTTCAGAATCTCAACTTTGCCAGCGTTACCAAGTCAGTCCGATGACGGTGCGGCGGGTCATCAACATCCTCGTCGAACAGGGTGTAGTGATTGCTGAACAGGGACGTGGCACCTTTGTCAAGCCACTAGAGTTGGGAACCGCCGCCTTTCACCTGGACGATCTACAACGCCTTTTTCGAGACGAAGCATATACAACAGTCAAGCTCCTGGAGGCGCGCATCACCTCGGCCAGCGAGCGCACCGCCCGCAAGTTGGATATTGAGGCCGGGCAACGGACCGTCTTTATCCGGCGGCTGATCTCCCAAGGGGAAACGCCTGTTCTGTACCATCGCGAGCACCTGGTGTACGATCCCACGCGCCCTATCATCGAGGCGGAGATGGAAGTCACTGCGTTGCGTGGCTTGTTCAACGGTGGCGCCAAGTCAACTATAAAGCGGGGCGATTTAACAATTGACGTCACTGTACTGACCAAAGAGGAAGCCCAGTTGCTCCAATCAACGATTGCAGTTGCTGCCTTCCGCGTAGAGCATATCTTTTACGACTTTGACGACCGACCTGTCAGTTGGGGTTGGTTCATCAGCCCAGGTGACCGCTTGCGGTTCACGACTACGGTGGGCATTCGGGATTAGGAGCCGCACAACGTATGAGTGCTACAGATAAACGGGCGGAACTGATCGCCGCCATCGCCGAACTAGACGAGGAGAGCGCCTTGGCCCTTGTTCACCAACGAGTTACAGCCGGTGATGATCCTCTGCTCATCATGGGGGACTGCCAGGAGGGGATGCGCCAGATAGGAGAGCGCTACGAACGAAATCAGTATTATCTGTCTGGCCTCATTATGGGCGGGGAAATTTTCTACCAGGTGACGGAACTGCTCCAGCCCGTGGTGGAGAGCCAGGTCTCGGGGCATGCATCGGGACGGATTCTACTGGGTACGGTGCAGGGAGATATCCACGACCTGGGCAAGAATATCGTGACCATGTTACTGCGCTGCCACGAGTTTACCGTGTACGATCTGGGCGTGGATGTGTCGCCCGCGGAATTTGCAGCGCGCGAGAGAGAGATACAGCCAGACATCGTGGGGCTTTCCGGGTTATTGACCAGTTCTTACGAAACGATGCACGAGACAGTTGCCTTGTTGCGAGCTGACGGAAACCAGGCTCCGATCATCATCGGCGGTGGTCAGCTCAGCGAACACGTATGCGAGTACGTCGGCGCCGACTTTTGGACCACGGATGCAGTGACTGGCGTAGAACTGTGCCAGCGGCTGATGGCAAAGCACTGAGGATTTGCTCTCCTCAAAGTTCAGAGCCGAACACGTTGCCTGCGGTCATCACTGTGTCACTCTGGCCCGGCATGGCCAAATACAATTGTTGCGCTGGGCGAAAAAGCACATCCCGACAACGGGCGCATCGCGGCCTGAAAGAAAGGTGTCTCGCAGTGGGAAGGAAGGTGTGCCGTGCGCGCAGTGTGCATCGCGTGTCGTGGCAAGCGGCGGTGTCTCGTTATGGTAAAAGTGTCGTCTGGCGAGTGGGGAAATTCAGATTTCTAGCAGAGGCAACAGGTCATGGGGAAAGGCGGCACATGCCTAACAACGCGTTTCACCCGACCGCGCTACGCG
>DUEK01000137.1 GCA_011192155.1 Thermoflexia bacterium
CTCGGTGACGATCTCTTTGACCCAATCCGGCGGCTGCTTCTTCGGCGGGGCCAACAGTTCGGTGGTGGATGGGACGTAATCCGACATCATCGCCACCAACATATCGCGCGGCGCCACTGGCTGCCCCTTTACGTCTACCGCATCTCGCTCGGCGAAACCAAAGTCCACCAGCACACCCACCTTTTTCACCGCTTCTGGAGCCATGCCCCAGTAATTGATCTTGAAAAAGCACTCTTTCACGCCCTTGGCGCGGAACGAGACCGGAAGCGTGGCGACCTCGGAATGCAGCGAGAGATGCATCGGCAGCAGGCCGAGGGGAGGCGCGAACCAATAATCCTCGAACTCGGTCAACGGCTGGCAGGCCACGAACTCACCATCGCGGTAGACCATCGGCGGTTCGGTCAACTCTTCCACGATGGTCGGCACGGCGTAGGGAAAGCGCACGTCGTCTGGCGGGGGCGGCTTGATGCCGTCATAGATGTGGATGTACTCGACGGTGTCCAGCCGGTCGGCGGCGTAGCGGGCCTGGATGTTGGGCACGCCCGGCGCTGACCCCATCCCCAGCACCGCGCTTGCCCCCGCCTCGGCGAAGCGGTCGCTCAGCTTTAACTGCTTACGGGTGGTGTGGAATAGACCCCCCAGGTCGGTGTAGCAAGCGCCCGCCTCCAGGCAGGCCTCCATCACCGGCAGGTTGGTGTAGTAGACGGTCGCGTTGAGACAGGTATCAGCCCCCTGGAGCAGGCCGACCAGCGCATCGTGGTCGTTCAAGTCCACTTGCCGGATTGCGACCTTGTCACTGCCGATGATCTCGGCCACCGTGCGGGCCTGGGCCATGTCCCGGTCGGCGATGACCACTTCACTGACCCGACTGTCACCCGCCAGGTCTTGCACGGCGATGCAGCCCATCTTCCCCGCACCGCCCAATACGACGATTTTCATTAGTGTTCTCCTCGTAAAATAGAGAGAAACCAGGTTTTGTCGTTTTGCTTACACAAAAACCTGTTTCTGATTGCTAAACCGCTAGTGCGTCCGCTAGCCAGCCCAGGGCCAGTTCTTCCAACTTGGCCCGCGTCGGGCAACCATTTTCATCCCAACCAGCCATCTGGTAATACAACGCTTTCGCCGTCTCTACCTCCTCGGCGGTGACCGCTACCCCGTCGCTCGCCCCCCCCTGCAACGGAACCAACAGCTTGGGCGGCACAGTGTCCACTTCCGCCCCGGTGCCCTCACGGGCGTTGAAGGCCCGCAGCAGGTTCAACCGCCGCTCGCCCACCTTTAGCAACTCCCACAAGCTGACGTTCCAGCCGGTCACGCCGCGCACCGCGTCCACCAGGTGGCTGGGGCCGTACAACTGCCAGGCCGAGCCAAAGACGAACTGGCACACGCTCACGCTATCCATACAACTGTAGAGATACTGGTTGTAGAGAGCATAGCGTACCTTTTCGGCGTTCAGTACATCCTCCGGCTGGGGATCCATCAGATCCAGTTCCGCCATCCGGTCTGGATACCACCTGTAGGATGGATCGTGCTCGTGGGATTGGTGATCGGCGCCGAAAGGATTCACGGCATAGATGAGAGCCAGGCTGCGCTTGACCTGGGGCATGTGAGCCGGCAGCTCGTGCTTTTTGACCGCCACTACCAGGTCTTGGCCCACGCCCAGCTTTTCGGCGGCGCGGGCGGAGCCTTCTCCCAACACGCGCCCAAAACCCTCCCGCTTGCCAATGAGTTCCACCATCTGCACCAGCGCCCCGGCGTTGCCAAAGCGGAGTTCGATGCCGTCGGTCTGCTCCGTGGTGATCAATCCCTGCTCAAAGCAATCCATCGCCCAGGCAACCGTTGCGCCGCAAGAGATGGTATCCATCCCGTACATATTGCACAGTTGGTTGGCAAGAGCAACCGCCGCCAGGTCAGAGACTCCGCAGTAAGAGCCCATCGTAGCAATGGTCTCGTATTCCGGGCCGCCGTAGCGGGGATCCACCAGGAACGGCCCCTCGGTCACTTCTACCACCCGCTTGCAGCGCACCACGCAGCCAAAGCAGGTGTCGCGCTCCTTGAGGATGGTCTTGCTCATCCGCTGCCCGCTGATGGCCTCGGCTCCCTCAAAGATACCGCTCGACCAGTTGCGGGTGGGCAGTCCGCCCCCTTCGCTTTGTGAGAAAGCGATTCCAGCGGTGCCGTCCAACCCCATCTCATAGATGTCCGAATCCTCAAAGTTGTCGGCGCCCCACTTTGCCACAGCCTTTACTGTATCCGGATTGGCTGACTTGGGGCGATTGCGTCCCCGCACAGCGACCGCCTTGAGGTTCTTGGAGGCCATCACCGCGCCCATGCCGGTGCGCCCATTGGCCCGGTTGGCGTCGCTGATGAGCGCTCCAAAGAGCACCCCCTGCTCGCCCGCTGGGCCGCATTGGAGCACTCGTATGCGCTTGTCGTCCAATTCTTGCCGAATGGCGTCCTCCACGTCGGCGGTGAACTTGCCCCAGAGGTGAGCCGCGTCCCGCAGTTCCGCCTCCCCGTCGTGGAGCCACAGGTAGACCGGTTTCTCGGCCTGGCCGTGGATCACGATACCGTCGAACCCGGCGCCCTTTAGTTCCGCCGGCCAGAATCCCCCAGACTGCGAGTCACCGACCAGATCAGTGACGGGCGACTTGGCCGTGGCGGTGACGCGCGATTGGCCGGAGAAAGGCGCTCCGGTGACGACGCCCGTCATCAGGCTGAGCGTGTTCTCCGGCCCCAGCGGGTCGGCGCCGGGCGGGGTGTTCTTGAGGAGATAGTAGACGCCCATCGCGCTCCCGCCCATGTACTTGCGGTAAAAGGTCTCGTTGGGTTCTTCTACCTCCAGTTTTCCTGTTGTCAAGTCAACGTGCAAGATTTTGCCGTGGTATCCGTATGGCATAGCACTTCCTCCCATAATGACGCTTGACGTTTCACGCTTGACGTTTCACGTCCTTTACCGCGTCCTCAAACGCCGTCAACGTTTCAGCGATCACTTGCTCATTGTGCTGGTAACAGAGGAACCAGGGTTCCCGGCCATCGCCGTCGGGCATGACGCCCCGCTCGATCAAGGCCATTGCCAGTTCTTCGTAGAGATCGCCGTCGCCGGCGCAGTAGGCGCGAAAGTCAGTCGGCTCCTCCTCCACTCCGAGGATAAGGCTGAACATCGGCGGCAAACCGGTGATGTAATGGACAATGCCGTGCCGGGTCAGAATCTCGCTCACGCCGTCCATCAGCTTTTGACCGTTCTTGAAAATGGTCTCAATGATAGGCTCATTCTCCAAAATCTCTAGCGTGGCATCGGCGGCGGCAGCACCGACGACGTTCCCAGAATAAGTGCCCCCGTGGGCCACACTGCCATAGCCGACGACGCTCATCACCTCTTCCGTGCCGCCAATCGCCGCGATGGGAAAACCATTGCCCATCGCCTTGGCATAGGTGACCAGGTCGGCCTGGATGCCAAAGTATTCCTGCGCGCCGCCGTTGGCGATGCGGAAGCCGGTCTTGACCTCGTCAAAGATGAGGACGATGCCGTATTTTGTGCACAGCTCGCGCAGCTTTTCCAGCCAGCCGGGCTGGGGCAGGATACCGGCGGCATTGCCCAGCATCGGTTCCACAAAGATCGCGGCGATTTCGTGCCAACGGGCTGCCAACGTCTCTTCCAGCATCTCAAAGTCGTTAAAAGGCAGATTGATGACATATTGGCGGATGCCCTCCGGGATGCCAGAGCTGGATTGCACGTTGATGGGGCTGCGGCGAGAGCCCAGCATACCGACCGGCGCGCCAGCCGTGCTAAAGAGAACATAATCGTGCATGCCGTGGTACTGGCCCTCGAACTTTATAAAGCGCTCCCGGTTGGTATAGCCGCGGGCGATGCGCAGTGCGTGCATCGTCACCTCGGTGCCGGTGTTGCCCAGACGCACCTTGTCCACGCCGGTCATACGGACGATCCGCTCCGCCACCTGGATCTCTGCGGGAGTCGTCCAGGCAAAGAGCGTGCTATCTTGAATTGCGTTTGCTACCCGCTTCACTACCCGTGGGTAGGCGTGGCCCAGGATGACGGGGCCAAAGGCCAGCCGGTAGTCAATATACCGGTTTTCGTCCATGTCCCAGATGTAGGCCCCCTCACCCCGCATAATCACCAGAGTTTCTTCGTCCCCCCAGTAGCGAAAGTTCGAGTTGACGCCTTGGGGGATGAACTGCTTTGCTTTTTGGAACAAAGCGTGTGTTTGAGTTAAATCGCGCGTCATGTTAGTCTCCTTTATCTGTCTGGTCGAGACTCTAAAGGTTTTCTGAAACCTTTAGAGTCTGACGTCTAGTAACGATTGTAGCCTGGCCTTGCGCTTGTTCCTCTTCTTGGCTACCCGCTTGAACGCCATTGGGATAGTAGCCAGCAGCGATTCCGACCGCTGGGCCACTTCCAGGTAGAAATCGCAGGCTTTTTCCTCAAGCGCGAGAGCCACCTTCAAGGCATCGGTGTAGCCGGATCCCTCCGCCAGCGCCGTCTCGACAACGTAATCCGCCAGGTTCATACCTTCGAAGGCATAGCTGGCTTCCAGGGCGTCGGATATGGTCTCCTGGTAGGTTCTGACCACCCACGTCTTGTGCTTCTCGCCGGCCTTTGAGAAAACCTGGAACATCTCCTTGCCCTCCGGCCATCGCTCGGCCAGTTCGCCGTAGAACGTCGAGGACTTGTCCTCAAGCTCTTTGCAAAAGCTGATGATGGCGGCGGCGGTTAAACTTCCGTTCGCCATTAGAACCACCTCTGGATGACGACTTTGCTCTCTGTGAAGAAACGGATCGCCTCCCGCCCTTGCCCGTGCAGCGTGCCGAAGAAAGAGTCCTTCATCCCGCTAAAGGGGAAGAACGCCATCGGGGCCGCGATGCCGGTGTTGATGCCAATGTTGCCGCATTGGACGTTATACTGGAACTCGCGCGCCCACTTGCCGTTTTGGGTGAATAGGGAGGCGGCGTTGCCAAAGGGGACGTCGTGGATCATGTCTATCGCCTCAGCCAGATTCCTGGCCCTCATCATATTTGCCACCGGTCCAAAGATCTCGTCCCTGGCGATAGCCATGTCGAGCGTCACATCCTCGAAAACGGTCGGGCCGATAAAACAGGTATCCGGCAGGTCGCCTACGATCTCAAACTGCCGGCCGTCGAGGGTCAACGTGGCTCCTGCTGCGATACCCTTTTCGATATAGTTCAGAACGTTCTGCTTTTTCTTTTTGTCGCGGATCGGCCCCATGTGAACAGTGTCGTCGAGCCCGTAGCCCATCCTTATCTTTTTGGCCGCGGCGACGAACGCATCCACTACTTTTTTGTAAAAGGCGTCATATTCCTGCTCGCTCAACCCCTCGCCGACGACGACCAGGTTGGCGTTCGCCAGGCAGCGCTGGCCGGTATTGCCGTAGAAGGAGGTCATACACGCGGCTATCGTCCTATCCAGATTGGCGTCCGGCATCACCAGGGCAAAGTTCTTGGCGCCGCACATGGCAATGACCCGCTTGCCGGTCTCGCCGCACCTTTTGTAGATGACGTCCCGGCCCACGGGCGTCGAGCCGACGAAGCACACGCCCTTGATATCGGGATGGTCCAACATCCCCGATACGACCGTCCGCCCGCCGTGGACGATGTTCCAAACCCCCGGCGGAATGCCCGCTTCCTCCGCCAGCTCGAGAATCTTGACTTGGCTAATCGGGTCCTCGCTGGAGGGCTTGAGGACGATACAGTTCCCGGTGGCGACGGCGAACGGCGCGAACCAGAGCGGCACCATAAAGGGAAAGTTAAAGGGAGCGATGATGCCGAACACACCCAACGGTTGGCGGATGAGGTACTCGTCTATGCCGGTGGCGATATCCTCCAGGTTGTAGCCCATCATCAGTGACGGGATGCCCGTCGCCACCTCGACCATCTCGATCCCGCGCCGGGTCTCGCCGCGAGATTCGTCAATCGTCTTGCCGTGCTCCATCGTCTGAATCCGGCTCACCTCCTCAAAGTGCTCCTCCAGCAGCTCCTTCAGCCGGAAGAGGCAGCGCACTCGCGCCAGCGGGGGCGTCCGTCGCCAGTCGTGATAGGCGTCTTTGGCCGCCTCCACCGCCTCGTTGATCTCGTCCTCGGTCGAGATTGGGACGGTGGCGATGGTCTTGCCGTTAGCCGGATTGACGACGTCCTTCCGTTCTCCTTCCGACTCGACCCACTCGCCGTCAATATAGTTTTTGAGATGCAGTTGTTCCTTGATAGGTTCTTCTAGAATTGCCATTTTTGTATGCTCCTCTTTTTTGCAAATATGCGAATTTACGAGCTGATTATCTGGCCCAGCCCTAGCTCCCGCGCCCGCCGGTAGACCCCTGGCAAGATAGCGGCGTACTCGCCCCAGATACCCAGGGCAATGTAGACAATGACTTCATCGGGCGACTCGCGGCCCGGCTTGCGCCCGCCCACGATGTCGGGCCACTCGGCGTGCACGTCCTCGAAACCAAAGCCCTCCTTCGCGGCCAGCATCTTTAGCTCCGGGATGCGGGGACTGACGTAATGCCAACTGTCCACGACGACCTTGTCGGCCGCGGTGATGACGTCGAGCATCACCTCCTGATAGGAGCCTAGCCGGGCGACGAAAGCCCCCGGTCGCAGCCAGGCCCGCTCCACCACGGGCAGATTGCCGGTGGTGACGGTAAAGATGACGTCGGCCGCGCGCACGGCCCGCTCCCGGCCATCCAGTGGGACCGCCTCCACCGGAAAGTCGAACTCTGCCCCCAACTCGGCCACGTACGCCTCTGCCGCCTGGGGCAAAACGTCCACGATGTAAGCCTGGCGCAGGTCAAAACGACAGGCCAGCGCCCGCAGATGCATCCGGCCCAACGTCCCTGCCCCAAAGATGGTGACCGTCGCCGCGTCGGGTCGGGCCAGGTAGGCGGTGGTCACGGCAGTCGAAGCTCCCGTTTTCAGGGCTGTGACCCAGCCGCCATCCATCAGGCACACCGGCAGGCCCGTCTCGGCGTCAAACAAAAGCACCATCGACGAAGTCGTCCCGCAGCCGAATCGCTCTGGGTTGCCGGGGAAGAAACTAAAGGTCTTGACAAAGGCCAGTTCTTCGCCCAGCATGTAGCCGGAGAAGGGCTTGATAAAGCCATCCTCGCCCACATTCATGTAGAATTTGCTTCCGGCGACATTCCCAGCCGCGTCGGCTTTGATACCTTTTTCGGCCAGGGTCACTGCCTCGGCGACGGTTATGGTTTTCTGCACATCCTCCTCAGTGAGGTACAAAACAGATTCAGGTATAGGCATTTTGCTCCTTTTTGGGCTAGGTGTGGATTTCCTTCACAATATCCAGGTAGACAAAACTCTCTGCGTCGCGGATTCCTTCGACGACGTGGAGGCGCTCGGTGAGGAACTGTAGCAAGTCGGCGTTGTCGCGGCAGACCACTTCCGCCAGGATGTCATAGCTGCCGGTGCAGAGCACCAGGTAGATGACCTCATCAAAGGCCGCGATCTGGCGAGCGACCTCGTGGAGCCGGCTGCCATCCACTTTGATGCCGATGAGGGTCATCATGCGGTAGCCCATTGCCGGAGGATTGGTGACAGCGACGACCTGGAGCACATTATTCTGCACGAGCCGATGATAACGCTCGCGCGCCATGCCGGGGGAGACGTCGAGGCGGCGCGCAAGCTCGGCAAAGGACATGCGCCCATCCTCTTTCAGAGCGGCAATGATCTGGCGATCAACCTGATCAAGTTCGTTCCTCGTCATCTTGGGACTATTATACCAGGAATCGTCACGATTGTCAAGCATTTTATGATGATTTGTCGCATAATTACGTTTCTTTTACACGAATCGGCAATGAAACCATCTGCTTGACTCTAGAAAATCGCTTCTTCCAGAGAATCTTTGAAAATCGCCAGCGCCTCATCTATCTGCTCCCGCGTGACCGTCAACGGCGGTATCCAGCGAACGGTGTTGCCATACGGGCCGCAGGTGAGAATGATCAATCCCCGCTTGAGGCAATTCTTACCCACCGCTTTTGCCAGATCGGTATCAGGTGCGCCAGTCATATCGGTGAACTCGGTTCCGATCATCAAGCCCAGTCCGCGCACGTCTCCGACGACGGGAAATTTGACCTGGAGTTCTCGCAGTTGCTCCATTAGATAAGCGCCCATCTTGGTCGCATTCTCCAGCAGTCCTTCCTCGCGGATGACGCGCACCGTGGCGACGGCGGCGGCGCAGGCCACAGCATTGCCGCCGTAGGTGCCGCCGTGAGAGCCGGGAATCCACTTTTCCATCAACTCGCGCCGGGCGGCGACCCCCGAGAGCGGCAGGCCAGAGGCCAGCCCCTTGGCCATCGTCATGATGTCGGGCGTTACGTTCAAGTGCTCCACAGCGAACCACTTGCCGGTGCGCCCAAAGCCCGATTGCACCTCGTCGGCGATGAGCAGCATGCCGTGCTCGTCGCAGATGCGGCTCAGTCCCCTGAGAAAGCCCGGTGGCGGAACCACGTACCCGCCCTCGCCCAGCACCGGCTCGACCAGAATGGCGGCCGTCTCTGAGGGAGCGGTTTGCATTTTCAGCAAAAGCTCGACTTCGTGCAGGCAGAATTCCTCGGTTTCCTCCGGCCTCCAACCGTACCGGTAAGCATAGGGGTAGGGGGCGACAAAGACCCCTGCCGGCAAGGGCTGATAGCCAACCCGGTAGATAGTCTTGGAGGTAGTGAGAGCCATTGTCAGTGCGGTGCGCCCGTGAAAGCTGCCCTGAAAGACGATGACGTTCGGTTTGCCGGTGGCGTGACGGGCTAGTTTGACCGCCCCTTCCACCGCCTCCGCGCCGCTGTTGGAAAAGAAGAAGCAATCCAGCTCACTCGGAACCACCGCTCGCAGTTCCTCCGCCAGTTCCAGGAGCGGCGGGTGAAAGATGATGTTGGCCTGGGCGTGCAAGAGCTTGGCCGCCTGTTCCTGGATCGCCTGCACCACCCTCGGGTGGCAATGGCCGGTGTTGGTCACACCGATGCCGCAACTAAAATCCAGGTAGCGGGTTCCGTCTTGATCGTAGACGTAAGCCCCCTCGGCTCGCTCCGCCACGATGGGCGTGTAGCGGGTCCAGACGGGGGAGATGTGCTGATACTCTTGACTCATATCTTGTTCAACCCCCCAAAGATTTTCGTGAAACGTGAAGCGCGAGACGTGATGGCAGAGGTCGCGCCTGCTCACGCTTCACGTTTCACTCGTCAATCACTCGATCACGTGATACTCTTCCACCTTTTCGTGAATCTCGATGCCGCGCTTGGCCAGTTCGGCGAAAAAGATCAAGGGGTCAATGGCTGTCTCTGGCGGCACAACGCCTCGCGCTTTGACGTCGCCGCGAGCCATCATCTGCACGCCGATGCTGAGCGGAATGGCAATGTTCTTGTAGTAGGCCGCCTTGCCGCCCCATTTCTCCATCGGCGGGTGGCGGTTCCACAGCGAGATTTTGACGTCGCGCCCATCCCGCTTGCCGAAAACGTCCACTACCAGGCCGTAGGCCCACAACGGAGTCTCTTTGCTCGCCGGCAGTTCTAGCAACAAGTCAAACATCAAATCAAACGGCGTGGTCTCGACGCCTTTGACGGTGATAGGCTCCTCGCTGTAAAGGCCCGATTCCAGCATCGCCTTTGCCAACCGCATCGCGTGCGGCGGGAAACAGCCGTGCACCGATACCGCCTTGGCCCCCAGGCTCTTGGGCATCGTGCGGGTTTCCGGGTGCGGGATGTAGCAAACCTCTTGCTCGCCGATGGGGCCGGGAAAGTTCACCGTCTTTAATCCCGCAAAAGGCCCTGCCCAGATGAACTCGCCGTTCTCATAGTACAGGCGGCTCTCGGTTTTGGGGTGGAACTCCCACAAAAAGGTGATGAGCAAGCCAGGAGCGGGAGCCGGACAGCGGAAAGCGGCAAAATTGATCTGGATATCGTCAACCTCGTCCAGTTGATCCGCCGCCCGTCGGGCCATCGCGTTGGTGATGCCGGGGGTCGCGCCCACACCGGGGATAAAGACGATATCCTTCTCCTTGGCGGCCGCGTCATAGTCCCACTGATCCTCCTCGGTAGAGACGTCCAGCCCGTTGACGCCAACTTCAACGCAAGCCCTGGTCACGGCCATATCGTACTTCCAGGGCAGGCCGTTGAGAATCACGTCAAAATCCTTGAAAATCCTGACCAAACTCTCATAGTCATTGGCATCCACCTTTAAAACTTTGACCCGTGGGTCGCCAATATCGGCGGTCAGTTTCTCTGCTGCGGCGACGTTATAGTCGCCGATGACGATTTCGTCAAAGTCAGAGAACTCGGCCAGATCCCGGGTGGCGTGCTCGCAAACAGCGCCAGCCCCTCCTAATGATAATACACGCATTTCAGTTTCCTCCTATATACAAATTTTTTGATAGTCTGTCTTGCAAGGTTCCCCC